>JAJPIU010000242.1 GCA_021324535.1 Pseudomonadota bacterium
GCGCCGATGACGATCAACGTTGGCTGGGGCGGATAGCTGGCGAAGAACACCTGCAATGGCTGCTCGCCCTCGCTCGCTGTGGGGATGCTGCGTATACCCGATGCGCCATGACGCAGCATCTCTTGGGCGATCTTGCTGGCAGGATCATCAAAGGTGGATGATCCCAGGCTGCCCTCTACCGGCGCCTGATTGGAGCCAACCCAGGTGGCCGCCAGGCCAAGCAACTCCGGGCCGCCGGTGATGTTCGTTGCCTGGATCGCCGGTTGGCCCGCGCGTATCGCCTTTGCCAGCGCCCGCCAATCTTCGGGGTCGAGCGCACGCACGAAGACCTGAATCTCGCCTCCGCACGAGAGGCCGATGCGCTCGAAGTTTTCCTCCTCGCTGACGCCATAGGTCAGCAGCCTTGCGCCTGGGCCGACGGTTCGCGCGCCGGGGCGCATCTCCCGAAAAATCTCCTGCGCCTGTTCGATCACATCCGGCTCGACACACCCACCGCTCACCGACCCGCTGATGTCGCCCGCGTCGCTGACCGCCAGGGCAGCGCCCACCGCACGCGGAGCCGACCCCACCACCGAGACCACCTGCGCCAGCGCCACGCGCTTGCCCGCAGCGGCCCACCGCTCAATATCATCCAACACCTCACGCATAGCATCAGCTCCTTTTCTCGCTCCTGCCGGTTCTCCCCTCTCCCGCCGCAGCGGGGGAGAGGGCAGGGGTGGGGGCCGTTTTCTGTTGATTCGCCTGGTTCGCCTGATACGCGCTCCGCAGGTCGGCCAGCATGCGTTCACGCTGGGTATAGAGTTCGCGGCGTGGGCGAGGTTTGGCGCGTGCGACCGCATAGGCGGCGATCAGCGGGAAGGCCACGGTAGTATCGGCGTAGACCACCACGCTGTCATCGAGCTGGTCGGGTTTGATCTTGCCCCACGAGACCGCCTCAGATGGTGTCGCGCCGGACAGGCCGCCCCAGTGGGGAGCGTCTTGCGTCACCTGGATGAAATAGTCGTGCCCGCCCTTGTTGATGCCAAGCACCTCCCATAACTGCGGCTGCGTCTGCAAATAGAAGTTCTTGGGCGAGCCGCCGCCCAGGATGATCACGCCATTGCGAGTGGCCGCCTGCACGATAGCCGTCGTCTCATGCACATCGTAGAGCGGATCGATGGTCAGCGCATAGCCGTCCAATTGGTGGCGCGCCAGATTCATGCCAATCGAGGAATCACCTGGCGAGGAGGTGTAGATAGGCACATTCCAGCGCGCCGCCATTGCCAGCACCGACCGCTCCGGCTCGACGCCAAGCTCCAGCAGCCGCTCGCCGATCAGGTGATGCAGCTCGGCGGTGGACATCGGGCGTTGCGGAAACGTCTTGAAGATCTCGCGCAGGAAGCGATCCGTATCCAGCAACACCTCGTCGCGGAAGAGGATGTCGTAGATGCGAATGACGCCCGCCTCGTACAGTTCGGGATCGCTCAGCTTGAAGCTGCCGCGATGCAGGGCGAAGTCGAGCGCGTAGTGAATATCGTGATACAGGTTGGCGCCTGTGCTGACCATGAAGTCTATCGCGCCGCGTTCCATCAGCGTGATGATCGCGCCGCCCACGCCCGCCGGGGTCATCGCGCCCGCCACCGTCAGGCAGACCGTCACATCCTGCTCAGGATCGAGCATACGACGGGCGTAGAGGCGCGCGGCCTCGCTGATGCGCCCCGCGTTATACGCCTGAAACGACGAGTCGATCAGATCGGCGACGGTCATATCGGGCGTGAGCCGCTGCGGCGTGATACGTTCTCCTGTCAGGTAGTCGGCCTGCTCATGGGCATGCTGCTGGCCGTTAGCCTCAGTAGGCGGATGTTGCGGCCCTTCATGTGGGCGGTGTGGCATGGAATGTATCTCCTGCTTGGAGTGGGATGGAGTCTATCGGGCTTTTCCATGAAGTGTACCCCAGGGGAGGCGGGTGGCGCCACCTGGCGAATACACTGGCGGCACGAGAGTAGCTGATGAACATGAAGAGGCTGGCGCTTACAACCGATCATCACTTTTCGCAGGCAGGGTGTACTCGCTTGATAGCTATTCAGCCCTGAACGAGTCCGCGCAGGCAGATTCGGAGTAGCGTCGCCCATAGGCGCAGTTTCACCCGCCCGCCACGGCCACTCGACGCGCCGCTCGCGCCAGCCAGAGCGCCAGCACCAGCGCGCCCACCAGCGCCAGCGCGCCCACCCCAAACGGCGCACGTAGCGAGAGCCGCACCAGCCCCGCGCCGATGATTGGCCCAATGAACCAGGAAAGCTGCGACGGCAACAATGAGAAGTTGAGGATCGAGGCGCGGCGCTCTTCGGGGGCAAGCAACGCCAGTAGCGCCACCACCGTCGTTCCGACGCCACCCTGGAAGAGACCGATCCCAATGATGGACGCCTGCAACGGCAGCAGCGTGGCCGAGAGTCCCATCGCCAGGACACCCACCGCCAGCGCGCCCAGGCAGATCGGCAGCGTGCGCCAGCGTCCGATGATGTCGCCCAATCGGCCCCACAGCGGCGTCGTGATCGCCATCGCAATCCCGGCCAGCGTCAACGTCGTCCCGATCATGCTGGGGAGCTGTGGCGCCGGGCCGCGATACAGGTCTTGCAGGAGGATGGGAACGAACGGCTGAACGAGCGTCAGGCCAAACATCGCGATGAAGTAGAGGATGAACAGCCGCGAAACAATTGGCGAGGCCGTGATGTCGCGCACAGCCGCCCGCAGCAGCGCCGATACCTTCGCGCCAGCAGCCTTCACATGCGGCTCCTCGCGCACGATCAGCGTGAGCGCCAGGCCCATCAGCGCGGAAAGCACGGCGTCGCCAAAGAGCAGCACACGCACGCTATACGCCTGCACGACAAGACCGCCGACGTAGGGACCAATCGAGGAGCCGATGGGAAAGCCCGCGCTGGCGATGCCCACAGCCAGCCCCAGGCGTCTGCGTGGCGTGGCGTCGGCTAACATCGCCAGCATCACACCCGTATTGCCAAACACGAAGCCGCCGAGTAACTGCGCGAAGGCAAGCACCCATACGTTGGGGCTGAACGCGGCGACCGTGAACAGCACACCCTCGATATAGGCGCTGCGCACAATGATCAACTTGCGGCTATAGCGATCCGCCCACACTCCCCAGAACGGTAACAGCGGCAGGCCGATCACAAAGCCGGTCGCCGCGAGAATGCCCACCCACGTGGGAACCAGCGACGGCGGCACGCCAAGCTGAAGCAGGAAGATCGGGCGGAAGGCGTTGAGGTGGCCGAATGCCTGCGATTCGACGATGCCCGCCAGCGTGAAGACCGCCAGCAGCACACGCCAATCGTTCAGCGGTTTGCGTGGATGGGTGAGCGAGGATGAAACGCCTGCGCTGGGCTGTCCCGTTGGCTCCGTGGCCTGCGGCGGTAGTGGCGAAGGTGTGGTAAGGCTCTCCGGGGTCTCCAGCGACATGACAAATACTCTCCAACAGATGATTGCATGCTTATAAGCAGCCAGGATAAAAGACGCTTCCATATATGAAGCGCCTCTAGAGAGTGTACCACAGTGGGTGGGCTGGTAGGTGAAACCGCGCCTAAGGGTTTCGCTTCGCTCCACCACAAAGTCCGCCTCAAGAGCGGAGGGTGCGGACTCTCCCCACGAGTGGTAGTATCGCGCGGGAAGCAGCAGGCGCCCTGCGCGTATCGCCGCACTCCTGGGCGGCGTGTGTCGTTGACCCAGCAGGCGCCATGCCATGCGCCATCCCGTCTGCCC
>JAJPIU010000190.1 GCA_021324535.1 Pseudomonadota bacterium
CGACGGTTGGCGGTTGGCTAACCGATCACGGCCCACTGGTCGGCTCATTCGTCACCGACGCCACCCGCTGGCGCTGGGTCTTTTATATCAATCTGCCACTGGGCATACTGGCGTTGATCGCCTTGCTCATCTATATGCCGACGAATCTTAGCGTGCGTACAAATCGCTTTTCTGGCTGGGAGGCCATCCGCAGGATTGACGTCGCAGGCGCGCTGGTCGCCTCGGCGGCGACGATCTGTCTGCTGCTTGGCCTGACCTGGGGCGGCAACGCAACCTATGATTGGGGATCGCCTCAGGTGATCGGCGCGCTGGTGGGCGCGGGCGTGCTCTATGCGCTCTTCCTGGTGATCGAGCGGTTCGCGGTCGAGCCAGTGCTGCCGCTCTCGCTGTTTAAGAATCAAATCTTTGCGGCGACGGCAATACAGGCATTGGCGATGGGCGCTGTGTTGCTCTCGCTGGTGATCGAGCTGCCACTCTTCTTGCAGGGCGCGCTTGGCGAATCGGCGACGAACTCCGGCGAGGTGATCACTCCGCTGACGATTAGCCTGGTCATCGGCGCGTCGGTCTCCGGCTTTGTGATTGCCAGGTTGAAACGCTATCAGGCGATCACCATTATCGGCGCGCTGGTGATGTCACTCGGCGTCTTTTTGCTCTCGCGCATGACGCTCAATACCAGTATCCCCACAGCGGCGGTCTTCATGGTAATTGCGGGCGTCGGACTAGGGATGTTCTTTTCAGTGCAGACGTTGGCCGTGCAAAACGCCTTGCCACGCCGCCTGATGGGCGTTGGCACCGGCGCCGTGCGCTACATGCAGCAGGTCGGCCAGACGCTCGGCGTCGCCATCGTGGGCGCCGTGGTGAACAACACCATCGCCAGCGACATCCTCACACGCATCCCTGCCTCCACAGCGAAGCAACTGACGCCGCAAGGGCTGAAGTTCGCAACCGACCCGCAGGTGTTGGTTAATCCAACCTACCATGATACTGTGGTGAAGACGGCTGAGGGCTACGCCGGGCGCATCGCTGCGGCGAAGGCTGCGGCGCAGGCCTCGGCGCACATCCCACCCAACCCTGGCAAGGCTGCCGCAGTCGCCGCAGCGGCGGCAAAGGCGAAGGCAGAAGCGATCCATCAGACGGGGCAATTGCTCAATCAGGTGTTCGAGGCGCTGAAGCAATCGCTGGTGGTGGCGATTCAGCATGGCATGCTCACTATCTTGATCTTCTGCGGCATTGTGCTCATCTCAGCGATCTTCTTGAAAGACATTCCGCTGGTCAGTGCCTTCCGCGAGGAAGGGACGCCAGCAGGCGCAGAGAAGAGCGTAACGGAGTCCACAGAGCCGGAGTCTCCTGCGGTGGTGGGGTAGATGGCCATATTGCCCGCCTGATAGCAATCCTTTTTTCCCAGCCGAGTCGACGCCGTCCGCTCTCTAGGCGGACTTTGTGGTGAAGCGGAGCGGAACCCTTCGGCGCGGTTTCAACCGCCCGCCCGCTTCGCCGCAGGGCTACTCAACGTGCGCAGGCGCACGAACCATGCAGGAAACAACGCCCGCAGCGTCGCCACCGCAAGGAGCACATTTCGTAGCGCCACCACGCTCAGAAAGAGTGTACTGTAGCCATGCGAAAAATCTGACAAGAAGGGATATTCCATCACGGTGAGCGCGCAGATGGCGATCCACAACAGGCTGAACCCGTCGGCCTCGGCTGCCAGCGGCAGCGCCCACAGCAGATACTGCGGGCTGAAGACACGCCCCGTCAGAATGACCACACAGACGCACGCCAGGAACGCCTGCGCCAGCGTGATCTTTCCACGCGCACGCTGCACATAGACCACAAGGCAGCCGACCACCAGCAACTCCAAAAAGAAGGGCTTGAGCGCGATGTCAAACACTCCCTCGTAGTTGTGCGAGGCAAAGTTGAAGGTGGGAATGGCGTGCGCGCCAAAGAAGGTCGCCAGCCAGAAGATCGTCGCGGGAAACGACTCAATCTCGATGGGGCGCACCCCCGCGAACGTGATGGAGCCATAGGCATGCTTCGGATCGATCCACGCGGCAGCCAGAAACCCTGCCACAATGATCGCTGCAAACACCCCAACGCCCCGCGCAATAGGCAAAAAAACTGGCAGCGCCTCCCGCCACCGAAGCTTCTCCCCCTCCTGTCGGACAAACACCTTATTCTCCCTCCCCCAGTGGGGGAGAGCAGGGGAAAGGGTAAACTCCTCGACAACCAGCAGCGGCGTCAGAAAGATGGGATACACCTTGAGCAGCACGCCCACCGCCAGCAGCGCATACGCCAGCGTGAAGCGCCGCCGCTGCGCCGCCCACAGCGCCGCGCAGGTGGCCAGTGCCGGAATCAGATCGTAGCGCGAAAGGAAAAGCAACCCCGTTCCCCACGTCACATACGCCAGATAGGTCAGCGCGGCGCGCCAGCGTGGCCGCGCTGAGTAGCGCGCGAAGCCCACAGCGCCCAGCAGGCAAAACGCGACCATCCATAGGCCAAACACCAACTGGATGTTGGATGACCTGGGAAACATGGTCAGCGAGAAGATGGCGAGCGAGAGCGGCGGATACTCCGCAGGCACGCGGTGGTACGGCGGCAAGTAGTGTGGTCGTCCCACCCAGAAATCGTGCGCGTAGAAATAGTAGTGGTTGACATCGTTGTGCGAGAAACGCGGCCAGATGAACAGCCAGCACAGCACAATCAGCGCCACATTGCCAGCGACGACACCTCCCCACAGCAGCCAGCGCAGCGCCCACACCGAGCGCGCGGCTCTCACCCACTGCTCCATATCGTTTCTCTTCATCGCATCATCTGAGCGTCATCTGACGCTCTTAATCGGCTGCACGAGCAGCGCACCCAGCAGCGTCACCGCAGCGGCGAAGATAAAGACGGCGGCAAAGCTATTGTTGAAATGATCGAGGAAGAACGCGGCTGCGATGGGCGCGAAGGATTGTGGCAGCGCGTTGGCGATGTTGAAAATGCCCATATCCTTGCCGCGATCATGCGCCGAGGGAAGCACCTGCGTGACCAGCGCAATATCCACCGCGAGGTACGCGCCGAAGCCAAAGCCCAGCACGCCAGCCGCCGCGAGCACGAACGGCCACGCATAGAAAAAACCGAGACTCAGCAGCGCAATAGCGATCAGCGCGGTGGAAACCATCACAAACGGCTTGCGGCGCTTGAAGCGGTCGGAGAGCATGCCACCGATGATGCTGGAGACAACAAGCAGCCCCACCGCGATAAGCTGCACCTCCACAATGCCAAGGCCAATCGAAGGCCCGTTTTTGCTTGCGTTGTTGGTCAAATGGATGGCAAATTGCAGGTAGAGGTACAACAGACTCGTTCCGGCGGAGTAGCCGAAAATCACCAGAAAGCGCGTGATCCACACCCAGCCAAAGTCAGGATAGCGGCGCGGATCGATCCAGAAGCTCTTAATGAATGGCCAGAGCTTGAACGGTGGCATATAGCCCTTGGGCAGCGGCGCGTCGGGCTGGGTGAACACAAATATACCGATGATGATCAACAATTGGGCAATCAGTAGATAGTAGCCCGCATGCGTCTCCGTCACCACCAGCGCAATCAAAACCGAGCCAACCACCTGCGCCAGCGGCAGCGCAAGCCCCACAAACGCCGAGACAGAGCCGCGCTGCGCCTCAGGCACGCGATCCGGCACAATGGCGACCAGCGCCGCCAGCACGCCATTCGCGAAGAGTTGATAGAGTCCCCAGCCGATCACCAGTACGTAGATGGCGGGCGCGTTCGCCAGCAGCGCCAGCGTCGCCGCCGTCAGCAGCGAACAGAGCAGCAGCCACGGACGCCGCCGCCCAAAGCGCGAGGTAGTGCGGTCAGAGAACGCTCCCGCCAGCGCATTGGAGAAGATCGAGACGAACGCGCCAACCCCCAGGATGAGGCCCAGCGCGTCGGCGATCTGCGCTTTCGAGACAAATGTTTCTACCTGCCTGGGCAGCAAAATGAGCGCGACGGGCTGCATACTGAGCCAGAGCGCGACGTTCGCCAGGCAGAGCATCGCCGTGAAGCCGATCCCCACCGCGCGTGTGGGCGCCTGGAGCGCGGCTGGCAGGGCGCCTCCGGCCTGGGCCGCCGCAATCTCCGCCTCGACGCCGGTTCCCATTGGGGTAAACGAAGACTCCGCCATTGGTGCTTCCTCTCTGCTCCGCCCATCTACTCTGGGATGACACGTCTCCCTATGCGCCTTTGTAGGGTTGCGAAGAGCATATGCCGTATGATGTGTATGTGTCAAGCCAGTAGAAAGGCTGTGTCAGGGGAGCGATTTCTGGCGCCTTCCTTGCACGCTTGCCGCCGGGCAGATTGATCTGCTATGGTGTATCTGCTGTGCAACGTTGGCCGCTTCGTCACGTAATACCCATAGGCCAACCGCGCCACTGAAACCATGTTGTCGCCGATTGCCAACCATGTGAGCCTCGGCGAACTTGAAGAACACAAAGGAGAACCTACGCATGCTGAAAGGCATTTTCGAGTCTGTGATGCGTCTGATTGGAGCTGCGATTGGGATCATCGGCGCGATTGTCGCCTTGATTATCACGCTCATTCACTTTACGGTGAGCGCCATCCAGAATGGATTAGGCCAGGCGCATACGCCAACGGGCATCGGCATGTTCATCCTGGCGTTGATTGGCGCCATCATCGCCTTTTTCTTCCCACGCACATCCTCTGTCCTGATGCTGATCGCAGGAATCGTGATGATCTTTGTGGCAGGTTGGGCCGGTGTCATCCCGCTGGTCATTCTAGCCATTGCCGCGATCATCGTCTTCCTGGATCGCAACCCCAAGCCGCGCACGACAGCAGCGCGGTAGGTAGCTTACCTATCCCCCACCCCCTCCCCTTCTATGGGAAGGGGGCTTTTAGTTTTTTGTGCGCAGGGTAAAATTGGGCGTGTTGGCTCTTTCCAATACCTCCACGCTATCACCAACGCGGATGATTCCCTGCTGCTCGTGGATGAGGTTCTGCCCGAACATCACGCCGCGTGCGGCATGGCGATAAGTGGCCAGTGTCTTCAGCGGCTCTTTGAGGCGCTCGGCGGTCTCCTGATTGGTTGTGGGGATGGGGCAGCGCGCGCACGGCTTGACGATATGGAAAACTACCTCGCCGATGCGAATGACGCGCCAGGTGTCTTCCTCATAGGGGGCGCTGCCGGAGACGACGATGTTTGGCCGGAATCGGTTCATCGGCAAGGGATCGCTTAGGCGCGTATTCAGATCATCCAGCGAGGCGGCTGAGATGAGCAGGAAGGGGTAGCCATCGGCGAAGCCCACCTGATCATATGCGCCAATGGCAAAGTCGGGATTGACCTTGCGCTCATGCTCACGCTCCATCGCCACCAGCCGACAGGGAATACCTAGATAAGACGAAAACCACTCGGCCACCTCATCACCCTGATCAATGGCGTCGCAGGTGGACTTCCAGACGACTACCTGGCCTGGCGCGCCTGTATCTTTGATCGTTAGCGTGAACTCTGGCATGCCTGGAGTCTTGATCAGCAGCGATCCATCTCGGCTGATGGTGGGCCGAATGAGCGCCATGCGCGGCTGCTCGCGCTGGGTGATGAATCGTCCTTGCGGCGTGACCAGCATGAACGCACGATCATTGCGAAAGCCCCGCAGACCGATCTCGCCAACATCGAGCGCGATGCCTCCACAGGATTTGATGGGATAGATGTTGAGCGCCGCGACGGTGAACAGCGATGCTCTCTCTTCGGTATTCGACATTGATATGTTCCGTTTCATTTGGTTCGTCAGGATAGGCGTGTGCAACGCGCCGGGTGGCAGGCCGTGGGTGGCGGGCGCGTGAACGCGCGCCTAAAGGCTGCGCCACAAAGCCCCCTACGCGGCCTGGAGTAGAGAGTATGCCACATAGGAGGGCTATCTGGCAAGCAACGAACCCCACCATACGGCAGCGGCAAACGAGGAGCGCCGTGCTACGCGAAGGCGGCCGCCATCCCCCTATCACCAACGCTACGGCGTACTATCGCCCACGCCCTGTTGCGCCTGCGCCTTAGCCGCCCGCGCCGCCTCACGGCGGCTGCCACGCGCCGCACGCCGCGCCGCCTCCGCACGCCGGATGCGCGGCAGCGCCAGTAACACATACAACGCCGCCAGGATACCCACCACTACGATGATAATCAATGGCGCCGGATTGGTCGCCGTGCCAACCGTCACGCTGGCGATCAGCGCCAGCGCCCCAAACAACACACAACTGAGCAAGCCCAGCGGCCCCGCCAGCAGCATGCGAAACGGACGTTCCTGATCGGGCGCCGTACGTCTCAGCCGCCAGACGCAGAAGCCAGCCACTGCGTAGATCATCGCCTCCAGCGCCGCGCCCGTCGCCACCAAGACTGGCCATGCGCCTGTCAGCGCCACCACAATGGCGCAGACCAACGAACCGCTACCCAAAGCCAGGATCGGCGCCCAGGGCGCGGCCCACGTATTGAGACGAGCGAAGATCGGCGGCAGGCTGCCCTCGCGCGCCGTCGCGTACATAAAGCGCGAGGCCGTCAAAAACGCGCCGTTGAAGGTGTTGACCGCCGTGAGCATCGTTACCACCAGCATGACAAACAGACCGACGCTACCCGCCGCATGCTCCGCCAGGAACAACTGCGGATAGGCGGTGGTCAGTTGCGCATGCGTCAGCAGATGGCTCATTCCTAGCGTCAGCAGCGCGCAGACGCCACAGAGTAACCCCAACGCGATCAGCATCCCGCGCGGAATGAGCTGCGGCGAGCGCGCCTCCTCGGCGCTGGTCGTCACCCACTCGAACGCGCTATACACAAAGATAGCCAGCGCGACCGCCTCGATCAGATTCGTGATGGGATGGCTGGCGTCCACGGGGTTGAGCGGCGTACGCAAGGCAAACGCGCCGCGCGCCAGCGCCATAATCGCGATCACGGCGCTTGCCAGCAGCACCGTATACGTCGCGATGTCTTGCACGTTTCCCGCCACACGGATGCCGCGCAGATTGGAAAGCGTAGCCAGCGCCAGCAGCGCCACGATACAAACGATAGCTACCCACAACGCGCCGCCCAGCACATAGGCAATGGCGCTGCCCACGATATAGGCGTCGGCGGCCACCACCAGCACGATAGTCAACAGGTAGGTAAAGGTGATCGTCAGCGCGACGCGGTCATCCATCGCCTTTGCCATATACAAGCGAATGGCCGCCGCCGTAGGGAACAACCCGTTCAGTTCGCTGAAGGCGCCCCACACCAGCAGCAACAACACGCCTGCGATCACGACGGCCAGCCAGGCGGAATCTCCGGCGACGCCGCCGACCAGCGAGGCCACCGCCAGATAGTCAATCGCGGCGAAGGCCAGCCCCGTCGAGGTACTCACCACGGAGCGCAGCCCCAGCGCACGACGCAACTGTGTCGCCATACCTAACCCCCTGGCCCCCTTCCCCACACGGGAAGGGGGAAGAAGGACTATTACCTATTTCTTTTCAGCGTCGAGATAGAGCAGCATGGCCATCGCGTCGAGCCGCATCACGTCTTCTTGCGAGCCGCGCGTGGTGATCGCCCCCTGCATATAGTTCGATGCAGGATTTTCGTCGCCCCAGAAGATATTCGTCAGGTCTTCGCTCTTGCCTGAGACGATCAGATCGGGTGTACCTACCGCGCCATCTTGTATGTCGGTCAGTTCGCCGTTGACTATCGTCATGGTGTAGGCGATCCCCAGGTCGGTGACATCCAGGTGAATGACGCTGTTCCAGTTCTTGAGCGTCTTGCGGACGCGCTCGTTGCTCTGCGCCCGCTGGGTATAATCGTCGAGCGCCTCGCGTAGCTCTTCGCGTGTCGCCATAGGCGTGTCTCCTTGTATGAGATGGATAGAGGTGAGATGGCGGCCAGTGGCAGGCGGCAATCCGGCGGGCGTCGTAGCGGGCGTCGTAGTGGCGGGCGGTTAAAACCGCGCCTAAGGGCTGCGCCACAAAGCCCGCCTGCGCGGGCTGGAGATTGGCATAGCAGCAGATCCCCATTGGCCACGATCTCCCCTTCCCGTTCGGGGAGGGGGTAGGGGTTAGGTCAGCGCCCCCATTACCTCACGCGCGGCGCGTTCGCCCGATTGCAGCGCGCCATCCATATAGCCGTTCCAGACGGTGGCCGTCTCGGTTCCCGCCCAATGGAGTCGCCCAATGGGCGCGCGCAACGCCTCGCCGAAGGTTGTCCAGACGCCAGGAGGCATGTAGCCTGCGTAGCAGCCGCGCGTAAACTCCTCCTCCGCCCAGGAGAACTCAATGTATTCAAGAGGCTGGCGCGCCTGCTCGCCAAAGTAGCGCGCAAAGCAGTCTACCACGGCGGCTTGGCGATCTTCCAGGCTGCGGCGTCCCCATGCGCGGCCCTTGTCACCCTCGATGAAGCCAAGCAGCACACCAGGCGCGCCCTGATCTGGCGTCATATCGAAGGTGATGCGTACTGCTCCGCTATCGCTCGACGCCTGGCCGGTCAGCCCCTCGTCGCGCCAGAACGGCGTAGGATAGACGCACTGAACTTTGATGACGGTTCCCATCGGCATGCGCTGGGTCAGTTGATCGCGCGCGCCTGGCAGGGCAGGCGTATAGCGCAGGCGGCCCGCCAGCGTCGGCGGCAGCGCGATGATCGCTCGCTCGGCGCTCACGGTCAGCGTATCGCCAAGCGCGCGCACGCCCCGCTCATCCTGTTCGATAGCGCGCACAGGCGTATCAAGGATGACGCGCTCACCCAGGTCGGCGGCCATACGCTTGGCGATCTGCTGTGCGCCGCCGACAAAGCCGCTTTCCTGCGCGCCGCCCGCCACGTTGAGCAAATCCATCAGGCCACCGCCGGAATGGGTGTAGAATAGCACATGCAGTAGCGAAAGGTCGCGCGGTTCGGCGGAAAAGATCGCTTGAATACCGAGCGTCAACAGGTTGCGCGCCTCCTGGGAGGAAACGTTGGCGCCAAGCCAGCTTGCGCAGGTCTGCGCGTCCCACTCCGCCGCGTTAGGAGCGTTCCAGGGCGCATCGAGCGGAACCTCGGTCGCCATCAGGCTCAGCGTCAGCGTCGCCTGCACCACCTCCGCCGCCACGGCAGGATCACCAATGGGGATAGCGCCGTCGTAGAGGCTGCGCACGCCGCCGTGGTAGTAGACGTTGCGCCCGGTGTTATACGTCTTGGTCGCCGCGACGCCTAGCTCCTGCGCCAGGGCGGCCAGCCGCCGTTGCGTTGGGCCGATCCAGTGTGCGCCCATATCCAGCGCAACGCCACTCGTCGTTCGGCGTGTATAGACACGCCCACCCACACGGTCGCGCGCCTCGATCACGACAACATCCGCACCTGCCTGCGCCAGCGCTCGCGCCGCCATTAGGCCAGCGAACCCTGCACCGACCACGGCGACTCGCGCCTGCCGCTCTATCTGCATATCAACTTACCTTATCCTGGCTGACTGTACAGAGCGAAGTTTTGGAACAACACGACCGCGCCCGACTCCGTGACCAGATCGATCAGCCCGCTGGTATACGTTGTATCATACTCCGTCGCAACCAGATTGCCATCCACATAAAAGCCAAACGAAGACGGCCCAACCGAGAGATCGAGCGTGTGCTGGCCAGCCACACCCGCGCCATACATGCCGGTATCCACTGTGGTCAGCGTGCCGTCAGCGGTGTACGAGTTGAACTGCCAGGCGCCGTCACTGGCGATCAGGAAGGCATAGCCCCCACGCGCGAGGCCGGTGTCCGGCGGATTGGAGTCACTGGCCTGATAAAACTTGAAGCCGAAGCGATTGGTGGCGCCCGCTCCGCTTGAGTTTATGCTCACCTGAACGACATATTGCGTCGGATAGGTAGAAGGAAGTTGCTCCAGCGCCACAATGCCTATTGGGCAGTTGCAATTGCCCAGTCCGGTCATCTGCAACGCGCCGCTCACGCACGCCTGGCTTGCATAGGGATTCGCCGCCCAGGTCGCGCCATGCTGATCGCATTGCCCCGGCGCGGTCGTCTCGTAGAGTGGGCTTCCTACCGACACAAGGGGCGCGATCTGCGAAGGGGGAATAGGAGTTGATTGTGTGGTAGGCATAGGCGTATTGGTCACAAAGGTAGGTGTGGCGCCTGGCAAGGTAGGCGTTGCGAAGGTGGACGGCTGGCCAGTACCCTGCGTTCTCTGCGGCGTTGTGACGGCTCCGAAGGGATAGAACTTGACCACCAGCGCCACGATTACCAGCGCGGCAATCGCACCACCACCAACCAGCGCCCAGGCAGGCATATGCGGCCTGTGTAGTGGCGGAGGCGCATAGGGTTGGCCACCATAGTACAGGTGCGTAGGTGACAGATAATACTCAGGCGGCGTAGATGGCTGCGGAGTACGAATGGTAGGCGCGTTTTGTAGATTGATGTCGGCGGAGGGTGGCGCGATATAACCACCGTTTCCAGGCGCTCCATCAGGAGGCTGCTGATTTCCCTGGGAGGGATCATAGGGGTTCTGTGGCGCCATAGCACACCTGCCTTCAGTAAGAGAAAAAGGTAAACCGCTCTCACTCTATATCACTATCAACAGAATAGAGTATATCACGCGCCGGGCTGCGCATACAGCGTGAAGTCCTGAAAGTTGACCTGCGCGCCCGACTCGACCGCCAGCGTGATCAGGCCGCCAGTATGGGTGGAATTACGCTCGACGGTAATCTGTGCGCCGTTGAGGTAAAAGGTGAAAACATCCGCCGCGACCGAGAGCGTCAGCGTATTGATCCCCACGACGCCCACGCTAACCTGCCCCGCGTCGAGAATGGTCAGCGTGCCGTCGTCGTCGTACTCGTTGAACTCCCAGGCGCCTGTGCGATCAATCAGAAAGGCATAGCCGCCACGCGCCAATCCCGAATCCGGCGTCGCAGTTCCAGCGTCCATCTGGTCGAACTTGAAGCCAAACTTGTCGCCAGCGCGCGGGCCAACTGATTCTACGTTCACCTGGACAATATAGGAGGTAGGGTACGCGCCTCCCGGCAGGTGTTGCAACTCCACCAGACCAAGTGGGCACTGACAATTCCCCAGACCGGTCAGTTGCAACGCGCCGGGGATACAGTTTTGCGATCCCGTGGCGTTGGCGGCCCAAACTGCGCCATGCGTATCACATGCCCCTGGGGTCTCCGTGCGATAGATCAACGATCCTGTGGGGACGAATGTCTTTAGGCCAGGAAGAGGCGTGCTTGTTGGGGTGGCCACCGCTCCAGCGGGAGTCGTTGCGCGAATGGGCTGATAGCCCAACACTCGCGCCAGCGTTTGCATGTTGAAGCCCGCGAAGACAAGCGCGCCCGCCAGCGCCAGAACCGCCAGCGCCAGCGCCCAGACTCCCAATGGGTTTCCCTGGCGACTGCTCCTGCTGGGCCTGATCGTCCACCTGGCGCCTGAGCGCCCTGCATATCCCCGAGAGTCCGGATCGGGCGCGGTTGTCAGATGAGCAATGCGCTCGGCTTCTTCCACGCTACGGGTATCGGCGTCGGGCAGGGGAATGGTTACTCTGGTGGGCGCAGCGCGCGGCCCCGTCCGCAATTCCAACGCAAAGGTAGCCGCAAACTCGCCCGCGCTGCTGTACCGCTGAGCGGGATTCTTCGCCAGCGCCTGCAGGATCGCCTCGCCTGCCGCCACCGGCAGATCAGAGCGAAGCATGGATGGCTCCTCAGGGGTCTCTTGCAGGCCCTTCACCAACACCTCGGCGGTCGAGGCGCCCGTAAACGGCAGGCGGCCCGTCACCAATTGGTAAGCCAGGACTCCCAGGGCGTAGATGTCGGTGGCGGGGCTGACACGCTGCCCACGAATCTGTTCCGGCGCCATGTAGGCAGGTGTACCGATCATGACGCCGGTCTGCGTGAGTAGCGAGCGGTCGGGCTGCTGTGCAGCGGTGAGCGCAAGCGAGCCGCTGTCATAGAGGCGAGCGATGCCAAAATCGGTCAACAACAGGTTGCCCTGATCATCGCGCAGGATATTCCCCGGTTTGATGTCGCGGTGAATCACTCCGCGCTGGTGGGCATAATCGAGCGCGGAAGCGATCTGCGCGATCATGCGAGCGCACTCATCGAGCGGAAGCTGGCCATGCGCTGTGGCAAGGTAGGCGGTGAGCGAGCCACCAGGCACATAGGGCGAGATGATCACACTGAAGTCGCCCGTCTGGGTGTAGTCCAAATAGTCAAGCGCGCGAAGGATGTGCGGATGGTCGAGTCGGGTCGCCATCTGCGCCTCGCGCCGGAAGCGGGTGCGCGCTTCCTCGGGGGCGCCATCCTCTCCGGGGAAGGCTGTAGGAGAGAACACCTTGATCGCTACGAGTACAGACGGATCATCCACGCTTTGCCCCAGATAGACCACACTCATGCCGCCGCGCCCAATTGACGAGAGCAGCCGGTAGCGCCCAATCATGCTACCGAGTGGAACGCTCTGCCTTCCTGGCTGCGCCACGACACCCTCATCCTGCATGTAGGTGTTCTCCGTTTCTGCTCGTACTCTGAACCATCCCTCTGTCTACTATGACGCGCAAGCCAGCGATGCGTACACTCCGCCTGGAGTGATCATAGGGTATTCGCTTTCGCCAGCCAGATCATCACAAAGATGTAGCGCACGTCACATAGTTGCTGCTAAGCGTCGCTCCGCCATTTGGCGTAGGCGCTGGCGATGCACGGTTCAAGGGTGTATACTGTTCACGCCTGACCATCATCGGTTCTCTGGCGCAGGCGCGAGTCGGTGAGTCGCGCTTGCAGCTTGTCATACATGTGATAAAGGAGCCACCTCCTGTGGATCGCTCAGTCTGGTTCCGTTGGCCCAATCTCTTTATGTTCTTGATTCCTGTGGTTATCTTCCACGATCAACTGGGTCTCTCAGAAGGGCCTGTTCTTTTCGTGTTGGCCGGATTAAGTCTGATCCCACTTGCAGGCTTTCTGAAAAGCGCGGTCGAAGAACTTGAGGAATTGCTCGGCGAGTTCATCGGCGCGTTCCTGCACACCACATCGGGCAACGCCGCCGAACTGGCGATTGCCATCTCGGTCTTGCTCTCGTTCCAGGGCAAGGGCGGCTCTGAGATCGTGCTTGGCTCCATCGCAGGAGTGATCGTGCGAACATTGCTCTTCTTGGGGCTGGCTACCTTCCTGGGCTGCCTCAAACAGGGCCATATGAAGTTCGATATTGATCGCGCCGGAGAATATTCTACCGTGCTGGCGCTTGCCGTGACAGGCATCTGCCTGCCAACGCTCGCGGCGTATCTCGCCCACACCCGCACACTCGACGAAGCCGCCGACGTGCTCGTGTTGTTCCATCGCTATCCGCTGAGCCTGTGTGTTTCAATAGTGCTGCTGGTGAGCTATCTCGCCTATATTGCGTTTGCGGTCTTCCGTGTGCGCGCAGGAATCAACCTACAAGAAAAAGCACAGCGCAGGCGCGACCTGAAGGCCCAGCAAAAAGCCCGCAGCCGCATCAAGCGCGGACGTGAGCAACTGGCGCTGGCGGGCGCTTCCAGCATGCCCGGCGTAGACGCCCTCTTCGCGCCCGAACGCGAGAAAGCAGAGCGCGAACTGGAGGAGCAGGCGCCGCCCTCTGCCCGCCGGAAGCTGCTCGAAGAGAAAAAGAAGAAGCGGCGCGAGGCAAAGGCGAAGCGCAAGGGCTGGGCCGAGGGAGAGTATTTCGAGAACTACCTGGAGCGCACCGCCTGGCTGCGTGGCGTTCTCGCGTTTGTGCTGCTGGTGGTGGCGGCGGCGGGTGTTGTCTATATGTCCGAGGCGTTCGCAGGCTCCATCGAGCATATCCTCACCAACAATCCCGCACTCAAAGATTATGAGTTCTTCATCGGCCTGATCATCATTCCGGTGCTTGGCGGACTGGTTGAGCTGGTGGATGCCGTAGAGATCGCCCGGCGCGGGGTCATGGATGTGACGATGGCAATGACCGCTGGCGGCTCGGTGCAGATGATTCTGCTGGTCACGCCAATCCTGGTGATCACCGGCTTCCTGACTGCGCACCCGCTCGATCTGTTCTTCAAGCCGCTGGAAGTCATCATCTTCGGCGCCGCCACCTTTATCTATATGCTGCTCAGCCGCGACGGCGAATCAACCTTCTTGGAAGGATTGCAACTGTGCTTCCTGTGGCTGCTGTTGGCGGTGGTCGCCTTCTTCTTGCCGCCAGCCTGACTTTTCGGGAAGGAACGTCAATGACCAACGACAACACAAGCGAACAAACAGAGCAAACGCCTATGCGACAGCAGCCCCAGCAGGAGCGCCAGGCGCCGGGCGGCGCTCGATTCCGTATTGCCGTGTGCGCGCTGATCGAGCGCGACGGGCGCTATCTGCTGGCGCGGCGAAGCGACATTGGCTGGTGGAACCTTCCGGGCGGTGGATTAGAGTATAACGAAACGCTTGCCGAGGGGCTGGCACGCGAAGTGCGAGAGGAAGTGGGCTTGAACGTTGTCGTCGGGCAGTTGGTAGGGGTGTATGAGAAGCCACAGAAGCGTGAGCTTGTGCTGACATTTCGTTGCCGCCCACTCGATGGCGCCGAACCCACCTTGAGCGATGAGGTCAGCGAGGTTGGCTGGTTTTCGCCCGACGCCCTGCCAGAGCGCACGCTCCCCAAGCATGCGCAGCGCGTGCGCGACGCAGCGTTGCAGCGCGCCGAGACGCTCATTCGGGCGCAGACTACCTCTACCGAGGAAGATCAGCGCATCGTCTAACCGCGCAGTGCGCTGCAAATCAGTAAACTCTAGGGGACTCTCAGGCCAGTACCTCCGGCGCGGCTGCGCGCCCGTTTACGAACGATCCAAAATTGTGCGAAGATATATTGGAAGGCTTGTTAGACAAGCAGCACAGCGATGTACGCTTAGCGATCTGCCCCCTGGTACACTGAAAGCATCTTCCACGGCGGTAGATACCTTTACATGGTTCACATTGGTTCACATTGGTTCACATTGGTTCACATTGGTTTACATTGGTTCATAGTGGAGGCGCGCATGGGCGAACTCTTGCCAGAGGCTCCGCCCACCATTCTGGTGATCGAAGACGAGCAGGGCATCGCACAGATGCTCGCGCATACGCTTGAGCTTGAGGGCTACACGACGCTGCTTGCATATACCGGCGAGGCAGGCATTGCCCTTGCTGTGCGCGAAGCCCCACATTTGATCCTGCTCGATCTGATGCTGCCAGGGATTGACGGTTTCGAGGTCATCGCCCGGCTGCGCGCCAACCTGAAGACCGCCCACATTCCCATTGTGATCCTCAGCGCCCGCCACGACACCGCCGACAAAGTGCGCGCGTTCGCCTCCAAAGCCGACGACTTCCTGACCAAGCCGTTTGAGCATGTCGAGTTGATGGCGCGCATCCAGACGCAACTGCGCCATGTGCAAGACAACCTGCGTTCCCCGCTCACCAGCCTGCCCTCCGGCCAATTCGTGGAAAACGCGATTGCGCAGCGTCTGCAAAGCAACGGCCTCTGGTCGATCCTCTACTTCGACCTCGATCACTTCAAGGCGTTCAACGACGCCTATGGCTTCTTGCGTGGCAACGATCTGATCCGCCTGCTGGCGCGCATCGCAGGCGAGGTATTGCGCGAGCATGGCGGCCCAAACGACTTTCTGGGACATATTGGTGGCGACGACTTCATCATCATCACTACACCTGAGCATGTTGCGGCGCTCTGCGACGCGCTGATCCTGCGCTGGAACGCCGAAAGCCGCCCGTTCTACTCACTCGAAGACCTGGCGCGTGGCCAGTTCGAGTCAGTGAACAGCCTGCGTGAGCCACAAACCTACCCGCTGGTGAGCCTCTCGATTGGCGTGATCTCCAACGTTCTGCGCCCGGTGACGACGCTGGATCAGGTGAGCTATCTGGCCGCCGAGGTGAAGCACCGCGCCAAGGCGATCCCCGGCAGCGCATACTATCTCGATCAGCGTCGCCGCCCGGTCGCCAGCGACCCGCTCAACATCCATTCCAGCATGGCGCAGGAAGAGCAGAATGACCACGGAGAACACAGCGAGGGGACATGAAGAGGCTCGCATGTTTTAGCTACTGGCTGGCACTTATACAGACTCTTCTTTGGCATGCGTAGTCAGTAGAAAAACCGCCATCAATATGCTTGACATGGATCGCAAAATAGCGTATGCTTTGTCTCGACAGGGAAGACACAAACATATCATGATGACAATTGAGTGAAGTAGGGATAGGAGCCGTGGAGGTGTGTAGTGCGCCCCGGATCTTGGGGCTTCCTCACGTTAGGTGCAGATCGGTTGCTCGCGATGGAGTATGGTACTGGGCAAGCGGGTGATACTATGTCATTCCCACCTGCACGAGTAGACCATGAAG
>JAJPIU010000075.1 GCA_021324535.1 Pseudomonadota bacterium
ACATTGAGCGCACGCTCCATCTGGACACGGCGGGCGGCGCGCTGGCGGCGCACGACCTCCCAGAGACGTTCGATCTCCGCGCTGATCGCGAGAATGCGGGCGCGGTTGGTCGCCGCGAGATACGGGCGCGCCGACGATTTCGCGTAAAGACGCTGTCGCTCCTGCGTCAACGCCTGGATGCGCGCCAACGGGCCATTCGCCGTGTTTGCGCGGTCATCGCCGAGCGCGCGTTCAACCACCAGCGATTCAAGCGGCGACAGATCCGTTTTCCGGTGTGCGGTAGGCATGATCAATCTCCTGAACGGGAAACATGGGACGATAAAGATTGGGAAGGTTCGGATCAAGCGCCGTATTTCAGTGGCATGCTGAGGATGATTCCTGTGGAAAAATTGGCGCACACTGCTGGCGATTTCTTGCTTTCGGCGCCCTCGAAGGGCCGCGCATGAAGCAGAGAGGAGGTAGCGTCACAATACGTTCGTGGGAAAGAGAAACCCTCTCCCTGATCCGTCACAGCTATACAAACGAGCGGGCGCGTCTCCGGCTACAGTCCTTACCGAGAGTACCAACCACTGTGTGAAGTTGATCACTGATCGGGATAGATTTCGCGCGGGGGCGCGGCGTAGCGTTCGGCGTAGTCGGCAATCACCGGAATGCGTAGATAGTAGCCATTCCATGCGGCCACCATTGGGATAAACCACAAGAGAAACATGCCCAAAAGCCCTAGCAGGGCGATAAACAGACCCAAATGATAGAACACTGGCTGGTGGGCCGCCGCCGCCACGTCGCCAAAAAGCTCCAGCATCGTGAAGAGGATGACACCCAGGATAGTCAATGCGCCCGTCAGCAGAATAGATTGTGCGGCATGGAAGCGCACATAGCGGTTCCGCCGTTCACCAAAGTAGATGATCACTCCCGATACCCAACCAAAAAGATAGCTGAGACCTGCGGCGGTGTTTGGGCCGTTGAATGTGCTCTCGCCCCAGGAATCCGCAATGGCCCAGGGCGCATGTGAGGGCTTTTGCGGGTCTGCTGCGGCAAGGGGAGGGACGCCTGCGGCAGGCGGCGGAGCCGCCAGCGGCGAGAGCGGCGCGCCCATCAGCGCAGGCGGCGGAGCCGCCCACTGGTGAGGCTGGGGCTGTTGTGGCGGAGGTTGCTGGGGTGGTTGTCCCTGATAGGGATACGGCGCCTGTGGTTGGCCCTGGCCCTGATGGGCAAGCCCGCGCCCAGGGTAATGCGCGTGAGCGCCTGGAGCGCCTTGCGCATGCTGGTGAGGCTGGTGAGTCCACCCCCCTGCCGCTTGTGGGATAGGATGCGCAGGCTGCGCCGGTTGAGGCGATTGTGGTGGCTGGGGCATATACGCGGCAGGCGATGGCGACTGCGCATGCGGTTCGAGCGACGGTATGTGGACGGCAGTATCTTCGTCGGAAACAATTTCCGGCGCATTGGGATCGCTGGCGATGCGCGGCGTTGGTCTCGCGGTGAGGCTTTCCCCTGACGAAGCATCAGTTCCTAGCGCGCCTGCATTGTCTTGCTCCGCTGGGAGTGTCTGCTCCGCCGAATGCTGCTCGCTCGACGCGCGTAACTGGCGCGCTGGGCGTGGAACACGCTCAGACGCCTGGATTGGGTGTCCAGTGGGATTGGTCGTGTGCGGATCGGTTCCTGCTTCCGCCTGGTTGGTTTCGGCGGTATGAGCGCTAGTGTTGTCCTCAGGTGTATCATCGGGAAGGGAGAACTCAGCGAAGGTGTTCGCGCCGTCGTTGGTGATGATGACGGTGGGGCGCTCATCGGGCGTCGCCTCATCGGTAAATGCGTCGTCCTGTGGAGAATACGCTTGCATAGCAGTCTGCGCCAGCGCCTCTCTCTCGCCGACAAAGAAGGCGTGATCGCGTGAGTCGCGAGAATGCGTCACACTACCCTCCTCCGTCGTCAATGTCTCTCCGGCGGCGACAAACGTCTCCACTTCATCTACGCTATCTTCTACGCTATCTTCTGCGCTATCTTCTGCGCTATCTTCCGGCGCTGGCGCGCCACTGAGCGATGTGTTATCCGTTTCATCCGTTTGCGCCGTCAACTCGTGGGGCGGCTGGCTGCTGCTGTCAGTGTCATACGATTCATGTGATTCACGCGAGTCATGGAGTTCATTTGGTTCGCGCTGATTGTGTGGGTCATGTGCCAGTAACGCCTGGGCAAGCGCCTCGATCATACCGGAAGATTCAGACGAGCGGGCGGCGCTATTCGTTGCAACACCGCCAGAAGTCTTGCCGTTCGTCTCAGTGGCGGTTCGCCCGGTCGTTGGCGGCGCCTGGCCAGTGCGCCTCTGAGGCGCGCTTGGTACACCATGATCCACAGTTGACGACTTACGCCGTCTATTTTTCCCCACGCGCTTCCCATTTCCTGCCATGTGTGACATGCTCATCCGCCAACGTAACGCAAATACTCATCTGCAAGAGCGCTGAACTGCTTGTGTGGGCCACTCCCCCCAAACTTTTGTCGTAATGACATCACTTGCTCTTCCACGTCGGCGGCCTCGGCGACCTCGATATCCTCGGTGATGATGCTATTGAAAATCGGCGGATGAATGCCGGGGATGGCATATCGGCGCATGCTATCCACCGTTTGCTTGTGCAAACGGCTCGTGGGACGGAAACGCGAGACGACGATGCCCAGCCCAAAGATTTCATGCTGGGCGCGCAGGGCAAAGTCGGCCATGCGATCCAGCACCAGCGGCACGCCGAGTGTCGAGAGGATATCGGGGACGACTGGAATGAGAAAATAGCGACTGATAGCGATGCCGTTGAGCGTAATGATGCCGAGATTTGGTGGGCAGTCAATCAGCACATGATCGTAGTGCGGCATGATGTCGCGCAGGGCCTCGCGCAGGGCATAGGTGGTCGTACTGCGGAAGGTATCCAGGTCGGAGATTTTGGTGATCTTGTCCTGGATACGGTGAAGCCGGATGCTCGATGGCAGTAAGTCAAGCCCTGGGATGCCGCCGCTGACGTTCGAGACGCGCGTCAGGATGGATTCATGGGCGTTGAAGTTATGCGTGCCATCCAGTTGATCCTTGAACAACTGGTAGAGCGTCTGGCCCGATTGATCGCGTTCACGCCAGCGCCGCTCGGTGACAAGCGCAATAGTGGCGTTGGTCTGCGGGTCGAGATCGATCACAAGCACGCGCTTGGAATGTTCGCCCGCCAGATAATGCGCCAGAGCCAGGGTCAGCGTAGTTTTGCCAACGCCCCCTTTGAGATTGATGATACTGGTGACAACGGCCATCGGCCCTACCCTCCCCGCGCTATCTCATGGTATAGAGCAGTATGCGCGCGATTTCCCCTACTGCCCATGCGCTATTTGTTCGTGTCTTGGCGCCAATACCTCTGTCTCGCCTGTGTAGCGTAGACCTATTCTTTATATCACCTTCAATCGGATACTGGCACACGTATCCACCATACTATAACGCATGACGCCACGGCTGAGCAGCCAGGATACCCTGTGCTATGCTTCTAAGCAGAGACTATAGACAGACGCCACAGTTCTAGCGCATACACAAAGGACACAAGGAGCACCCAATGGCACGCGCGCAGCTCGATCTGAGCAATCAAGAGCATCAGCATATCCTGGAACGGCTGGAACACGACGTGATCATCTGGCTGGCATCTGTGCGCCCGGATGGTCGTCCACACCTGGTTCCCGTCTGGTTTCTCTGGGAAGAGCCAGGGACACTTCTGGTGTTCAGCCAGCCCAACCAGAAGGTGCGCAATCTGCGCGAACATCCGGCGGTCACACTTGCCCTGGATGACACCAACAACGGCGATGATGGTGTGATTATCGAGGGTGTGGCGACGCTGCTGCCCACTGGCGTGGTCACAACTGAACTGCCCGCCTACGCCCAGAAATACGGTGGGCGCATGGCAGAGATCGGCATGACGCCTGCCCAGATGGCAAAAAGCTATTCGCAGGCGATCCGCATCACGCCTACCAAATTCACCGTTATTGATTGAGATTGATTGCGGCTCCCTATTCAGGATGAATCTATCCCCCAGGAGAAACACGCATGGCGCAGGAAACCACCAGCACTCAAACCACCCAACAGCAAGAGACTGCCCTGGCACGGCTGCGCGCAGGACAACAGGCGTTAGCGGAAGGCCGCACCGAGCAAGCCATCGAGACGCTCCGCGACGCTGAGGCGCGTTTTCGCCAGATGGGCGCCGACGAGCGCATGGGCGACTGCCGAGCCGCGCTGGCAGAAGCCTATCGCCAGCAAGGCGCCATTGACCAGGCGGCTTCCAGCTTTGAAGAAGCCATAGCGCGCTATCGCGCCGCCAACACACCGCTGCGCGAGGCACAGGTCACGCTGGCGCTGGGGCACATCGAACGCCAGCGCGGACGCATTGACCGCGCCTGGGAACGCTATTATCTGGCGCTGCGCCTCTTCGAGAAGTCCGGCGATGTGCGCGGGCAGGCCAACGCCGCACTTGCGCTGGGCCACACCGAGCGACTGCGTGGCCGCTACGACCGCGCCGCCGACTACTATGGCAAGGCGCGCGAGCTTGCCGTCAAAGCGCACGACATCGTGAGCGAAGCCGACGCCGCCCGTGGGCAGGGTGATATGTTCACCAGTCTTGCGCGGCTCCGCGAGGCCACCCAGGTGTATGCGCAGGCGCTCGACCTCTATCGCCAGGCGCGCGACCGCTTCGGTGAGATTGATACGCTCGTCAGCCAGGGACGGCTGCTCACCGAGGAGGGCCAACTCGATGCAGCGAGCGCGCTGTTTGGGCAGGCAAATACGCTTGCCGCAACCGTAGAATACGACCTGGGCGAGGCGGATACGTCGCTTGGCTTGGCCGAGGTTGCCTTGCAGGCCGGGCGGCTCGATCAGGCGTTGGCAAGCGCAACCCAGGCGGGAAACGTCTACTCCACGGCAAGCAATGCCCTGGGCAGCGCAGAGGTGAACCGTCTGCTTGGCGAGATCAATCTGCGGCGCAGTCAGCTCGCGCAATCCATCGCACTGTTCGACCGTGCGCTTCGCGCCTTCCGCACGCTGCGTGCGCAGGCGCCCTATGCGCGGGCGATGCTTGGCTCCGCTGAGGCAAACCGCCGCCGCGCCACCCCACGCAAGGCTGAAGACCTCTTCACCGAGGCGCGCACCCTGGCGCAGGAGATCGAGCAAGGGCAGATGGAATCGCTGGCGATCCTGGGGCTGGGACAGATCGCGCGGACGCGCGGGCAGACGGCGCTGGCCGAGCCACTGCTCGACGAGGCTATCCGGCGATTGGGCGCAAACCGCCGCGCGCAGACCGAGGCGCTGGTGGCGCGGGCACGGCTGGCGATCACATTGGGCGCGTTTGATCAGGCGCGTGAGTATCTGGATCGCGCAGAGAAGAGCGCAACGAGTGAGCCAAACGTCGCCGTGATGGAGGCGCGCGCCGGGCTGGCGTTGGTGGAGTCCGCGCAGGCGACACTGGCGCTGGCGCTGGGTCAGCTCGCGGAGGCGCGCACGCACGCCACAACGGCGGCGCGGCTGGCTGAGGAGGAAGGCGACGAGGTGGCGCGCGTGGAGGCTGCGCTCACCCTGGCGGAGAGCGAGCTGGAGGCGGAAAATCTGACCGAGGCCGTCGCCGCCTTCAACCAAGCAAAGTCGCTAGCGCAGGCGCGTGAGGCGATCACAGCGGAGTTGCAGGCGACGCTAGGGCTGGGGCGCATCTTGCTGAGGCGCGGCCTGTGGGATGAAAGCGCGGCCTCGCACCAAGAGGCGCTGCCACGTCTGCGGGCAACTGAGGATGTAGCGGCGCTGGGGCTTGCGGAACTTGGCCTGGGCGAGGCGCAACGCAACCTGGGCGATCTGGCGGCAGCGCGGCGAGCGTTTGTGGAGGCGCAGCAGCTTTTCTCCGCCAGTGATGATGCGCTTGGCCAGGCAGACGCATTGCAGGGCGAGGCGCGTGCGCTGATGGATGCGCCTGAACTTGAAGCGGCGGTCGGGCGCTATCTGCAATCGCTGGCGCTGATTGAGCGTGTGGGCGACGCCATCGCTGACTCAATGACACGCGCGACCTTCTTCGATGCGCAAGCCCTGCGCTACGCTGAGGCGATCTCGGCGGTGGCAAGCGAACAAAACGCCGAACGGGCAAGCGCGTTGGCGCATGGCTATAGTGGGCGCGCAGGAAAAGCCGGACGCGCAGCCCTCAGCCAGCGTTTGCGTGAAAATGAGCGCGCGCTGAAGGCGCCTGACGACACCCTCACCCAGGAGGCGATCACTCGCAACAAGGCGATTGCCCAGGCATTGGCTGGCGCGCGCAAGGCTGTGGGGAAGTAATCGGGCGCCACACAACGAACCAGTGTGACGTATGATAAAGGTGTAGAGAGATTTTTCGACCCCCAATCTCGGTACGGGACGTACCGCAAAAGGAGGCGCCAAATGGCCAGGGGGAAGAACAACACGCGGGTGTTGCTCACATTATGTGGTCTCGGTATACTCGTCCTCACGCTTTCTGTTGTCTCTATCTGTCTGGCTGGCGGGCTGCGACTCTCCAGCCAGCGTGCGCTCACCTCATCCGGCGCGCTGGCAAACGTCTCTCATGTCGGCTTGCAATTCACCCAGGCGCGAACCGCTGACGGCGCGCATATTGACCTCATTACCTTTGACCAGGATATTGGCCCGGCCTCGTCGCGCTTTCTGGAAGACGCGCTCTCCACAGCACAGGGCGACGGCTCGACGCTGGTGATCATCACGCTTAACACACCAGGCGGCGACATTGACTCGATGGAGAGCATGGTGCAGGCGGAGCTTGCCAGCAAGGTGCCCATCGCCGTGTATGTCGGCGACGCGGGCGCGCACGCCGCCTCGGCGGGGATGTTTGTCGCGCTGGCGGCTCCCATTGTCGCGATGGCGCCCGACACGCGCATCGGCGCATCCAGCCCGATAAACTCCGACGGCAGCGATATAGGCTCGACGCTCAAAACCAAGATCGAGAACGACCTACTGACGCTGATCAACCCCATCCAGGAGTCGTACCATCGCACCACCACTGACGCCGACAAGGCCATCACTCAGGCCGAAGCGTTTGACAATACTCAGGCCGTGCAGGATGGTATGGTCAACATGCAGGTGAACTCGCGCGACGAACTGATCAACCGGCTCAACGGTTACAGCGCCAATTTCAACAACGGCGCCCCCTTCACGCTGCATACCGCCGGTCTGGCGACGCAGGAACTACAGCCGTCGCTGGCCAATAATCTCGAGACGTTCCTGTTCGATCCGACTGTGTTGTTCATCCTGTTCATCGTCGCGGCGATCTGCATCTACCTGGAGGTGTCGCATCCGGGGGCCATCGTGCCGGGGACGGTGGGCGCGCTGGCGCTATTGCTGTTTATCTTTGGCTCGTTCGCGCTCCAGCCCAACTGGGGCGGTTTCCTGCTGATGCTGCTGGCGATTGTGCTGCTGGCGGTGGACGTTCGCGCGCCAACACATGGCGTGTTAACCGTGGTGGCGCTGATCAGTCTTATCATTGGGGCGCTACTCTTCTTCAACGGCAATAGCGCCAGTAATCCCGGTCAGCAGGGCATCAGCCCGTATGTCGTGGTTGGGTTCGCGGTGGCCGTCGGGCTGGTCGCGGTGATCGTGTTGCGCTATGCGATTGGCGCGCAACTGCGGCGCGTGACGACCGGCAAAGAGGGCTTTGTCGGCAAGCAGGCGCGTGTAATCGAAGCGTTGCAGCCGGATGGGCGCGTGATGATCCAGGGCGAAAACTGGCAGGCGCGTCTCGACCCTTCCTATACTCAGCCTGATGCGCGCATCGCCGCACAGGCGTCAGGCGCCACTACGGCGCTGGCCCAACAAACGGCTGCGCCTGTCGTTGAGGTGGGCGCGCTGGTGAAAGTTGTGCGCGTCGAGGGACTGCGACTGATCGTCGCACCCATCGTATAACCTTCGCATAGTTTCAGCGTTTCCTTTGCGCCCACCACACGTGGTGGGCGCGCATCCAGGGCGTTAGCGTGTGTTCGAGCGCCGTGCGCCCGCTAAAAGGACACTTCAGATGGACTTAGTTACCTCACTGATCACAGGTGGTGTGATAGTATTTGTCATCCTGGTGCTGTTCCTGTTGTCGGGTCTGCGCGTCGTCAACCAGTACGAACGCGGTGTGATCTTCGTGCTGGGCCGTCTGACCGGCGCAAAGGGGCCTGGCGTCTTCTGGGTACCACCGTTCATCAGCAGAATGCGCAAGATCGATCTGCGCGTGGTGACGATTGAGCTGCCTCCGCAGGAGGGTGTCACACGCGACAACATCACCGTGCGGGTGAGCGCCGTCGTCTATTTCTACGTCGTCAATCCGACGGACGCCGTGAACAACGTGCTCGACTACTACCGCGCGACGATCCAGATTGCCCAGACAACCGTGCGAAACGTGCTTGGCCAATCCGAGCTGGATCAGGTGTTGACGGATCGCGTGCGGGTGAACCAGGCGATCCAGAACATCATTGATGAGCATACCGAGCGTTGGGGCATCAAGGTGACAACCGTCGAGATCAAAGACGTGGAGCTGCCGCAGACGATGCAGCGAGCGATGGCAAAGCAGGCGGAGGCCGAGCGCGAGAAGCGCGCAAAGGTGCTGCTGGCGCAGGGCGAGTTCATGGCCGCGCAAACATTGGCCGACGCCGCCCGCACCATCTCGACCGAGCCGGCAGCGTTGCAACTGCGCTATCTGCAAACGCTGACCGAGATCGCGGTGGAGAAGAACTCAACGATCATCTTCCCCCTGCCCATCGATCTGGTCGAGCCGCTCACCGAGCTATTGCGCCGTAGCGCCGCAGCGCTGCCACAGAGCAACGGCTCACACCCGGCGCCAATAGCGCCCACAACGCCGACACCACCACCACCAACCTCAACCGCGAGTTAAGAGGCTAAAAGGCGCCGCCCGCGCCCCCACCGCCTGCGGCGGCGCCTCCCCCGAAGCCTCCGCCGGAGAACCCGCCGACCGGGACGTAGCCGCTATACCGGCCAGGAGTAGCGCTGACCGGCGGTGGGGGGTAGAGGCAGGCGTGCCAGCCCAACCAGTAGGGATAAAACGAGACGGGCGCGGCGCCTGCATGCTTCGCCGTCTCTGCGGGCGCAGGATGAAACCAGGCGGGTGAATAACCTTGCTCCCCGGCTTGCTGTAACGCGAGCGTTATCGTTTCAGTGATGTGTAGCGCGATGGCATACGGAAGTGCGCGGTCAAGCTCCTCTTTTGCGTTGCTCAACTCTCCAGTGAGCAGATAATCGCGATAGCTGCGCCAGGGCGCGGCAAGTATCTCGCCATCGTGGCTGGTGTCAGGGATGCCGTGGCCAGTCGTGATCAGCGAGATACCCGTGATGGCGCAAACCAGCATCCCAAGGAGCGCCCAGCCTTCCTGAGCGATCAGCGCGACCACGAAGCCCATGAACATGAAGATGAGGCCAACGCTCCCAATCAGATAGAGCAGATCGCGATCTCTTCGTGCGGCGGGCGTATACAACCCCTGCTGAATCAAAACACTGCGCAGGGTGGCGCGCGTCAGATACCAGTTCGTGGTCACTTGGGGGAGACTATGCGTGGTAATGATGTTGCGTGCAGTCTTCGCCGCTACCAGCGAGCGCCACACACTGGCCTCAAACTGATCGAGTTGGGGGCTGCTCTTGAGGAGCCGTATCTGCACCGCGCCTACGTCGGCGTCTGTGCTGTCTTTGCCGCCCGCCGGTTCGATAGCCAACAATCCACGCCGCGCGAAGTCGAAGATGGTCGCCTCGATCAAGTCATCGGAAACACGCCCATTCACAATCGCGCCAACATAGGCGGGCGCCAGATCACTCGGTGGAGCGCTGGTAGACTTGCCCAGGAATGGCTTGTTGTTCAGACGAAGACGGATGACCCATGCGGCCCCAACCGCGATGAGCAGATAGAGCAACGCCAACACATTGAAAGGGATGCGTCCAAACGTTTGCATCGCCTGCTGGCCGGGATCGGGCGCCGTAGTTGATTGCGTAGATGGCTGTGAGCTTGGCGGCCCATAGCGCAGATCGTTGGCGACCGCATCGAGACCATCGCTTATTCCCTGGGCAAGCTGTCCATTTTGCAGGTCGGGTAGCATGACATCGCTAAATATGCGGCTCAGTTCGGATTGGGAGAGTGAGCCATCGAGCTGGGTTTGTCCGGCGTAGAGGGCGATCTCCCCATGGAGCAAATTACCGGGGATGAGGTTGAGAAACATCACGAAGCCATCACGTGCGCCGGGATGCGACTCCACATCCCAGCGCTGCATCAGATTCGCCGCGTCTTGCAGCGTCTGGTCATAGCTTGCGTTTTGCGCTTGCAGATAAACAATCGTCGGCGCGCCCGCCTGAGCCACTGCAGCGGCATGGTGTTCCAGAGTGGCGATCTCGCCAGCCGTCAAAGCGCCCGCGCAATCGTAGACGCGCTGTCCCTGTATCGGGTGTTGTGGGCAAGCTGCCAGATGATCGGGCAATGCCATCTTTTGAGAATGTGGAGCAGCGTACGCCTGAGGAGCATTTGCTAATCCCAACAGAGATAGGCTCAGTGAGAGCGCAATACAGACCAAAAGTAGCCGCCGCCATCGCGCGAACAGAGAGGTGCGCGGCGTCATTGCCGTTGAGGGTACCGCCATAGTTCATTCTCCACTTTGATTGTGTTCTGATTTTGATGCGTTACATGAGCAAAACGGATTCAGCGACTCCACGACTTCAAGCGTGGGACGGAAGGGCTGGCGTCATGTATCAGGGTACACGTTTGGTGAACAACGCGCAACATGCAACCTTAGGCGCAAGACATGGCACAAAATACGCCTACACTGCTTGCACGGAGGGGAGCCTCGTGGTATGATCGGCGCGAGATGAGAGTATCCATCGGATTTCCCATCAGGCGTCACGATGTTCATGATGTCCACGATGTCATCCCAACGAGACTGTGCGCCGATGTCATCCGTTGTAAGGGATAGAGACATATCGTTGTTCACGGCGCCCGAAAACGCCGAAATAGGGGCCTTTGCTCATGTTGAAATTCTTGTCGCCCTACCACACCTATTTCCAGGTGGTACAGATCATCGTCGCCATTGCGCTGATCCTGTCAATCCTGTTCCAGGCGCGCGGCGCCGGACTGGGGAGCGTGTTTGGTGGGACGGGCGCCGTCTTCAAGACACGACGCGGTTTAGACAAGCTGCTCTTCCGCATGACCGTCGCCTTCGCAGTGCTCTTCGCAGTGGTGCTGATCGTTGGCGCCGCCATTCCGTAGCCATTCCGTAGCCATCATCACTGGTATTGCCCGCGACCATAGACAGACAATGGAGTTGGAGACACAAACCTGTCGGCAACATCCAGCGTATCACGGGGGAGCGGAATGCGAAGCATAGACTCAGCAGAGCAAGACACGGCGACAACATAGAGCCGAGCAACGAGGCCCGACTTCTGAGGTGAGTCGGGCTTTTTCTACGCGCATGAGGAGGCAAGAGCCAGTTTCTTCTTCCCCTTCCCATTCATGGGAAGGGCCAGGGGGTAGGTTAACGCCAGCCATCCAAGAAATAGTCGGCGTTACGCTGAATATCGGCGCGCCACTCCGGCGGCACAGCGCGCTCCTCGAAGATGGCGTCAACCGGGCAGACCGGCTCACAGGCGCCGCAGTCAATACACTCTTCGGGGTCAATATAATACTGCTCGTCCTCTTCGCGCGCGTGGATGCAATCCACAGGGCAGACATCAACACATGAGGCGTCTTTCACACCGATACAGGGCTGGCAGATCACGTAGGTCATGTGAGGCGCCTTTCATGCTCCTTCA
>JAJPIU010000043.1 GCA_021324535.1 Pseudomonadota bacterium
AGGAGTAGCGTGAGAGCATGGCGGAGATGCTCCCTGATAGGAAAACCGAAAGATGATAGGAAGATGATAGGTAAATGATATGTACTCCCCACGAGCGGCCTGCTACACTGGTCTAGCTTCATCTCTCTTTGGTTGTGTGCATTCGATTATGGGGCATGCCATCATCCGATGGGACGAAGCGCCTGAGCAGCGCCACATGAGGCGTACGCCAGGCAACGATGTTGTTTCTCAACCGATGCAAGAGGAGAACCCTTGCTTATGACTGGCCGTTTGCCGCGTTTGTTGCGGCGTCGTAGTGTTGTCTTTTCGCTGCTGCTCGCGCTCATCCTGGGGATGGGTACCGTCAGCAGCGTGGTCTTGTTCCGGCACGTAGGGGTAGCGAAAGCCGATAGCAACCCTCCTTGTAGTGCATTTTCATCGCTGTCTCCTTCTGCCTCATCCATTTCATACTTTTACATGGATGGGTCGTCAACTAAGATCAATGGCAACCCTGATACCTCCGTTTGGGGTCAGGTAATGGGGACGCCATTCAGTTGGGGAACAGGCAGCGTTGATGCCTGCAATAATGCGTATCTGGGTTCTGGCCCAGGAGCGCCTGGAAATATTAGTGTTGCCTATGACGCCAATGGCAACAGAGTCAACGATTCACTTGGTAACGAAGCCTTCCAATGCGTAGAATTGATTGACCGCTACGACCAGCAACGCTGGCACGACAACTACACATGGGGTGACGCATACACAGACTTTAAAAATCATCCCTCCCGTTTCGCAGAGGAGACAAATGGTCAAGCGACCGAAATCCAAGCGGGCGATATTCTTATTTGGCCTATCGGCCCATACGATCCAGAAAGTGGGCATATCGCCATCATTGCCTCGACCACAACCAGCAACGGCATTGTCACCAGCATAACCACCCTTGAGCAAAACTTCTATTTTAGTTCCAGTTACGGTGATCAGTCAACGCGCACCATCCCCGTGTCGTACTCCAATGGCATGTACTCGATGGGAACATCATACATGGTTAACGGTTGGACTGGAACCATGGACAAGCCAACCGGCTGGCTGCACAACACGCTCTCGCCCGATGGCCACGACGTGTACGCCATTGCCGCAGACCATCACCTCTACGACTATCAGTCGAAGGATGGTGTTGGTAGCTCCTGGAGCGCGCCTACAGAAGTTTCATCTCTCTCGTTTCAAGGCTCACCCAGCAGCCTCGACGATGGTGGTGTCCATTACGTCTTTGCCATCTCGACGGGCGGCGATCTCTATCAGTTTGTCAAAACGACCCCGACAGGATCATGGCAGACAACAGATGTCACCAATGGACGGGATACTTTCCAGGGATCGCCAGACGCCTACACCTTCACCGATACGAGCGTGAACCCAGCGCTCAACCATGTTGACATCAATCTGGTTGACACCAGCGGGCAGCTCGTCAACCTGGACTATTTTTTCAACGGCGCCATTAACTGGACGTACACCCAAGTGACCACAGGCGCATCGCTATCGGGTTCGCCAAGTGGCTACGCTGTGCCGGGGTCGAGCAGTTACTACCAGTTGGTGTACGTCCGCAGTGGCGGACAGATCGCTGAGTATGAGAACTACCTCAGCGGGTCAACCTACACCTGGAAATATGTCCAAGCATTATCGCTCAGTGGCGCGAATGCGACCGGCTCGCCAAGCGCCTTCACCTACACCGGGACGTACAACAATTCGACCTACACCGAGCATAGCGTCTTCGTGATAGGCGACAACGGACACCTGTATGTCTTGCACTATGTCTACCCATTGGGTTGGCAGCAGCAAGACATCTCCCTGCACGATAGCGGCCTCTCCACGCCGCTGATGGTGGAAGGTAGCTCGCCGAGCGCTGACCTTTCGAACGGGACAACGTTCTTCGTTTACGCTACCAGTCAGAATGGTCACATCTACGAGTTCTACGCCAACGACAACACCCAAGCAACTGGTCAACCAGCAGATACCGGCGCTTGGACGGGCGCTGATCTTGGCGTAGACGGCACATTGTCTGTGACGGGTTCGCCGTGGGGCTACACCTATACCCCACAGGGTGGCGGCCTGAGTCACATCGTCTTCTTCTCTGAGAGCGACGGCAACCTTTACGAGAAATACTACCAGTATCCTGCAGGCTGGCAGTTCGTCGCGCTCAACCATCCATCGGGTACCTCGATGAATGGCGCCTCGCCCAACGGCTTCTACTACGGGGGATGACGCATATTCGCTAGAGAGGCTTGATCTCAAGCGATGAAGCCTCTCCGGTAGCGACTACGCGACAAAAGAGGCGTCCACTATTCTGCTGATCCTTAGGACGAGGAAATGACGCAGGGTAGTGGACGCTTTTCTCTGCCTGGCTATCGTGTTTCGCCCAGCGATTCCGCCGTCACCTTGTGGTGGCCGTTGTGGCTGCTGTGGTCACGATGCTCGCCCTCGTGGGCGATGGTGATGCGCGGCGTCAGCTTCATCCCTTTGAGCGCGGCGGCCACGAATCCCTTGAAGAGCGGATGCGGGCGCGTCGGGCGGCTCTTGAACTCGGGGTGAAACTGGGTGCCGACGAACCAGGGATGATCCTCAAGCTCCACAATCTCGGCAAGGTTATTATTCGCCGACCGCCCACTGATACGCATACCCGCCTCTTCCAGACGGCGACGATAGGCGTTGTTGAGTTCATAGCGATGGCGGTGGCGCTCGAAGACGATCTGCTCGCCATATGCCTGGGCCACCTTGCTGCCCGGCGTCAGGCAGCAGACCCACTGCCCCAGCCGCATCGTACCGCCCTTGTCGGTCAGGTCGCGCTGGTCGGGCATCAGATCGATCACCTTATCGAGCGCCTCAGGATCGAACTCTGAGCTATTGGCGCCCTCTAGCCCCAACACATGGCGCGCGAACTCGATCACCGCGACCTGCAAGCCCAGGCACAGCCCCAGATACGGGATGTTATGCGTGCGGGCGTACTGCGCAGCCTTGATCTTCCCCTCGATGCCACGCGAACCAAAGCCGCCCGGCACGATGATACCCGCCGCAGCCGCCAGCCGTGGTTCGTACTCGTCCCAGTCGGTCTCTAGCTTCTGTGAGTCAATCCAGTCGATCTCGACGTTTGCGCCAAGCGACCACCCCGCGTGATCCAGCGACTCCGCGACCGAAAGATAGGCGTCGTGCAGTTCGATATATTTGCCCACCAGCGCGATGCGCACGGTTGGCTTGTCTTCGCCGATGCGTTCGACAAGCGCCTGCCAGTCGCCAAGCTCTGGTTCATGAACCACTGAGGCCAGCCCCAGCTTTTCCACGAGATAGTCACCCAGGCCCGCCTCTTCGATCATCAGCGGCACCTCATAGATCGTGCTGGCCGTCACTAAGGGGATGACCGCGCGGCGCTCGATGTTGCAGAAAAGGGCGATCTTGTCGCGGATGTCGTCGCTGACGGGATAATCCGACCGGCAGAGGATCACATCGGGCTGGATGCCCGCGCGCAACAGTTCTTTCACGCTATGCTGCGTTGGCTTGGTCTTCAGTTCTTTGGTGGCCCCGATGTAGGGCAGCAACGTCACATGCAGGAACATCACGTCGTCGCGCCCGGCGTCGTTGCGTAATTGGCGGATCGCCTCCAGAAACGGCTCACCCTCGATGTCGCCTACGGTGCCGCCGACCTCGACGATCACCACATCGGCGCTGGTCTGCTGCGCCAACGCGCGAATGCGCCCCTTGATCTCGTTGGTGATATGCGGGATCACTTGAATGGTGCCGCCGAGATAGCCGCCGCGCCGCTCTTTGCCGATCACCGCCGCATAGACCTGCCCCGTGGTGACATTGCTGGCATGGCTGGTGGCCTCGTCGGTGAACCGCTCGTAGTGTCCCAGGTCAAGGTCAGTCTCGGCGCCGTCATCGGTCACGAACACCTCGCCGTGCTGAAAGGGCGACATCGTGCCGGGGTCTACATTGATGTAGGGGTCGAGCTTCATAATCGCGACCGTCAACCCACGGCTTTTCAATAGCCGCCCAATCGAAGCGACCGTAATCCCTTTGCCCACCGACGAGGCGACGCCCCCCGTCATAAACAAAAACTTCGGCATGCTCTTACCCTCTACTGGAACTGAGAAACACACTAAAACTGATTGGCTCGACAACAATGGTCACAAAGAGAGAGGGGCCAGCGCCCCGTCGTGCGGGTTCGTGGCCCCTCCTTTCGTTCGCGTTATCCGCGATAATTCAGGATGATGATCTGGGTTTCAGCCGGTAAGCTGGTTGGCGTCACGCTGAGCTTTGCGAGTGGCTCCGGTGGGGTGACACCCATCTCGCGGCAGAACTTATCCACCGGATCGAGCGGCTCACCCGCCAGCTTATAGGCTGGCGTGGCGTAGTGCATGGGAATGATGATGCTCGGTTCGAGCTGCGCGATCACCTCGGCAGCCTGCTCTGCGTTGAGCGTTTTGCCGCCGCCCACCGGAATCAGCAGCACGTCGCAGCCGTTCAATGCCTCCTGCGCGCGATTATCCAGCTTGCCGCCGAGATCGCCCAGGTGCGCGATATGCACATCATCGAGCGTGATCAGATAGGCTGTGTTGCGGCCATGCTGCTTGCCGCGCTCGGTGTCGTGAAAGGTCTGCACACCAGTGATCAGCGTTTGCTTGATCTCATATTCGCCTGCGCCGTCCACAATCTTTGGATCGCCGCCCACGCCTTTGACATAGTCATGCCCGGTGTGGTGATGGCTGATGGTCACGATGTCGGCGGTGAGGCGCGCCAACGAATATCCGGTCGTTGGAGCGGGAGGATCGGTGACGAGCGTGGCTTCTTTCCCACGCAGGCGGAAGCACGAATGCCCCAGCCAGCTTATATCCATGCGAAAGCCCTTTGAGTAGCCGCCACTGAGCGACCACAGAAACCCTTGATAACATAGCGTTGGGCGGGGTTGTGTGCGTTTTCGCGCTCCTCGCCCCGCCCTACCTATAAAGTTTAGTATACCATAGAACGCGCTGTCATGCAAGCGATGCAAGCAAGAAGTACCGTCTGTTCACCTGCACGGTCGCGAGACAAAACTACCAAAACTACCAAAACTACCCACTTTCCCAGGTGAGAAAGTGGGTAACTGTGACAGGGTACACTGATCGAAGTTATTTGATTTCGACCTTCGCGCCCGCGTCTTCGAGCTTCTTCTTGGCGGCCTCAGCCTCTTCCTTCGTCACCCCATCCAGGATGGCGACGGGAGCCGACTCCACCAGTGTCTTGGCTTCGCCCAGGCCCAGGCCGGACTTCAAGCCACGCACCTCTTTAATGACCGGCACTTTGTTGGGGCCAACCTCGGTCAGCACAACGCTGAACTCGGTCTGCACCTCGGTCTCTTTGGCTGGCTCAGTGGTGGTCGTCGCGCCGCCACCGCCACCACCGCCGATGGCGACGGGAGCCGCGCTCACGCCCCATTGCTCCTGGAGCGCCTTGCTCAGTTTCACCAGATCGAGCACGCTCATGTTGCTCAGTTGTGTGATAATCTCATCAACGTTTACGGCCATTGTCGTGTGTCTCCTTATTGTTGGCAGGTGGTTGAAACCACACCTGTAGGCGGCTGTAGCCGCTACAACGTCCGCCTACGCGGACACTTAATAGAGAAAGGAAGCTAGGCGGCGGGAGTGTCTCCGCCAAGCTGCTGAATACGCGCTTCCAGGGTGAAGATCAGGTCGCGCAACGGCGCGCTGACGACGCTATACATCTGGCTGAGTGGCCCCTGTATGGAGCCAACCACCTCGGCGCGCAGTTGACCACGCGAGGGAATCTTCGCCAAGTCTTCCACTTGCTTTGTGGTGATGGGCGCACGCTCAAGGATGCCTGCTTTGATGGTGAGCGGCTTGCCTGTCTTGGCGGTGCGCAGATAGTCGGCGACCGACTTGGCTGGCGTCACCTCATCGTCGTAGCCAATGGCGATGGCGGTCGGCCCATGCAGCAGCGCCGAGAGATCGCTGTAGTTGGCCTGCTCTGAAGCGATGCGTAGCAGCGTGTTTTTGACAACGAATAACTCGACGCCGCTTGCAGTCAGTTTGCGGCGCAGGTCTTGAATCTCGCTGACCGTCAGGCCATCGGTCTTCAAGAGCACCGAGCCGCGCGCGCGGGTGAGCTTCTCTGTCATCTCGCGGATGATAGCGGCCTTCTGTGGAGTAGGCATGGCGGCTGGTATCCTTTCTAGGGCGAATGAAGTCATGTATGTTTGGCTCGCGCCGTATGAACGCCGGACGCTGGCCAAACAAAAAGCCTTCGGATCGCCGATCCGAAGGCCAAACTGCCTCTATTTAGCGCGCAGAGCGCCATCCCACACTGAGACGATCCGTCTGGTCGCCTATCTATCCAGGATGTGCTTGCGTCAGGCAAGATGGTTACTTCGCCTCGGCATGACACTGCGCTGATGGCAGAGTTGCTGTCTTGGGCGTCAATGCACTCCAATGAGTATACGAGAATTGCCGCCGATTGTCAACAAACGACGGCGGATGGGCTATCTTCGCTACGCAACCCGCAGCGCGAGCGCCGTCGCCGTATCCAGGCGCACGCTTGGCGACATAGTGGAGCAGAGCACGACGCTCTTGATGTATTGCCCCTTTGCGCCACTCGGCTTGGCGCGCACGATGGCGTCAACCGCCGAGGTGAGGTTTTGCAGCAGTTGCTCGTCGGTGAACGAGAGCTTGCCAATCGGGATATGGATCAGGCTGGTTCTATCCACCCGGAACTCGACACGCCCGCCCTTCACCTCACGGACTGCTTTGCCAACATCGAAGGTGACGGTGCCTGCCTTGGGGTTGGGCATCAGGCCGCGTGGCCCCAGGCGACGCCCCAGGCTGGCGACTTTGCTCATCACATCGGGCGTGGCGATGGCGACATCGAAGTCGAGCCAGCCCTCGTTGATCTGCTTCACATAGTCGTCAATGCCAACGTAATCGGCTCCTGCGGCGGCTGCTTCATTGGCCTTCTCGCCCTGGGCGAAGACCAAGACTCGCACCGCTTTGCCTGTGCCTGCTGGCAGCGAGGCCGTCCCGCGCACCATCTGATCGGCGTGGCGTGGGTCAACCCCTAGCTGCATGTGCAGCTCAACGGTGGGATCAAACTTGACATAGTTGATTTTTCTGAGGAGCTCAATGGCCTCGGTTGGAGTGTACAGTTTTCCCTCGTCTACGAGTTTGGCTGCCTCATTGTACTTCTTACCATGCTTTGGCATAGATGGTTCGCCCTCCTGGTGGCGTGTGAATCCGCAGTGACTGGCGGGCCTTACGGCTGGGTTGTTTTCAAAAGGTTCCAATGCGCGTCGTGCGCGTTGGCCCGACGCCGTGCTGTAGAGGCGTGGCTGCGCTGATGCCGGAGAAGCAGGAAGCTAGTCGGCAAGAGTAATGCCCATCGAGCGAGCAGCCCCCAGCACAATCTTCTCGGCTGCCTCAATCGTCGTGGCGTTGAGGTCTTTCATCTTGCGTTCGGCGATCTCGCGCAGTTGTGCGCGATTGATCTGCCCTACCTTCGCCTTGTTAGGGGTGGCGGCTCCTTTCTCCACCCCGGCTGCCTTCTTGAGCAGAAAGGCAGTGGGAGGCGTCTTAAGGATGAAGGTAAAGGTGCGGTCGTCAAAGACGGTGATCTCCGCCGGGATGACATCGCCTGCCATCGCCGCCGTGCGCTCATTGTACTCTTTGCAGAACTGCATGATGTTGATGCCCTGCGCGCCTAGCGCCGGGCCAACAGGGTTCGCTGGCGTCGCCTTCCCGGCGGGAAGCTCGAGCTTGACAATTGCCTTGATTTTCTTTGCCACATTATACTCCTTGTGAGGTGAACGGGCGCGGCCTGATTCAACGGCCAGACCGCAAGCAAATATACTGCCTGCGCCCTCCCTCAGAACTTTCGCCGACTGCTCGGCGGAACACGCTCAGCAGACTATAGCATGAGCGGCTACATCTTTTCCACTTGCAGGTAATCCAACTGGACGGGCGTCTCGCGGCCCAGGAACGAGACCAGCACGGTGAGCTTGTTGCGCTCCGGGTGCACCTCGCTGATGACGCCGATGAAGTCAACGAACGGCTCGCTGATCACCTTGACACGCTGACCCACCTGGAAGGTGATCTTCGGGCGGGCGGGCGCCTCTTCGCCCTTGGCGGGCTGCCGCAGGATGAAAGGAAGTTCGCTATCGGCCAACGGAGGCGTCAGTTCGATGGTGGTACCACCGACAAAGCCCGTCACGCCAGGGGTATTTCGCACGGCATGCCATGTTTCGGGGTCAAGGATCATATCTACAAGCACATACCCCGGATACACCTTGCGGGTGACGGTGCGCCGCTTGCCATCTTTGATCTCAATCTCATCCTCGGTAGGCACGACCACACGGAAGATACGATCTTTCATGTTCATCGAGACGATGCGCGCCTCGAGATGTGTCTTGACCTTGTTTTCGTAGCCCGAATACGTATGAATCGCATACCAATGGCGATTGGGATTGGGCGGCTCCTCCGGCAAGGTTGGCTCCGTATCGGCGTCAGATATGTCTGTGGCGCCTTGCTCGTTCACCGGAAGCGACGGCGTCTCTTCATCTGTCTCCATGCGATTCCCCTTTTGCCAACGGCGCCATCCGCCTCACACATCTACCACATCTATGCGCTATCTATGCAATCAACCCGGTGAGCCAGGTGACGAGCTTCGTCAACCCAAGATCTGCCAGCCCCAGGATGAGGGCCACAAGCGCCGAGATCACGATCACGACAATCGTCATATTGCGCGCCTCGGTAAATGTGGGCCAGACCGCCTTACGAAGCTCGATGTAGGCTTCGGTCGGCCAGCGGGTAATCGGATTGGCCAGCAAAAACTCCGGCACGTAGATACCACCACGCTGGTAGTTTGGCGCTGGCGCCTGGGAAGTTCTAATCGCTACCGCCCGACTGTTCGTGCGCTCCAGCTCTTCATCGGAGAGCGCAAGATCGTCTGGCTCGGCGTCATCTTCGAGGTCATCGTCCACATCGCTTGCGAGCGCCTGTGGCGCGTCATCTTCCTCGTCAGTCTCTCCCGCATCCTTGGTGTCTTCGTTCTCGTCGTCGGGTAGCTCGTCAAGCTCGTCAGCCACAACAGCGCGCTCGCCGGTCGCGGCGACAGCGCGTGAGAGACGTGCAGCGCGAGCGCGGGACGATGAACTCTTGCGCTTGCTGATCGTTTTTGCCACGGAAACTACTCCTCCTGGGAGAACGTGTGAAAGACGCCCCGCTACGTGCGCTCTGCGCCCGCTGGCGTCCAGGCGCGTGCGCTATTTGGTCTCGCGGTGAAGACGCGGCGCCCGGCAGTGCGAGCAATACTTGCGCAGCTCCATACGCTCAGGATCGTTCTTCTTGTTCTTCTCGGTCACATAATTGCGCGCTCTGCACTCGGTGCAGGCGAGTGTGATGACGATGCGATTTTCTTTGCTCTTCGCCGCCATGAATCTCTTCTCTCTTATCCCTACTGCTGACGAGACACACAACCACATGGCCACACTGAGCCATGCTGGGTCACGTGTGCGCCTTGCCCCAGTCTATTGTATACCATCTTTGGGCTATCGTCTAGCGCCAGCCGCGAAAGTCGTACTGTTTCTGAGACGAACAAGCCAGGCAACAGGATACGCTCCCAGCCGAAAACGTCTGTCGTTCGGCTAGGAGCGTACTCGCTGAAGCGGTTAAACTTGGTGAACCACAGGAGGGTTAGATTTCGACCTTGGTGACGACGCCGGAGCCAACGGTGCGGCCGCCCTCACGAATGGCGAAGCGGCTGCCCTCTTCCAACGCCACGGGGGTCAGCAACTCGA
>JAJPIU010000049.1 GCA_021324535.1 Pseudomonadota bacterium
TCGAGTTGCTGACCCCCGTGGCGTTGGAAGAGGGCAGCCGCTTCGCCATTCGTGAGGGCGGCCGCACCGTTGGCTCCGGCGTCGTCACCAAGGTCGAAATCTAACCCGCAGTGACCCCGTTCTCCATTGGGGAGCGGGGTCATCGCTTGGGATGTTTTCTGGTTGGAATGGCCGGAAATTGGCCATTTTGGGTGAATTTTCCTGAGCGGCGCGCTCTAGCGGAGGGCCTGCTCGTTGTAATCTCATGCCTTCAGATCGCTCTGTCCAGGTCGCGCGGGCGGAAATGATGATGGGCGATACAGAGACATGAAGCGTTGTGCGCGACAAAGAGAGAGCTTGGAATGGCGACGACAGTCAGACAGCGTATCCGTATTCGGCTGAAGGCGTATGACCACCGGATACTGGATCAATCGGCGGCGCAGATCGTCGAGACCGCGCAAAACACAGGCGCGCGTGTCTCCGGCCCGGTGCCGCTGCCCACGGAGATCGCGAAATACACTGTGTTGCGCGGGCCTTTTATTGATAAAGATTCCCGCGAACAGTTCGAGATACGAACACACAAGCGGCTGATTGACATTGTGGAACCCACCCCCAAGACGGTTGAGGCGCTGACGCGCTTGAATCTGCCTGCAGGTGTGGATATTGAGATCAAGCTCTAGCGACGCCGCTTCTCTTGCGCGCCAGCCAATACCCGTTAGCGGTTTGAGCGCCCAGGAGAAAGCGGAGCCGCCAGAAGCGCAGACAAGGGGAGCCAGCACGAGAGACACGATGGGCGGATTGACGCAGCTTTGAAATTTGGGCTATGCGTCGCGTCTCTGCATCCTCCTGAGGGAGGGCAGGCGGAAACGTTCTTCATTCCAGCCATACGATGCTGCTGGAAGGTGATAACGCCGGTCGGGTGTCTTGTGAGGCGCATTCCCCAGGGAGAGTATGCGTCATGCTAAGTGGATTGTTGGGCCGCAAGATGGGCATGACCCAGGTCTTTGGCAAGAACGGAGCAGCGATTCCGGTGACGGTCATCGAGGCGGGGCCATGCGTTGTCACACAGGTAAAGACGGCGGCCAAAGACGGCTATGAGGCCGTGCAGTTGGGGTTTGGCAAGGCGCGGCGTGCGAAGCGCCCGGCGTTGGGGCACCTGGGGCACTCGTTGCCCCTGACCGAGCGCCAACGCCGCAAGCAGCAGCAGGAGCGCGCCAAGAGCCGCCAGCAGGAGCGTGAGCGTCGCGCCGCCGAAGCGCAGGCCGAGGAAGACGAAGGCGCTGAAGGCGCTGAGGAGACCGAAGAGGTTGAGGACGCTGAAGACGCTGAAGAGGCTGCTGAGGCCGAGGGCGAAGAGAGCGCCGAAGCGACTGAGACACAGGCCGACGAGGCCGAGACAAAAACCGTTGCTCCCGCTGCGAAGAGCGCCCAGAGCGCCCAGAAGCCCAGCCCGCGCAGGCGGCGTGGAACCGGCAAGGCGCTTGGCCCGTTTGCTTTGCTGCGTGAGGTGAAGCTGGTTGGTGGCGATGCGCCCGCCGTTGGCGACGAGTTCAAGGTCAACCTCTTTACGGTTGGTGAGCATGTGGATGTGATCGGAACCTCCAAGGGCAAGGGTTTCGCTGGTGTGATGAAGCGCCACGGCTTCGGCGGTGGCCCCCGCACGCACGGTCAATCCGACCGCGCGCGTCGCCCTGGCTCGATTGGCCCCGGCACCACGCCAGGGCGTGTCTATAAGGGCACGCGCATGGCCGGGCGTATGGGACACGAGCGTGTGACGGTGAAGGCGCTGGAAGTGGTGCAGGCTGACCCGGAGCGGAACCTGTTGCTCGTCAAAGGCTCTGTGCCAGGAGCCAATGGAACCATTGTCATGATTCGGAAGGGCGCCGCGCAACTGGCGCTCGCCGCGCGCAGTGGCGCTACCGTGTCGAAGCGCGCCTAGAGCGGAAAAGGAGCGAACGAGAGATGCCTTCCGCAAGTGTATATGACATGGACGGCGAGATCGTCCGTGAGGAAGAACTAGACGAGTACGTGTTTGGCGCGCCGGTCAACGCCGCAGTGCTGCATCAGGTGGTGACGGCGCAACTGGTCAACCGGCGTCAGGGCACGGCCTCGACAAAGACCCGCGCCGATGTGAGTGGCGGCAACAGCAAGCCCTATCGTCAGAAGGGTACCGGACGCGCTCGCCAGGGGTCTACCCGCGCGCCACACTATCGCGGCGGCGGCGTAGTGTTTGGCCCGCACCCACACAGCTACGAGCGCGCGATTCCCCGCAAAGTGAAGCGGCTGGCGTTGCGCTCGGCGCTGTCGGATAAAGCGGCGACAGGAAAGCTCATCCTGATGGATGAGATCGTCTTCGAGGAGCCGCGCACGCGCCAGATGGAAGACCTGCTGGCGAAGCTGCCCATCCCGCGCAAGGTGTTGTTGCTGCTGCCGGAGGATAAGGATCTGAACAGAAACGTGATCCTTTCCGCGCGCAACATCCAGCGGGTGCGGTTGGGCAATGTGGCCTCGCTCAACGTGGTTGAGTTGCTGAAGTACGACACACTGATGATGCCGATGGCGACGGTTGAGCGGATCGTTGAGAAGTTTGGACAGGACGCCGACGACGCGCTCCAGATGAAGCGCCACCCGCGTGTGGTGCTGCGTCGTCAGATCAGACGGGCCGAGCAGGCCGCAAAGCTGGCCAGACGCGCTGGAAACGCCAACGCCGCGACCGCCGATGAGGCTGGAAAGTAAGGCAGGAGAGCAATGACGAAAGCATTACCCGTCACGGAGATCATCCGCCACGGCGTCATCACCGAAAAGAGCGTGGCGCTGCAAAATACGCCAGCGGCGGGCACGGGTCGTATCGTGCCGCGCTATACCTTCCGTGTGGCGCTCGAAGCCAACAAGTTTCAGATTCGCCAGGCAGTCGAGCAGATGTTTGGCGTGAAGGTCGTCAAGGTGAACGTGATGCGCATGCCAGGCAAGCGCCATACGATCCGCTCGCGCAAAGGCTACTTCCACAGTGAGCCGCGCCCCTGGAAGAAGGCAATTGTCACGTTGGCTGAGGGATCAACGATCCCTGAGTTGCAGGCATAGCCGAGGCTGAGGAGGAAAGCACATGCCAGTACGGGCATATAAGCCCACGTCGCCGGGGCGACGTGGCATGACGGTCTCCTCGTTTGAGGAGATTACACGCTCCAAGCCGGAGCGGTCGCTGGTCAGGAAGAAGGTCTCGAAGGCCGGTCGCAACAACCAGGGGCGCATCACGGCTCGCCATCGCGGCGGCGGCGTCAAGCGGCGCTATCGCATCATTGATTTCAAGCGCAATAAGTTCGGCGTGCCGGCGCGGGTCTTCTCGATTGAGTACGATCCCAACCGCTCGGCGCGCATCGCCCTGTTGCACTATGTGGATGGCGAGAAACGCTACATGCTGGCGCCCAATGGCCTGAAGGTGGGCGACACCGTGATGAGCGGGCCGGACGCCGAGATTCGTGTGGGGAACGCGCTGCCACTGCGCAATATCCCAACCGGCGCCACCATCCACAATATCGAGTTATACATTGGGCGCGGCGGCCAGCTTGTGCGGAGCGCGGGCGTGGCGGCGCAGTTGATGGCGAAAGAGGGTAACTACGCCCAGGTGCGTATGCCCTCCGGTGAGCAGCGGCTCATTCATCTGAACTGCATGGCGACCATCGGGCAGGTGGGCAACCTTGATCACGAGAATGTTCGCCTGGGCAAGGCTGGGCGCTCTCGCTATCTGGGCCGCCGTCCGCATGTGCGTGGCTCGGTGATGAACCCAGTTGACCACCCACACGGCGGTGGCGAGGGACGCGCGCCAATTGGCGGGCAGCCACAGACGCCCTGGGGCAAACCAGCGATGGGCTTCAAGACGCGCCATAACAAGCGCACGGATAAATACATCATTCGTCGGCGGAACGCCGGACGCGGCCGGTAGGGGTCGCATAAGCGTAAGGAGCGGAAGAGCGTATGTCACGTTCTACGAAGAAAGGCCCCTACGTCCATCCATCGCTCTTGAAGAAAGTGCTGGCGATGGCGCGTAGCGGCGACAAGCGAGTGATCAAGACGTGGTCGCGCGCCTCGACCATCATCCCTCAGATGGTGGGACTGACGATTGGCGTCCACAACGGCAAGCAGCATGTGCCAACCTTCATTACCGAGAATATGGTTGGCCATAAGTTGGGCGAGTTCGCCCCTACGCGCCACTTCCGTGGTCACGCAGGCGGCAAGAGCGAGCGCTCCAGTTCGGTGCGCTAGGAGGCTGGAATGGAAACGCATGCAATCGCCCGCAATGTCGGGCATCCGCCGCGTAAGGTGCGCCGCGTCACCGACGCCATTCGTGGGCGGCGGGTCAGCGAGGCGCTGGCCATCCTCAAGTTCCTGCCGAACGCGCCTGCGCAGGATGTCTATACGACGCTGGCCTCGGCAGCGGCGAACGCTGAAAACAACTACACGATGGATCCCGATGCGCTGTGGGTCAAGAACGCGATTACCGATGAGGGCATGAAGATTCGCCGCTTCCGGGCGCGGTCGCATGGGCGCACCTCGCGTATCCTTCGGCGTAGTTCGCACATTACCATCATTGTCACTGACGACCCAGCCGACATCCCCCAGCGTGCGCGGCGCGCTGCGCAGCGTCGGCCCGGCCACGTTGGCTAGTCGTGGAGGCTTCTTTTGGGACAGAAAGTAAATCCAATTGGCTTCCGCCTGGGCGTGATCGAAGGCTGGCAGTCGCGCTGGTATGCCCAACGCAATTATAAAGACTTGCTCGCGGAAGACCGCACCCTGCGGGAATTGGTGCGTAGGCGCCTGGCGAATGCGGCCGTCTCGCGTATTGAGATCGAGCGGGTGGCGGGCGCCAACATCGGCGTCACCATCCACACCGCCAAGCCCGGCATTGTGATCGGCAAGAACGGTGAGGCGGTTGAGCGCCTGCGCCAGGATTTGGAGAAGGCCGCCAAGAAAAAGGTGCGCCTGAACATCGTCGAGATTCGCAATCCCGACGCTGACGCCACGCTGGTTGCGCGCTCCATCGCCGAGCAGCTCGAAAAGCGTGTCGCCTTCCGGCGCGCTATGAAGCAGGCCGTGCAGAAGACGATGCGCGCTAACGCCAAGGGCATCAAGGTCATCTGCGGCGGCCGCCTGGGCGGCGCCGAGATCGCGCGGGTGGAGAAAGAAGTCGAGGGAAGCGTGCCGCTGCAAACGCTGCGCGCTCGCATTGACTACGGCACGGCTGAGGCGCATACCACCTTTGGAACTATTGGCGTCAAGGTGTGGATTTATCATGGCGATGTGCTGCCTGAGCGACAGCGCGCCGCAAGTGATGAGCAGGCGCAGGCGGCAGCGCTGGGTGAGCGACACGAGCGCGGCCCGCGTGGTGAGCGTGGAGCGCGTACAGACCGCCCTGCCGGTGAGCGCGGGCCACGGACGGAACGTCCGGCGGGCGAGCGGGGATCACGCAGTGACCGTGGGCCACGCAGTGATCGACCTACGGGTGAGCGTGGGCCTCGTGGCGAGCGTGGAGCGCGCACAGACCGCCCGGCGGGTGAGCGCGGGCCACGGACGGAACGTCCGGCGGGCGAGCGGGGATCACGCAGTGACCGTGGGCCACGGACGGATCGCGCAGCTGGAACGGGCCTCTCGAACGCAGGGCCGCGCGCCGAGCGTGGGCAGCGCACAGACCGCCCGGCGGGTGAGCGCGGGCCACGGACGGAGCAGGCCACAACTGAAATCAACGCTGAAACCAGCGCCGAAGCCAACGCTTCTGCGACAGCGAACGCGCCTGAGACGGCTGCGCCTACGCCTGTTGTAGAGGCGTCACAGGCTACGCCAACGCCAACTGAGACCGCGCCTGCGCCTGAGGCGCAGACGCCGGGCGAACAGGAGCAATAAACCATGTTATTGTCGCCAAGCAGAAGCAAGCACCGCAAGCAACATCGCGGGCGCATGAAAGGCAAGGCGCATCGAGGCAACACGATTGCCTTTGGTGAGTTTGCCTTGCAGGCGTTGGAACCCGTCTGGCTTGAGGCCCGGCAGATCGAGGCGGCGCGTATCGCCATGAACCGTTACATCAAGCGTGGCGGCAAGGTGTGGATTCGTGTCTTCCCCGATAAGCCTGTGACGGCCAAACCGCTGGAAACGCGCATGGGTTCCGGCAAGGGCGCGCCCGACCACTGGGTGGCCGTTGTCAAGCCGGGGCGCATCATCTTCGAGCTAGGTGGCGTGCGCGAGGAGGTCGCCAAAGAGGCGATGCGCCTGGCCGCCAACAAGCTCCCCATCCATACAAAGTTTCTGGTGAAGGCGCAGGAGCAGCCAGCCGAGGTGGCTGCCGAGGGCGCCCAAGACGATCAGGAGAGCGAGCATGTCTAAGCTCAAAGAGCGGCGCCGCGAGATTCAGACGATGGATCAAACGCAGGCGCAAAAGGAGCTGGCCGAGTTGCAGCGGAAGCTCTTTGATCTGCGGCTGCAAAAGACGCGCGGCGAAGTGAAGAACAACCGCCAGTTCGCGCAGACTCGGGTAGACATCGCGCGCCTGAAGTTTCACCTGAGCGAGTTGCTCCACGCCGAGATCATGGCTGGCGAGCTTGAAGCTGAGGAAACCGCGAACGCCGCACAGGAGGAGACCCAATGAGTACGCCAACCAGGCGCAAGGCGGCCTCGTCTGCCAAGCCAACGCCAGCGACAGAGCAACCGGCGGCCCAGGCGGCACAGACGCCCAAGCCGCAGCAACGGCGCAAGCGGCGGCAGCAAAAGGTGGGCCGCGTGGTGAGCGATAAGATGCAGAAGACGATTGTCGTCGCGGTCGAATCGCTCAAGCGCCACCCGATCTATAAACGTACCTATAAGTCAACGACGAAGTTCAAGGCGCACGATGAGCACAATAGCGCGCATATCAACGATATGGTGCGGATCGAAGAGACGCGCCCGCTGAGCAAAGATAAACGTTGGCGGCTGGTTGAGATTATCAAGCAGGCCATCCAGACGACGCCGGTCGAAGAGGTGGTAGCGGAGCTTGATCCCGAGATCATCACTGAGGCCACCGACACCGACGAAGACGAAGACGAGGAGGCTTGATAGTGATTCAGCCACAAACACGGCTCAAGGTCGCCGATAACACTGGCGCCAAAGAGATCATGTGCATCCGCGTGATGGGCGGCACAGGCCGTCGCTACGCCAGCGTCGGCGACATCATCAAGGCGTCGGTGAAGCAGGCGCAGCCCAATGGCGCCGTCAAAAAGGGCGAAGTGGTCAACGCAGTGATCGTGCGGGTCGCCAAAGAGTATGGCCGCCCCGACGGCAGCTATATTCGCTTCGACGATAACGCGGCGGTGATCATCTCGGCGGGGAACAATCCCCGTGGCACGCGCATCTTTGGGCCAGTCGCCCGCGAGCTGCGCGAACGCGCCTTCATGAAGATCATCTCGCTTGCTCCGGAGGTGCTCTAGCTTGTCACATGCGTGACGAGCCGGAGCACACCGAGGCGCAAGGGATGATAACGGCCAAAGGGTAGGGCATTAGAGAAGGGAGCGGGCCGCATGGCGACCGCGAAGAAGAAAGAGCGAGAGCGCAAGCCCCTGCACCTGGCCAAGCTACACGTCCATAAGGGCGATAACGTCCTGGTGTTGGCTGGCAAGGATAAGGGCAAGCGCGGCGTGGTACAGCGGACGATGCCACGCGATAACAAGGTAGTTGTGGATGGCCTGAACATCGCTAAGAAGCATGTGCGTGCGCGAGCGGGTGTGCCTGCGGGCATCATCGAGAAGCCCATGCCGCTGCATGCCTCGAACGTGATGGTGATCTGCACAGAGTGCGGCGAGCCAACGCGTATCGCGCATGATCGCGTGCCAATGGGCGCCGATCAGAAGCTGCGTGTGCGGCGCATCTGCAAGCGATGCGGCAAGGCCATTGAAGAGCATACGAGGGGGTAAAGCGTGTCATCTGCGAAAGGAGGCGCGAAAGGCGCTTCCAAGGGAACTACCCCGAAATCCAGCGGGCAGGCCGTCGGCTCCAAGTCGGGTGGACGCAGCGCGGCGACTCAGACAGCCCAGGCGGCTTCGGCCACTGAGACGACCGCCGAGGCGCAGGCAAGCAGCGCCCCGATGGGTATGCCACGCCTGCGCGAACGCTATGTCAAAGAGATCGTTCCGGCGCTCATGCAAGAGTTTCATTACAGCAACGTGATGCAGGCTCCGGCGCTGCACAAAGTAGTGATCAACATCGGCATGGGCGAGGCGGTTCAGAACGCAAAGGCGATGGACAACGCCGTGCGCGACCTGGCCGACATCACCGGTCAGCGTCCGGTCGTTACCCGCGCCAAGCGGTCGGTGGCGGCGTTCAAACTGCGCCAGGGCATGCCCATTGGCGCGATGGTGACACTGCGTGGGCGCCGCATGTATGACTTCCTGGATAAGCTGATGAACGTTGCGCTGCCACGTCTGCGCGACTTCCAGGGCGTCTCCGCCGATTCCTTCGATGGGCGCGGCAACTATACGCTTGGCATCAAAGAGCAGCTGGTCTTCCCAGAGATTGACTACGACAAGATTGACAAGGTGCGTGGGATGGAGATCACCATTGTGACTACCGCCCGCACCGACGAAGAGGGCCGCAGGCTGCTCAGGCTGCTTGGCATGCCTTTCCGTACCACAAAGTAGTTTACAATTTAGCGCCGCACATAGCGGGACAAAGGCCAGGAAACAGGCGCATTTTCAGATGGAAGGCGCGCCAAAGCCCGGCGCCTCGCCCTGGAGGGGGCAGCGATGGCAAAGATTTCGATGATCGTGAAGTCCCAGCGCAAACCAAAGTATCGCGTGAGACAGCACAATCGGTGCAGCATCTGCGGACGCCCGCGCTCATATATGCGCAAGTTTGGCCTCTGCCGCATCTGCTTCCGCGAGCGCGCGTTGCGTGGCGAACTGCCCGGCGTGACCAAGTCGAGCTGGTAGGTGGGTAGTCGGTTCAGGTGATCTGAGGGAAGCGCACAGTTATGAACATGACAGATCCAATCGCAGATATGTTGACGCGCATTCGCAATGCGATCATGGCGCGTCGTCTGCGCACGGTGGTTCCGGCCTCGAAGATGAAGATCGCGATTGCGACCATCCTCAAAGAGGAAGGCTATATCAAAGATTTCGACGTAGACAACCGACCAGAGAATCCCTATGGCCCGCAGGGGACGATTCGAATTGCCCTGCGCTACGTGGATAAGCATCCGGTGATTACCCAGTTGAAGCGGGTGAGCAAGCCGGGATTGCGTGTCTACACACGGCGCGACGACATTCCGCGCGTGCGTGGCGGGCTTGGCATGGCGATTATCTCTACGCCGAAGGGCGTGATGACAGGTCGCAAGGCGTACCAGCAAGGGCTGGGCGGCGAAGTGATTTGCTATATCTGGTAGTGGGAAGGGAAGGCATACGATGTCACGTATCGGACGCGCGCCGATCACGCTGCCTACCGGTGTCAAGGTGGAGGTGGCCGAGGGCAATGTCGTTACCGTCACCGGGCCAAAGGGCAAGCTGACCACTACCCTGCCTGAGATGTTGACCATCACCCAGGAGGGGAACGTCGTCACGCTGGGTCGGCCAGACGACACAAAGAAGAGCAAGTCGCAGCATGGCCTGTGGCGTTCGTTGCTCAATAATATGGTGATCGGAGTAAGCGCCGGATACACCAAATCGCTTGATCTGGTGGGCGTAGGCTACCGAGTGGCGAAGGTGGGCGATCATCTGGTCTTCCAGGTAGGCTATTCGCATCCTGTACAGGTCAATCCACCGCAGGGCATCACGTTTAGCGTGGAAGGCACGACCAAGCTGCAAGTCAGTGGGATTGACAAGCAGATGGTTGGCCAGACCGCCGCGAATATCCGCTCGATCCGCAAGCCGGAGCCATACAAGGGCAAGGGCATCCGCTATACCGGCGAGGTGGTGCGGATGAAGGCCGGTAAAGCTGGCAGCAAGAAGAAGTAGCCGGTAAACGGTAGTAAACACGGCGCGCATAGTAGCGCCAGATCGGCGCTGAACACGCGCGGAGAAGTTTTATGATCAAGAAGCAGTATGCGAATCAGACACGCATGATCAGGCATGTGCGGGTGCGCAAGACTCTCGCCGGAACGCCCACGCGCCCACGGCTTGCGGTTTTCCGCAGTTCCAATGAGATTTACGCCCAGGTGATTGACGACGTACAGCGCCGCACGATTGTCGCCGCGTCGTCGCGCGATAAAGACCTTGCCAACTTCAGCGCCGACGCGCTCGATGCGTTGGCCGCCCAGGAGACCCCACAGCCACAGGGCGAGGCTGGCACGGAGAATGGCGCTGGCGAAGAACGCGGACACGCGCTGCCCAAGGCGATCAAGGGTTTGACCGCGAACCGCCGCGTGCGCCAGGCGTATCAGGTGGGGCAGTTGCTTGCTCAGCGCGCCAAAGCCGCCGGTGTGGAGCGCGTGGTGTTCGACCGTGGCGGCTATGTCTACCACGGTCGTGTGGCGGCGCTGGCCGAGGGCGCGCGCGCCGGTGGGCTTGATTTTTAGGGGCGCGAGCCTGGAATCCTGGAGAAGATATGCCAAAGATTGACGCATCGCGGCTCAACCTGGAGGAGACAGTTGTTCAGGTGGCGCGCGTCTCGAAAGTTGTCAAAGGCGGGCGGCGTTTTAGCTTTCGTGCGCTCGTCGTGGTGGGGGATCGCGCCGGGCATGTGGGCGTGGGCATTGGCAAAGCCGCCGAGGTGCCGGAGTCGATCCGCAAGGGTGTCGAAGACGCCAAGAAGCGCCTGATTGAGGTCCCGCTTGTCGGCTCCTCCATTCCTTTCCAGGTGACTGGCCGCTTCGCCGCTTCGCAGGTGATGTTGAAGCCCGCCGCTCCTGGCACGGGCGTGATCGCAGGTGGCGCTGTGCGCGCAGTGGTTGAGGCCGTGGGCATCCGCGACATCCTCACCAAATCGCTTGGCTCGTCAACGGCGCTGAATACCGTGCTGGCTGTGATGACCTGTTTCCAGTCGTTGCGCTCGTATGAGGCCGAGGCGGCGCGTCGTGGGCGGAGCGTGGCTGAGTTGGTTGGCCCGCGTCGCGCCGCGCAGATCGCCGAGGCGAACGCTGCCGCAGCGGCCTTCCAGCCAGTTGAGCGGCCTGAGCGCGACCGAGGCGAACGCAGCGAGCGCGGTGGACGCGGACGCGGAACCGGCGACCGTGGTGAGCGTGGCGGCGGCGAACGTGGCAGCGGAGATCGCGGCGGACGTGGCTCTGGTGGTGGGCGCGGTGGCCCTGGCGGCGGACGTTCAGGTGGACGCCCTGGTGGCGGCGCCGGGCCACGCCGGTAGCTGATAGCCGGTAGGCTGAACGAGAGGAAGAACACACATGGCACGGCTCCGCATTACCTATGCGAAAAGCTCGATTGGCTATAACGAGAAGCAGAAGCGCACCATCCGCGCGTTGGGATTTCATCATCTACAAGAGACCGTCGAACACGACGACTCGCCGGTGATTCGTGGGATGATCAACAAAGTGTCGCATCTGGTGCGCGTTGAGGTGGTTGAGACGGCGAACGAGGGCCAGGCGTAAGGCCATAAGGCCAAAAGGTCTGACGGAGACGCTTGACCACTAACGAAGGATGAAATAGATGAGGCTCGATGAACTCCATTCGCCCTATGGCGCGCGCAAAAAGCATCGTCGCGTGGGCCGTGGACATGGCTCCGGGCGTATGAAGACCTCCGGGCGTGGCCAGAAGGGCCAGAAAGCGCGCACCGGCGGAAAGATTCCGGCGTACTTCGAGGGCGGCCAGAACCGCTTCTCGCAGCGCATGCCCTACTTGAGCGGGTTCAAGAACCCCTTCAAGAAAGAGTATATCGTCGTCAACCTGAGCGACCTCAGGAGCTTCGCCGCCAACGAAGAGGTGACGACCGAGACGCTTGCCGCGCATGGCCTGATTCGCCCTGGCGATGTCAAGGGGATGCTGAAGGTGCTGGGCGTCGGCAAGCTCGACCGCGCGCTCAATGTCAAAGCGCACAAGGTGTCGGCGTCAGCTCGCCAGCAGATCGAGGCGGCGGGGGGAACCGTCACGCTGATCGCGATGCGCCAGACCCCCAAGACACGGCGTTCCGGCAAGCCAGCGCCCAACTATGCGGCGGGGGCAACGACAGCGAGCAGCCGCTAACTCAAATACACTGCGGCGAGGCCAGGTCTCCATTGCTGCTCATCGCTGGGGTATGCAGGGTATGCGACGAACAAATCGTTTGCAATTTGCTCTAGAAACCTCCCAGGCATGTAGCGGAATGGGCGGTCTCGTCGTACTATAGTATGTGCGCATTCCCTGACGCCGCTACCAAGGCGGGCGGCGTATATGGGCCGGTCGCCATCTGGCGTTCCCTGATGTTCCCTGATGTTCCCTGATGTTCCCTGATGTTCCCTGATGTTCCCTGATGTTCCCTGATGTTCCCTGATGTTCCCTGGCTAAGCCTTTGGAGGCGAGCATGATCAACCGCCTGCGTACCATCTGGACAATTCCTGATCTGCGCAACAAAATCTTGTTTACGATAGGAATGCTGCTGCTTGTGCGCGTCGCCGCGTTCGTGCCGGTGCCTGGGGTACCTGCCTCGGCGATCAGCACCTTGCTGAGCAACAACACAAGCCTTCAGCAATTCTTTGGCCTGCTCGATGTCTTCTCCGGCGGCTCGTTCTCCACGTTCTCCATCATTGCCATTGGCGTGTACCCCTATATCACGGCGAGCATCGTCGTCCAGTTGCTACAGGGCATCATTCCGGCGCTTGGCGCATGGCAGCGTGAGGGCGAGATTGGACAAAACCGCCTGGCGCAGTTGACTCGCTATATCACCGTGCCGCTGGCGCTCTTGCAGGCGTTCGGCCAGATGGCGATCATCTCGCAGCTTGATCCCACACTCGCCGCGCAGTTCAACCTGCTTGATCCCACTAAGTTTGTGCCGACGCTTGGCACAATGCTCAGCCTGACGGCGGGCACAATGTTCCTGGTGTGGATGGGCGAGTTGATCACCGAGAACGGCATCGGCAACGGCATCTCGCTGATCATCTTCGCGAACATCATGGTGAAAGTGCCGCAGGAAATAGGCTCGTCGCTGATCAGCGGCAGCAGCACCGGCAGCGGCATTGACAACGGCTCCATCATCTCCTTCCTGGAATCGCTTGCCCTGTACGCAGTAATGACGCTTGTGATGGTGTACGTCTATCAGGCGCAGCGGCGCATACCAGTGCAGTACCCGACCAAGCGCCAGATCGGCGCAACCATTCGCGGCGGCCAGGAGACGACGTACATCCCGTTGCAAGTCAACAGCGCAGGCATGATTCCGCTGATCTTCGCCAGTTCGATCTTGCTGCTGCCGGTGGTCATCGCGCAGTTCCTGACGCTAAGCACAAACAAGACGCTGGTCAATTGGTTCGGTAATGTGCGCGTCTTCCTGGATAGCACGAACTGGTGGTACTGGCTGATCTACGGCTTGCTGGTGTTTGCTTTCACCTACTTCTACGCCATCGTTCTGTGGGAACAGCAGAACACGGCAGAGAACTTGCAAAAGCAGGGCGCGTTTATTCCGGGTATCCGCCCTGGCCCGCGGACAGCGGAGTATCTGTATCGTGTGCTGAAGTACATCACATTTGGCGGCGCGATCTTCCTGGGTGTGGTGGCGGTGGCGCCTGCGTTGCTGACCACAAGCGCAAACAACAGCAATAACATCCTCCAGGCGGCGTCGCTGCTGATTATCGTCGGCGTGGTGCTCGATACCGTCAAGCAGCTTGAGGCGCAGATGGTCATGCGCAACTACTCAGGCTTCTTGCGCTAACGGGCGAAACAGCCATACTGGTTCGGTAGTCAATCAGCAGCTTCTATGCCGCCGTGGCCTCTGGCCTCGCGGCGGCGCAGTGTGGAACCTCAACGGCGGCCCATCACATCGGGGTGGTGGGCTTCACCTGTGCGCCAGGGTTAGGGCGCGCAGTGGAACACAGAGGAGCGGGGCATGAACATCTTGTTGATCGGCGCGCAGGGCAGCGGCAAGGGGACGCAGGCAGAGTTGCTTGCGGAGCGATACAAGCTCAAGCCACTTGCCAGCGGAGAGCTGTTGCGCACGGCAATCGCGGAGGGAACGGCAACGGGGGAGCAGGTGCGCCCGTATGTTGAGCGCGGCGACTTGGTACCCGACGCCCTGATGATAGAACTCATTCTCGATGCGATGCGCCGACTACAGGGCGAGCAGGGGATCATCCTCGATGGCTTCCCCCGCACGATTCCCCAGGCGCAGGCGCTCGACGCGCGGTTGAATGAGCTTGGTCAGCCGCTCAACGCCGTGATCTATCTCGATGTCCCGCGCGATCTTCTGCTCGACCGCCTCGCCGGACGCTATATCTGCCGCGCGCATGGGCATGTCTGGAACATCAAGACACGCCCGCCCAAGACGCAGGGCGTCTGCGATTACGATGGCAGCGAACTGTATCAGCGGTCGGATGATCAACCTGAGAAGATCGCCCACCGGCTCGACATCTTCTTCTCTGAGACGATTCGCCTGTTGGATTACTACGAGAGGCAGGGCAAGCTGGCGCGGGTGAACGGCGTCAGCGGGATTGAGCAGGTCAACCAGGCGATTACGCAAGCGATAGAAAAGCTGGCCGCCTAGCCAGATGGCGCCGCGCGAGCAGAAACCGCGAACAGAAACAAGACAAGCCGAGCCGACCGAACAGAGAGGGATACAAAACAAACCTATGGCTATAGCGTACCGGAGCGCGACGGAGATCGCGGCGATTCGCCGCGCAGGCGCCGTGGTGATGGAGATCCTCGAAACGCTACGCGCGGCAGTGCGCCCCGGCGTCACCACTGGCGAACTCAACAAGATTGCCGCGCGAGAGCTTGCCCGCCACAATGCGCGCTCCAACTTCAAGGGCTACTCGCCAGCGCGCGGCGTTCCGCCGTATCCCGCCGTGCTGTGTACCTCCGTCAACGACGAGATTACGCATGGTATCCCCGGCAAGCGTGTCTTGCGCGAGGGCGACATTATCGCCCTCGACTTCGGGGCAATCGTGGACGGCTGGCATGGCGATTCGGCGATCACTGTGCCGGTGGGAACGATCTCACTGGAGGCGCAACGCCTGCTCGATGTGACGGAAGAGGCGCTCCGGCGGGGAATAGCGCAGGCGCAGCCGGGCGGGCGCGCCAACGACATTGCGCGGGCGGTTCAGCGGTGTGTGGAGGACGCGGGCTATGCGGTGGTGCGCGAGTATGGTGGGCATGGCATTGGGCGGGAACTTCACGAAGACCCCTGGATAGGGAACGTTGTCGAGCGCGGCCAGCCGAATCCGTTGTTGCGACCTGGGATAGTGATCTGCATCGAGCCGATGGTGGCCGCCGGAAGCGCGACCACGCGCGAGGCGCCCGACCACTGGACGGTCGCGACGGCGGATGGCAGCCTCTCCGCTCACTTCGAGCACATGGTGGCGATTACCGCGCATGGGCCGGTCATTCTGACCGCGCCTCCGGAAGCTGGAAGCGGCGAGGGTGATGAAAGCGGAAAGTAGGCAAAACTCCTGCTTGCGCAGCACGGAAAGATGTGGTATACTTACAAGTTGGCAGTGGCTGTCAAGGTCACTGCTACTTGTGCGCTCGTTGGTGTTCGCTCATTGCTGAGGAAAGGAACGTATGCCCAAGAGAGACGCAATTGAAGTCGAGGGTGTCGTTACGGAGGCGCTGCCCAACGCGATGTTCCGCGTGGCGCTTGAAGGCGACCGCGTTGTGTTGGCTCACCTGTCGGGGAAGGTACGCCTGAACTTTGTGCGTATCGTGCCGGGTGATCGGGTGCGCGTGGAGCTGTCGCCCTACGATCTCTCGCAGGGGCGCATCGTCTGGCGGAATCGTAACTAGACGCAGCCAGACGCGATTGAGCGTAAAAAGCCCAAAGTAAAACACTGGGATTTTCTGGCCATATCGGCCTGGGAAAAGTCTGCTTCGCGCGTTCCATACGTCATAAACATCGTCTCTACGCTGTTTGCACGTTCTAACGCCCGCATGGGCGTCTTTTCGTTGTTTGCATTTATCTTCCAAGCGCCACTCTGGCAATTGCCAGGCGCACCTATGTGGTGAATGATGATTGTTCATCGTTGAGTTGAGGGACGGGGAAGTATGAAGGTACGGGCTTCGGTGAAGCCGCGCTGCGAACACTGCAAGGTGATTCGTCGGCATGGCGTGGTGATGATCATTTGTAGCAAAGAGCCAAAGCACAAGCAGCGGCAGGGCTAAACGTTGGCTACGTGAGCCACGGGCGCTGAAAGATGACAGCAGGCGCCGGGCGGTAACTTCGCAGTACGCGGTAGCAGTAGAGGAGGAGCTGGCTCATGGCCAGAATCGCCGGGATTGACATCCCTCGCGATAAGCGTATCGAGGTCGCGCTCACCTATATCTATGGGATTGGGCCATCTTCGAGCAAGCAAATTCTGACGCAAACGCGGGTAAGCCCCGACACGCGCGTCAAAGACCTGACGGAGGAAGAGGTCGCGCGCCTCCGCGAGTTTATTGATCGCAACTACAAGGTAGAGGGTGATCTGCGGCGCGAAGTGGATATGAATATCAAGCGGCTGATCGAGATCCGCTGCTATCGCGGCCTGCGCCATCGCAGCAATCTGCCGGTGCATGGTCAGCGCACACGCACCAACGCCCGCACGCGGCGCGGTGTCCGTAAGACGGTGGCTGGCAAGAAGAAGGCCACGAAGAAGTAATTGAGAAGAGGGTAGCAAGAGCATGGCGGAGAAAACTCCCAAGCGGCCAGTGGGGCGGCAGCGGCGGCGTGAGCGAAAGTCGGTGCCGCGCGGGAAGGCGCACATTCGGGCCACATTCAACAACACGCTGGTCACGATCTCCGATCCCAACGGGAACGTGTTGTCATGGAGCAGCGCAGGCGCATCGAACTTCAAGGGGTCGCGCAAGAGCACACCCTACGCCGCGCAGGTGACTGCCGAGGCGGCGGCGCGCAAGGCGATGGAGCATGGTCTGCGTCAGGTTGAGGTCTATGTGCGTGGCCCCGGTTCGGGCCGCGAGGCGGCGATCCGCGCGCTCTATGGGGTGGGCCTTCAGGTGGTTTCCATCACCGACGTGACCCCCATCCCTCATAACGGCTGCCGACCACCCAAGCGCCGCCGCGTCTAGCGGTTTCCGGTTGGAGGTTAGGTCGCCGTTCCGCATGTCAATCGCGTGCTCGCTATCCGCACTGCGGATGGCTTTTCCGAGAGATACAGCGTTCCATCGCCTAACCGTCCTGGACGATCTGCTCTCAACAGCGGGGCGTACATGCCTGCGGCTCCCAACGCATGATGCGGCGGGCCGCCAGCGGCGCGTGAGACGCTTCGGGAACGTCAACTGAACACACAATAGCTTGTCGAAATGACCTGCATACGGCTTCCTGGCGCTGCGGCTGGCGTAGGGAAGGCTGAAGCGGGGCATTTCACACGATACTTTATGATGCGCTCTTTTGGGAACGCTTACCGGCGAGATGGTCAAGATGGTTCGCTCGATGTGAGCGGAGTGACCACCGCGCCCGGCCAGAAACGTTTTGGAGGACGAAACAGCTACATGGCCCGTTATACAGGTCCAGTGTGCCGCATTTGCAGGCGCGAAGGCGAGAAGCTCTATCTCAAGGGCGATAAATGTTTTACCAAATGCACGCTTGAACGGCGTTCGTCGAAGCCCGGCCAGCATGGAGCGGCCCGCGGACGCAAGCAATCGGGATACGCCACCCAACTGCGCGAGAAGCAGAAGGTGCGCCGTAGCTATGGTATTCTAGAGCGCCAGTTCCGCCGCCACTTCGAGACGGCGGCGCGTCGTCCCGGCAAGACGAGCGACAACCTGATCCAACTGCTGGAGACGCGGATGGATAACGTGGTGTATCGCCTGGGCTTTGCCGATTCACGTGCGCAGGCGCGCCAGTTGGTGACGCATGGCCACTTCCAGCTCAATGGCCACAAGCTGGATATTCCCTCGGCCTTTGTGCGTGCAGGGGATGAGATAGCCGTGCGCCCACACAGCCGCAACACTGAGTATTTCAAGACACGCGCGCTCATGCTGGCGCAAAAATCCGTTCCGGCATGGCTGCGCGTAGACCCCGACACGCTCAGTGGTCGCGTGTTGGCGTTGCCAACGCCCGATGAACTGCAACTGCCCTTCAATGAGGCGTTGGTCGTCGAGTATTACCAGCGATAGTCGTTCCCCACCACAGGTAAAGGAGGGGATTCCCTTGTTAGATATTGCGCTGCCTCGCATTGTGTCAACCGAATCAACCCCCAACTATGGCAGCTACGACATCGAGCCGCTGGAGGCAGGGTATGGCAGAACCCTGGGCGTCGCGCTCCGCCGCGTCTTGCTGGCGTCTCTGCCGGGGGCTGCGATCACCTCGATCAAGATCGAGGGGGCGCAACATGAGTTTCAAGACGTTGAGGGCATCAAAGAGGATGTGACCGACATTGTGCTCAACGTCAAGAAGATTCGCCTGCGCTCCTTCTCTGATCGCCCTGTGACGATGCGCATTGACCTTTCCGGTGAGCGGGTAGTGACCGCCGCCGATATTCAAGCGCCCAGCACGGTGGAGATCGTCACGCCCGATGTCTACATCTGCACGCTCGATGGCCCCGACTCGCATCTCGATATGGAACTGGTTGTCGAGATGGGCAAGGGCTATGTGCCTGCCGAGAGTAAAGAGGGTCAGCCCATCGGCCAGATTCCGATTGATGCGATCTTTACGCCAGTGCAGAAGGTCAACTACATCGTCGAGAATACGCGCGTCGGCCAGATGACCAACTACGATAAGATCACATTGCAGGTCTGGACGGATGGCGCCATCACACCCGATGAGGCGCTGCGCCAGGCGTCGCAGGTGCTCGTGCAGCACTTCCAAATGATCGCCGACCACAGCGAGCCGACCACCGTAGACATTCAGCAGCCTGCCATCGCCAGCCCCTCGACAGCGTATCAGATTCCGCAGAAGATTTATGACACGCCCATCGAGGAGCTTGATCTGACCGTGCGCGCCTATAACTGCCTCAAGCGCAGTGGCATCACCAAGGTGGGGCAGGTGTTAACGATGAGCGAGGAAGACTTGCTCGCCGTCCGCAATTTCGGCGGTAAGAGTCTGAACGAGCTCAAAGACAGCCTGATCGCCCGCCATATGTTGCCCACCGTCGAGGCGGGTGATCTGCAGGAGCAGGGCGAGCAGGATCCTGGCGATGGCGACCGCCAGGATCGGCTTGATCGCTCCGACCTCTCATCCATGCTTGGGCTGGATGACGACGTGTTCAGCGACCTGGACGACAACTATTAGGCCATCTATTGGATAAAGAAGAGAAACGTCAATGCGTCACCGAGTTGCGGGTAACCGTATCAACATGCCGGAGCCTCGTCGGCGCGCTGCCATACGCAGCATGATCGAGGGTCTCTACACACACGAGCATATCCACACCACGCTGGCGCGTGCGAAAGCCGTGCAGGGCGAGGCCGAGCGCCTGATTGCCATCGCCATTCGCGGGCACAACGACGCCTGGGCGCACCTCAAAGAGGTGGTGGAAGATGACTACATTGCCGAGCAGGTCTTGGAGATCGCCAAGCGCAAGCGCTTCTCGCTCGATGAGGAGATCCTCTCGAACGAAGAGCGCGCTGCAATTGGCAAGTTCCCGCTCAGCGATGAGGCGCGCAAGCGCAAAGAAGACGAGTTGGCAGGCCTAAAGAAAGACCTGCTCGATCTGATCAGTGATCAGGAAGACGCCCAACGCGCGCTGACCGCCGCACGCGAGGCGATGGCGATTGAGGTGCATGCGCGCCGGACGATCCTGAAGCATCTGCCACGCGAGCTGGCTGTGAAGAAAATCTTCGAGCAGTTCGTGCCGCGCTACGCCGACCGCAAGGGTGGCTATACGCGCGTGCTGAAGCTAGGCCGCCGCAAAGGCGACGCCGCCGAGATCGCCCGGCTGGAACTGGTCTAGCGGCTACCCTGGCAGGTGGAGCGTCGTATGGCTGGCGCGGAACAGGCTGGACAGGCTGACACGGTGGAGCAGTCGGAGTACACAACGCTGGCAGCGCTTGTCGCCTACGACGGAACGCGCTTTGTCGGCTTCCAACGCCAGGTGGCTGAGCGCGGGTCAACTGTACAAGGGGCGCTTGAAGCCGCGATCAACCGTATCGCCAGGAAGGCGCAGGCGGGAGAGATGATCTCGCTGGCGGCGGCTGGCCGCACGGATAGTGGGGTACACGCCGCCGGGCAGGTGATCAGCTTTCAGACGCGCGCATGGCTCGACGCTGACGCCTGGCTGCGGGCGCTGAATGCGCTGACGCCGCCGGACATTGGCATCCGCGCAGTGCGACAGGTTGCGCCAGGGTTTCACGCGCGCAAGAGCGCGCTGGCCCGGCGCTATCGCTATCGCATCATCTGCACACCCAACAAGGAGCCGCTCCGCGAACGCTACGCCTGGCGAGTGGCGCAACGGCTCGATGTAGACGCGATGAATCGCGCGGCGGGCGAGTTGCTTGGTGAGCATGATTTCGCGGCGTTTGGTTCAAGCCCGTGGGATCGGCCAGCCGAGGGGTATCGCGCGCATACCGTGCGCAGGCTGACGCTCTCGCGGTGCGCCTGGGCCATGTCGCTAGCGCCGTTTGGCGGCGTGATCACGCCGCCGGATGAGATCGTCTGTGAGTTCACTGCGAACGCTTTCCTGACAGGGATGGTGCGGCGCATTGTCGGGACGCTGGCGCTGGTAGGCCAAAGCAGATTGAGCATTGACGACGTGCGCGGCATTCTGGCGGCGCGCGAGAAGGCGCATCCGGGGGCGGCGGCTCCGCCACAGGGCCTCTGTCTCACTCAGGTGGACTATCCTACCGAGTGGGGCTTATGGTAAGATGATAAAATAGAGTAACATCCGCACGACGAACCGTATTGATACGCGCCGCGCGTGCGCGTAACACTTGGAGTTACAGGTAAACATGAACCCAAACCCAAAGACGTATAGCGCCACGCGCGCAGAGCTGAGGCCGCGCTGGTATGTGATTGACGCCAACAACCTGGTGTTGGGGCGCGTGGCGAGCGAGGTGGCGACGATCCTGCGTGGCAAATACAAGCCGACGTTCACGCCCCATCTGAATTGTGGCGATTTTGTGATCGTCATCAACGCCGCAAAGATTGATGTGACCCGCAACCGGCGCGACCAGAAGATTTACTTCCGCCACACGCAGTATCCCGGTGGCGTGAAGACCGAGACGCTCCGGCAGGCGCTCGAACGCCATCCTGAGCGGGTGATCGAGCACGCCGTACGCGGGATGCTGCCTCACAACCGGCTGGGCGCCGATATGCTTGGCCGTCTCAAGGTGTACGCCGGGCCAACGCATCCGCATCAGGCGCAGCAACCCATCCCCTGGACTCATCCCACGATTGAGGACTTCTTGCAGGCTGAGGCAGAGACGCAGGCCAGCGACGAAGCCGACGAAGTTGATGAGGCCGATGAAGCGACTGAGACCGAAGAGACCACTACCGAAGAGTAGGGCTGAAAGATAATCAGGTGGAGGCTTAAGCAGTGGCGGAAGCGAAACGAGCGTATTTTTACGGGACGGGGCGGCGCAAGACGGCGGTGGCGCGTGTGCGGCTATATCCCAATGGCAATGGAACGATTATGGTGAACGGGCGCAACGTTGACCAATATCTTGGTCGCGAAGTGCTGGTAATGTTGGCGCGTAGCCCGTTGCGTTTGCTGGAACATGGCGATCAGTTCGATGTTTCTGCGCGGGTGATCGGCGGCGGTGTGAGCGGCCAAGCGGGGGCGATCCGCCACGGCATCGCGCGGGCGTTGGTGCGCGCCGATGAGGAGAACAAGCCGGTGATGCGCAGGGCAGGCTTCCTCACTCGCGATTCGCGCATGAAGGAACGCAAGAAGTATGGCCTCAAGCGCGCCCGCAAGGCCCCGCAGTATACCAAGCGGTAGGCTGTGAGGCTTGCGCGACGTTACTCTTCTCCCCTCTCTTCCAAGAGAGGGGATTTTTGTTGCATAGTTCCATCAACGCACCTGCGCGTAAGAATTGTCGCCATAGCTGAGACGGCACAGAGAGCGCCAGCACGCTCCCTATTGAGAGAGGAGCGAGAATATCATGTCGCAAAATGAAACATTTGTCGGCGCTGCCAAGTTCTTTCTCCCCGCTGAATACTTCCCAGCGGCGGTCAGCGCGTTGCGCCAGGAGGCAGAGGCTGACCCTAACGGTATCTTCAGCGTATCTTCAGCGCAGCGGACGATATCCTGGCTATCCTTGCGGATACCGAGCCAAAGGAGGCGATCAGGCGATGTTTTGACGCCTGTCGATGGAGACTCCGATTCGACACGAATGGCGATATCGACAATCTTTGGCTTACCTATGACGGTAGCCTCTATGGAGATACAAACTTTGATCCGCTCTTTTATTCAATAGCGTCTATTCAATAGCGCCGTATGTGCGCGAAGGGTCATACATCTCCTTCGTGAGTACAGGAGGAGCCGCATATGCTTACCATTTTCGTGGCGGAAAATGCTTGAACATCGCCCTGGTAGACCCCAATTGGCCAAGATCGCGTTCCCCTCAAAAGGAACCTTATGGAGCGCATACGGGCGTATCTGCTGGCGAGCGATGTTGAGGGGAACGGCACGGGGACGGCGCTGGCGGATGAAATAGCAAGCACGCTTCGCGCGTTTGAGACGAGCTGATTATGTGTCCCGAAGCGTCAGCGATTGATGTTAGCTCAGTACAGTTTCCGAAGGCTCTTGTACCAGCGTGACAGCGCCGACCAGGGGAGCGTTCTCGCCAAGCGCGGCGGGGAGCAGACGTAGCGTTGCGTTGCGCAGGGAGTTATCTACGCTGGCTTGAAGCGCAGGGAGCAGCGACGGACGATGGATAGCGATGGCGCCGCCAACGGCGCTGGCCTCCACCCGCGTCAGGTTCACCAGATTGACCAGTCCCAGCGCCAGCTTTTCCACAAAGGTCGCCCAGAACGCCTGATCGTCAATCTCCTCGATGGGGCGTTTGTAACGCAGGGCGACCTGGCGTCCGCCTGTGAAGGTTTCCAGGCAGCCGATTTGGCCGCACAGGCAGGGGAGGGTATCGCCATCCACACGCTGGTGGCCAAACTCGATGGAAAGCGCCAGCCCGGTTGCGCCCTGGCCCAGATAGACGGCGGCGCCCGTGCCGGTGGAAAGTGTCAGGTAGGCGCATCGCTCGTAGGCCGCCAGCGCGCCGTAGTGTTTCTCACCAAGCAGCCCGCAGATGGTATCGTGCGCCAACCTCACAGGGACGCCATAGAGCGCCGCGAGATCGCCTGCCAATGGGCGCCCCACGTAGTTGGGCAGGTTGGGTGCGACGGCGACGGACGATCCATCGCGAGTGACGCGCCCGCCAATGGAGACGCCAACGCCTGCCAGCGATATATTTTGCCCCTCGTTCGCCCGCCAGCGCATCAACTCCATGCCAAGACGTGTGAGCTGCGCATTGTACGCCTGCTCGGTTGGGAACGACGCAATCGTGGTGATAGCTGGCGGCGCAGTTTGCTCCGTTGGGAGATCGCAGATGGCGATGCGGGTGGAGGTACCGCCAATATCCAGACAGAGGATGAGGGGCGCGCTGGGCATATGGAGGGCCTCCTGGCGGAGTCGCTGGGGCAAAGGTGAAGATGTAGAGATATATGGGCTAACCGGCAGGGTTTGGAGCGCGTCCTCTTATGCTTTCCAGGGGAATATCCGGCTCGTCTGATTTATCCAGTTCATCCGGTGTATCGGCCTGGCTGGCGTCTGCTTTGCTTTGGGAGTGGCGCCAGCAGCGTGTGCGACTGGCAAGGCATTTATCCTGCTCGGCCCAGCTTTCGGGTGGGGTGTTCATCAGGCAAAACACCTGATACATCGGCTCGCCTGCCTCAGGCTCACTATGGGGAAACCATCGCTCGCGATAGTAGGGGCAGCCATGTCGGTGCCGCCGCCAGTCTATGCTTTCGCGTGGGTCGCGGATGACCTGCCCCCAGGTAGGCGTTTCATGTTCCTGTCGGCTCTGTTGGCTGTGGCGCTCATCTTGCCGCTGGCGCTCTCTCTGCTGTTCTCGTTGCTTTTGGCGTGTCTGGTTCACCGCTCGCCCCTTTGGAAACTCGCTTCGTCGGGTTGGTCATGATCGTCTGGCATTGTATGGCGTCGCCTGGCTGCTGCTCTATCGAGTGTTGGGCGAGGGCGCGACAAGACCATTATATCCCGATTTGGCGCCGGACGCAAAGGGGTCGTGAACGGTTGATGCGCTGGCGTCCTGTATACGGCTTAGTTGCTGGCTCCAGGCGTTGAGGCCCCAAGCTGGCCGCTCCGCCGCAACCGTAGCGCCTCGGCGCGGGCGACCGCCTCGCCGCCACGCGAGCCGCTGGCCTCCTGTTCGAGGATGCGCCGGGCGATGGCGATGGTCGCCGCGTAGGTCGAGTCCATGCCATAGTAGGTGAGGCTGCCTGCGCCCAGGTTCTTGCCCCGCGTGTACTGCGTATCGGCGGCGTAGTGGATCAGCCCCAGGTCAAAGGGCAGCTTGGCGAAGTTGATGTTCTCGCCCATGGGGTAGCGCGTCATGTAGATGCTCTCGTACACGGCGTCGAGATAGGGGCCGGACTCCATCTCCACCACACTATAGTTTGCGCGATAGTAGGCGTCCAAGAACGCGCGGTTTTGCAGGAAGGCGCCCCGACTGGAGACGGCGCGCTGATTTTCCAGGACGGCGCCAAAGACAAGATTGCGTCCCACATCGTTTGCGTTGAAACAGTTGTCCAGCCAGTAGGTGTTCTGGCTGTGCTCATCGAGCACCACATTCGAGAGCATCACATCGCCGACGCTGCCGTTCAGCGTGGTGGCTTCACCCAGGATATAGACGCCCTTCACCTGCGCCAGATTCTCAAGCACCTCGCGCAGCACGCGATAGGCCGCCATGCCCAACGGATAGTCAATATTGATGATCACACCTCGTCCCTCGCCTGAGCGTTCCGCCCCAGGCACACGCACACGCGGATCGAGATCGTCGGCGCGAAGCTTCGCCATATCGAAGATCTGCGCATCAATATCCAGCCCATGCCGCGCGCCAACGTACCAGATGCCGCGCTCTTGCTCTTCCACGGGGCGGCTGCGCGCGAAGCCCTGGCCCGCCGAGGTGCGCTGATACTCGCGTGCGGCGAAGTAGAGGAAGTTCTGCCAGTTACCAGGGGCGCGCCCCTCTTTGATTTTGCGGCATTCTTCTGAGAGGAAGCTATCGGCGCCGTTCATGGCGAAGCGCGTCAGTTCGTCTTCGCGGCGGCGCGCCGTGCCTGAGAAGAGGTTGGCCAGGCTGTGGGTGTTGCTGGAGACGAAGTAGACGGGCCGCCGGGTCAGCCGCAGTTCGTCAAAGAGTTTGGCGATTGGCCCCCACCAGCGGCGCGTGGAGCGCACAAAGCCAACGTGTGAGCCGCCAAGCATGCGCAGCATAAAGTTCTTGCGTTCGCGTCCAATCGCCAGCAGGCTTGTCCACACGTTGTCGCCCCAGATGACTTCGAGCCGCCGCCAGTCTTCCAGGGAGACATGCAGCCGCTCACGCACCACTTTGGTGATCTCCGCATAGACCGGCGAGGAGCGTTCCACGCGGCTTTCGAGCAGTTGCATGGTGGTGGGGTCGGCGTTGAGCAGCCAGTGAAACTTGTTCCATTCGATTTGCAGGGCGACCAGTGTTGGTACGATGTCGTCGGTGTCGCTCAGGCTGGAGATATACGCCGCCAGGGTGTTTTTGCCATCGAAGAACCAGCGGCGACGGCGTGCGCTGGCGGCCACTGCCTGCCATTGCTCCACCTGGAAGCCATGCTGCGCGAAGACTTCATCCGACTGTCCCAGCAGCACGCGCGAGGTTTGCAGGATGGCCGGTGGCAGACGTAGCACCGTGTAGATGAACGCTGACATATCGGGGTCGGTGGAACGCGCCTGGGGGTGAAGCTCCGGGTCGGCGTTGTAGTGCGCCTGCACGAGGCCGCGGAGTCCCACCTCGCCAGAGGCGCGCAGCAATGTCTGGTAGGTGCGAATGTACATCTCAACTTCGCGCCGCCCCACATCAAACCGCTCGTCGCCATCCACTGCATCGGCGCCCACGCCGGGCTGGCTGATCGCGTTGCGCTCGGCGGCCCGTCGGCCATTCAAGACATCTGCCACACTCTGCCTCACTTCTTCTCACGGATCGCGCCGGTCGGTTTCTCGTTTGGTCTCCAGCATCTCTCCAGCATCTATAGTATAGAACGGTATGGCTGGCAATGATTGGGATATTTGGGATGGTCGTTCGCCATCTTCCCCCCCTTGCGTCTACCCATGCGCCTTTGCATCTTCGCGCATACATACTACTACAGAGAGGGGCTTTGCGCCTAGCCCATGGGGCGTTTGTAGCCAATTTGTGGGTATGTTGCCGTCAGGGCCACAGTTGGCAAGCCAAGATTTTAGGGGATCGGTGTTATGCCGACTCTCCTCAGAAGGAGTATAAAGCATGGAGCCTTCCGCTCAATCATCTGACATACGGCTGATCGGCCTACGGGGCGTTCCCGAAGTGACGCAAGGGATGTCGCTTGCCGCTCTGGTGATCGCGTCCGCCGAGGCGACCGGCGTGACCTTAGAGGCTGGCGATATTTTGGTGGTCACGCAGAAGGTGGTCTCCAAGGCGGAGGGGCTGCTGATTGATCTGCGTACCGTCGAGCCGTCCGATCTGGCGCGGAGGCACGCAGAACGCTGGGGCAAAGACCCGCGCCAGATCGAAGTCATCCTGCGCGAGAGCGCGCGCATCGTCCGCATGGATCGCGGCCTGCTGATCGCCGAGACGCGCCACGGCTTTGTCTGCGCGAATGCAGGGGTGGATGCCTCGAACGTGCCAGGAGAAGAGATGGTGTGCCTGTTGCCGCGTGACCCCGACGCCTCGGCGGAACGCTTGCTGAGTGAGCTTGCGCAGCGGTTGGGCGTGGAGATACCAGTGATCATCAGTGACTCGTTTGGGCGGCCCTGGCGTATGGGCATTGTCAATGTGGCGCTGGGGGTGGCGGGGCTAGCGCCGCTGGTGGATTATCGTGGTCAGCCCGACGACAACGGGCGCGTGATGCACGCCAGCATCATCGCGGTGGCCGACGAGATTGCCTCCGCTGCGGAACTGGCAACAGGCAAGGTAGATCGCACGCCGTTTGTGATTGTGCGTGGGTATGGGTATCAGCCGGGGGTGGGCAGCGGATCGGAATTGATTATGCCAGCCGAGAACGACCTGTTTAGATAGAGTGTTATCCCAAACGGGTGGCGAAGTAGTTGACCATCTCATCGAGCGAGGGCGCTGCCTTGCAGGTGAAGAGCAGATAGCGATGCTCCGGCCAGGGGATGCGGTCGTACGCCTCGCTAATGGCCTGGGGCGCGCCACCGAACCAGAAACGCGGCCCGGCGGGCAGCGTGGCGATCAGGTAGGCAGTGCCGCAGGCGCAGACCGCCTGGAAGACGTAGAAGGTGATGCGTCGCTCGGCCAATTCCTTGAGCGCCTCAGGGTAATACACGACATGCTTACCACACGGCGCTGGCAATTCCAGCAGCGCGCCGCCCGTTGGGTCAGTCTGGTACCCGTTCAGATCGGGATAGATTGGCGTGTCGTAGCGCCGCTGGGCTGGCTGCCCGCTCTGCCCATATGCCTGGTTGGGCTGGCTAGGATAGCTATTGGGATCGCCAGGGCGGCGCTCGAATCGCTGCAAGGGAGCGGTAGGCGCATCGTCGTCGTGATCCGGCTGACGAAAACGGTCAAACGGATTGAATGGGTTGGAGCGACCGGAGCGGTCACGCGGGGGACGGTCTCCCATTGGTGTCTCGCCTTGTAGAGTGATAGGTCTGCTGGGCTGGCAACGTGAGCAGGGTTGCTTATTGACGCCCTCTCACTATAGCATATTCGGCCCACATTCCAGTACGCAGGATCGAAGCCCAAGGAAAGGGCGACTGCGTCGCCCGGCTCACTGATCACTGATCACTGGCCTGCCGGTTCAAGGTCTTCAGGTTCTTCTGTCTCCTCGATTTCCTCTTCGGTGGCGCGTGTGGCACGACGTAAACACTGTTCGATCCAATAGAGACCACTTGCGGCGGCAAGCTGTTCGCCTTCATTCATCGTGCGGTGATGGGCGAAGGCATTGCGTGCTTCCTGGATGCTTTGGTAGTTTTTATCGAATGGGCCTTTGCCGCCAAAGACATCCTCGAAGAGCGTCCAGTTCGATTTGATGATGGTGGAGTAGTCGCCAAACTGGCACTGCGAGAGTTTCGCGTCAAGTGCGGTATATTGTCCGGCCTCGAACGGATTTCGCTTGATGCGCTGCTCAATACGCTGGGCGACAGCTTGTTGAATATCGCCAGGGACACACCTCTTCCAGGCATGGACGCCGAAATTCGCCGAAAGGCGCTGCTCGATAAGCCCACGGATATCCTCTTCTGCAGATTTAATCCGGGCTTCAATTTGCAATACCTCATCGCTTACCCATGAAGCCGGTTCATCCATCAGGGAAGCAATCAGATCATTGATAGCCTTTGCCAGCAATGCACGGCGTTCACGCACAAAGTCTTCGTACCGCTCATTTTCCCATAGAGCCGGATCAATAGGAACACATTGCGCCTCCAAGCGGGTTCTCTCAATCTTGGGGAGATACTCGGCAGGCGCATTCGCCGCGATACGGGCGTTTGCGCGCTGGGTAACGAAGGCAAGGTTGGCTATCTGATCAACAACACGGCTTTGCCCGCGTCCCCTATAGCGTTCGAGGATGGCCTTGGGGAAGATATGATGATACTCCAGGTCTTGTCCATCGCCTATTGCAACCCCACTGAACCAATCCTTTGCCTTGTTACGACGCGCCACGGTATACGCTATCACCATAAACGGTGAGTTGCTGAGCGCATCCTCGAGCTCACGCTCAGTAATGCGCCGTCCTGGCCCAACGCGATCTTCAATGTTCTTTATCATGCCATGAATCGGCTCATCCCGACCCAGAGCTGCAATATCTTGATCAAGTGCGGTCTCTGAGGAACCGCTATAACGTGTCCAGATCAGGGCAAGGTACACCCATCGTTGCAGATCGCGTTCTTGTTGTTGGCTGATTTCGTCACGGTGGCGATCAAAGAAGACGGCCAGAGGCACAAGGATGTAATCCGTTGGGAGCATGTTCAGTCGATCGATCAAACAGTTATACTTAAGAAAGTGTATCGCCTGCTCTATCGCAGGCTTAGCGCGCCCCCACGCGCTTTGCAGTTTTTCCTCGGTGAGTTCTTTGCCGCGTTCTGCCTTAAAGAATTGGCTCAAGCGCGCCTGGCGGGTAGCAAGTGCGGAAAGAACCCGCAACAAGATTGTATCACCTAACTCCCATCCTAGCGACTTTGTCCGGCGCTGGAAGACTTCTAACTCTTTCCGTATTCCCTGCCAGCGGCTCGAAATTTGGGCCAATGTCAAATCTGCATTTCCCAGGCGTGTGCCACCAGAGTTGATACGGACAAATATCTCTGTCACCTCATCATATGTGATGTCTTCGAGGACAATGACCCGATAGCGGTAGGTCTTGATATTGTCTAGGCGTATCAGACGATTATGCGCTTCCTGCCCCTCAGGAGAATTACTGTCAAGTTTGAGATCGCTGTAGACAGCAAGAAGATTCGTTGTAAAAAGACGGGTCAACGAGACCCACCCATTTTGAGGGTGATGAGAAGCATCTGCAACCTCGAACTTTTCGGTGAACACGTTGAAGACAATATTCACCGAGCGTGAACGGTCTCGCGCAATGAATGGTTGGCCTGTCATAATCGCATACAACGAAGTAAGACGTTGCTGACCATCGAGCAGTAATTGTGATCGTGGCGCATTGGCAGTTATCCCTTTTGCGCTGAGCTCACGAGCATGGGGAAGATCGTCCGTTTCCCAAACGAGTAATTGACCAGTAGGGTATTGATGATAGAGCGAGTCGAAGAAATTGCGCACTTGGGTAGATTTCCAGACATAGCGACGTTGTAACTCCGGCAGTTGCAGCCGCCGATCCTTCACATCATTGACTAGCTGCTGAATCTCGCGGTCATGTGCGCTAATACCCATAGATAGTGCTCTCCTTTTGGCAAATATGTTTCCAGCCTTCCAGGTATGGATGTGTTATATCACGTATTCCTGTCATGTCAATACCATAGCCAGAAAAACAGCATGCTCATTGAAGACATACAGCGCCATGCCGCAAAAGCGGAAACAGAAATGCTCTTCTATGGTTCAGTGACATAATGGCTAGTGCCGGAAGTGGCGCTGACCGGTCAGCACCATCGCAATGCCATATTTGTTCGCCATGCGAATGGACTCTTCGTCGCGAATCGAGCCGCCCGGCTGAATAATCGCCGTCACACCCGCCTTTGCCGCTGTTTCCACACCGTCCGAGAAGGGAAAATACGCATCGGAGGCCAGCACAGCCCCACGCGCGCGGTCGGCTGCGCGATCCACTGCGATCTGTACGCTATACACACGGCTCGTCTGCCCCGCGCCAACGCCCACTACCATCAGGTTCTTCGCCAGCACAATCGCGTTGGACTTCACATGGCGCACAGCCTTCCATGCGAAGAGCAGGTCGGTGATCTCCTCGAAGGTTGGTTCGCGCTCGCTGACGACCTTCCGCTGGATGTCTTGATCCGAGGCGTTATCAGCCGTCTGCAAGAGCAATCCTCCGCTGATGTGGCGCATATCCATCTGGCGCAGATCAGTCACGCTGGCGATGGCGCTTGCCGGGACGCTGGGGCCGACGGGTGCGCCGGTGGCCAGCAGGCGCAGGTTTTTCTTCTTCGTCAGGATGTCGAGCGCGGCGTCGCTATAGCCCGGCGAGATGATCGCCTCGTAGAATAGCTGCGATACTTCTCCGGCGGTCTCGGCGTCCACCTCGCGATTGAAGCCAATGACGCCGCCATAGGCTGAGACAGGATCACCCGCATTGGCGCGGCGATAGCTTTCGGCCAGGGAATCGTTGCAGGCCAGCCCGCAAGGGTTTGTATGCTTGATGATCACGGTGGTGGGCGCGGTGAAGCTGGCGGCGGCCGCAAGCGCGCTATCGAGATCGAGCAGATTGTTGTAGCTGAGTTCCTTGCCGTGCAACAGGCGTGACCCGGCCACGGTGGACTGGGCCGGAGCGCCGGTCGGCGTGGCGTCCGCAGATTCGTCCAGGCCAGCCGGGGAAGACGCCCAACCATAGAGTGCGGCTGACTGATGGGGATTTTCGCCGTAGCGCAATGAGCGCAGACGGCGCAGGCCAAGCGTCAGGTCGGCGGGGAAGGCGTCGGCGGCGTCGAGTGCGGCGCTCTGGCGAAGATAGTCGGCGATGGCGCTGTCGTAGAGCGCGGTCTGCTGGAAGGCGATGGTCGCCAGGCGGCGGCGCGTTTCGAGGCTGGTTGTCCCCGTCGCGCGTAGTTCGCCCAACACGTCGTCGTATTCCTTCGGGCGGGCCACCACCGTCACGGTGGCAAAGTTCTTGGCGGCGGCGCGGAGCAGTGTGACTCCGCCAATATCAATCTGCTCGATGGCTTCGCTGAGTGTGACGCCAGTGCGGGCAACCGTCGCAGCGAAGGGGTAGAGGTTACAGACTACCATATCAATTGGCGCGATGTGGTGTGCAGCAAGCTCGGCCATGTGCGCGGGATTGTCACGCCGCGCCAGCAGTCCCGCGTGAATCGCCGGATGCAGCGTCTTCACGCGCCCATCCAATATCTCCGGAAAGCCTGTGAGATCGCTAACCGGGCGCGCGGGCACGCCAGCCTCTTCAAGTGTGCGCAGTGTTTTTCCCGTCGAGAAGATTTCGATACCTAGCGCGCTTAGTCCCTGGGCGAACGCAGCGATTCCCGCTTTGTTGTCTACGCTGATGATTGCTCGCATAGCCTGCCCCTTCCGCTGTAACCCTAATCCAGCTAGACTCCTACCGTGATCGCCAATAGTGTATCGCATGCAGGGCATGCGCTGCCAGCGCGTAGGAGCCATTACACAGTACAGCGGATCACAAGACATACGCCTCACGCTGGGTTTGCGCGAAGTCGCGCTGGGGGTCGAACGTAGCGAGGTTGATCGTTTTTCCGCTGAGGGGCGTCGGCAACGCGACGGCTCCATCGTGCGCCTGGCCTGTGAGCAGCGCGGCTACCAGCAGCGCGGTGATGGGCGCGTGCATCACTCCGTGGCCAGAAAAGCCAGCGGCATGAATCAGGTTACTCAGATGTGCGTCGTGGCCGATCAGCGGGCTACCATCGGGCGTGGCGCCATAGTAGCCGCAGGTGGTCGCGGTAATGCCGCCACATTCGTCCAGGCCAGGGATGAAGTCGCACGCCTGGCGCAGCGTGGCGTAGCCGTAGTTGACCGCCTCGCCGTAGCGTTCCTCGAAGACATCGTGGCGGAAGCCCGGCTGGACGGCGTCCTGATCCTCGTCGGTGAAGTTTGGCTCAGGCTCGGCAGGATAGGACCAGCCAAAGAGTAGATGGCCGGGGTCTTGTCCGGCCTCCGGGCGCGAGTGGGCGCCGCGTCCCTCGCCCATGCCGTAGATCGTCATCGGTAGCGCCCGCCAGTTGTCCACACCAGGGATAGGCCGTTGCGCCTGGAAGGCGTAGAGGTAACGTTTGATGGGCGCGATGGGAAGCTCCATGCCGCCTAATCGTCGGCTGACGCGCGGCGCCCAGGCGTTCGTCGCGTTCACCACCCAATCAACCTCCATCGGCCCGCGTGTCGTCTCCAGCCGGGTGATGCGTCCGCTATGCGTTTGTGCGCCCGTCACCTCGGTGTTCTCCCACAGGTCGGCGCCAAGTTCCTGCGCGCGACGAAAGCCCAGAGAATAGATCAGGTCAGGCTTAAGGAAGCCGTCCTGCTGGCAGAAAGTCGCGCCGATCAGATGGTCGGCGGCAAGGTGCGGCCAGCGCATGTGAACCTGCTCCGGCGTGAGCGTCTCGACGGGCAGTCCCAATGTGACGTGCATTGCAGCGTTGGATTGCCCCTCTTCCCAGGCAGCCTGGGCGATGCGGCAGGCGTCGAGACGCCAGGGAGGGATGGCGTCAGGATGTTCGTAGAGGAAGAGGTAGCCGTTCTGTGTGATGATGGCTTCGTCGCGCCGGTCGGCTGGAGTCTGTAGGAGGTCGTGGGCGTTGGCGTACCACCACTCGGAGTACATCATCCCCAGTACGGTCTCCACAACGCCAAACTGCGCGCGGATGCAGGCGAGCGACCGCTGCGACGAGCCATTGCCGATGCTGGCCTTTTCCAGCGCGATCACCTGATAGCCCTGCTCGGCCAGCGCGACTGAGATGAGCGCGCCGGAGACGCCGCCGCCGATGACGGCGACACGCTCACACGCCGATTGTGCGCTTCGCCGCGAGCGGTTTGACATAGGGGAGACTCCTTTGTCTCACTTGTCTCACTTGTCTCACTTGTCTCACTTGTCTCACTTGTCTCACTTGTCTCACTTGTCTCACTTGTCTCACTTGTCTCACTTGTCTCACTTGTCTCA
>JAJPIU010000223.1 GCA_021324535.1 Pseudomonadota bacterium
AGCGGCGCTGCTCGTGCGTTCTCTGTAGACGGCTACGGATTCGACCAATGGGGCAAGCTCTTCACCCCGCGCCAGCTTGTCGCCCTGGGGACGTTTGTGCGCCACACACGCGCCGCCCGCCAGGCGCTTGCCCAGGCTGGCTACCCGCCGGAGTGGATCGAGGCGCTCGTGGCGTATCTGGCGGTGGCGGTGGATAGGCTGGCGGATTACAACAGTGGAGTTTGCCATTGGCATCTTCGTGAATACGTAGTTGACACTTTCCAGCGGTTTGCTTTGCAGATCAATTGGGATCTTTCTGAGATTCCTGCGATAAGTTTGACGACAGGCGGATATAAGGGCGCTATTGAATGGATTTCTTTAGTAGCCCAACATACAGCAAATGCCGAAGTGCAGACGGCTTTATCTAGCGTGTTAAAGGCAAGCGCCGTTATCACAATGGTTAGGGATGTTGATGTCATCGTTACTGACCCGCCGTATTACGACGCCATACCCTACTCCGATCTGATGGACTTCTTTTATGTTTGGCTGCGACGTACGCTGCATGGCCTCAACCAGGAGATAGACGCAGCTTTTGCCACACCGCTTGCGCCGAAGTGGGATCACGATAAGAATGATGGCGAACTGATTGACGACGCCAGCCGGTTTGGCGGCGACAAGCAAGCCTCCAAACATGCGTATGAGGATGGTATGGCGCGGGCGTTTCAGGCGTGCCACGCGGCGCTGGCGCCCGATGGGCGGCTGGTGATCGTCTTCGCCCACAAGCAGCCAGACGCCTGGGAGACGCTCGTCGCCGCGATCATCCGCGCGGGCTTTGTCGTGGATGGCAGTTGGCCAATCCAGACGGAGATGGCGAATCGCACACGCGCGCTCACCTCCGCCGCGCTTTCGTCGTCGGTCTGGCTGGTCTGCCGCAAGCGACCCGAGACGGCGCGGCCAGGGTGGGACAACGGCGTGCTGGAGGAGATGCGCGCGAACATCACCACCAAACTGCGCGACTTCTGGGATGCAGGCATCCGTGGGCCAGACTTCGTGTGGGCGGCCACCGGCCCCGCCCTCGAAGCCTACAGCAAGTATCCCGCCGTCAAGAAAGCCGACAATCCCGGCGAGATCATGACGGTCGCGGAGTTCCTCGTTCAGGCGCGGCGCATCGTGGTCGAGTTCGTCGTCGGGCGTGTGCTGAGCGAGGGGGGCGCAAGCGATGATACGGCGCGCGACCTCGATCCGCTCACCACGTACTACATGCTCCACCGCAAGTATTTTGGCATGCAGGCGGCGCCGGTTGGCCCGTGCATCCTCTACGCTGTCTCGTGTGGCCTGCGCGATAGCGACCTGGTGAGCCGCTACGATCTGGCCACGCGCGGCGGGAAGGAAAGTGCAGCCGCCCCAGCCGACGACTTTGGTGATGAAGATGACGATGAGGGTGAAGGAGCCGATGAAGGAGGCGAGAGTGGGGGAGATGGCGCGACACTCAAACTGAAGCCGTGGAACCAGCGCAAACAAGCTCTGCGCACAGCGGATCGCGAGGGCAGCGGCGTCCCATTGATTGACCGTGCCCACCGGCTGATGCACCTCTGGCAGGCTGGCGATGTCGGCGCGGTGAATGAGTATGTAGACGCGCACGGCCTGGGGAAGAGCGAAGTATTCCATCACTTCTTGCAGGCGCTGATCGAGCTGAGCGCCGTCGGCAGCACAGAGCGTTCACTGCTGGAAAGCATCAGCAACCACCTGAACGCGCAGAGCCGTGGGCGAGTGGAGCAGATTGTGCTGCCGGGGGCCGAGTCAATCGCTGGTGAAGGGTGAGTAAGAGAGGAGCAAGCTATAACTTGAAGACCCTAGCTTTGATCAATAAATGTCGTGTGTGCCGATACGGAGCCAGATGATATGCGTATCGCCAGGGTGCGGAGACGTTCCATAGGTAAAGAGCGCACGGCCATCAGGCGCCCAATGAAACTCATAGACACCTTCATGCCCCTCAAAATGCTCGATGCCAAATCCAGCGCGCGGAGGGCGCTTAGCTTTCAAGTCTTCCACGAAGCGGCGTACAGCCGTCTTGAATCGCTGGCGCTGCGTTGGGCTGAGCCGCCGCCAATCGCGGAGAAACTCTTGATCCGCCTCATACGTCGGCATTATGCGTCGCTCTCCTCAACAGGAATGTCGTCGAGTGCGGCGAAGAAGGCGTCTGTGTCGGCGTATTGGGCATTCTCGCCACGCGCAGCACGCGCCAGCGCCTCATCGAGATGCGCATCCCATTCGGCGTTCTGCCGTGTGATTGCCAAACGCTCAGCCAGGCGTTCTTTCAGCAGCGTCTCGGCTAGCGTTTCAGGCGAGATTCCCTGTTGTTGCGCAAGCGCCTCGATGTTTCGATAGGTCTCATCCGAGATAGGGAGCGCATGGCCCATTACATAGTCCTTTCGTGATAGTGTACACGTCGTTGGAGATAGTATAGCACGCTGACGCAGAACAGTAGAGGAGAGGAAACAGTCACGTGGCGACAACACCCTGGACACCCTGGCATAAGGTAGTCACCGTGCGCGACGATGTGCGCAGCGGTGAGCTTTCGCTGACCCAATTTGCCGCCGACCTTTACGATGTAGCGGTCGGCAAAGCGCAGCCCATCTATCAAAACCCACGTGAGTTCTTCGCGCTCACCTATCCCACGGCGGCGCTGCGCGATCTGGCGCGCGATGTCACCCTGCGCCTGGCGGGCAAGACCGACAAGGCCATCCGCCAGCTTGAATTGACCTATGGCGGCGGCAAGACCCATGCCCTCATCACCCTCTATCATCTGGCGCATGATCCCGCCCACCTGCCGACCGATCTGCCCGCCACCCAGGAGTTCATCCAGCACATCGGCTTCACGCCGCCACGCGCGCGTATCGCCGTCCTCGCCTTCGACAAGCTGGATACAGAGAAGGGCATGGAGATCGCCGCGCCCAACGGCGAACGACGCTGGCTCAAGCAGCCGTGGAGCGTGCTGGCCTGGCAGTTGGCTGGCGAGCAGGGGCTACGCATCCTGCATCCCGACGACTTGCCAGAGGAGCGTGAGAGCGCCCCCGCCGAGAATCTGCTCGCCGAGGTGCTTGCCATCCCCGCGCGCGAGGGGCATGCCACGCTGATCCTCATGGATGAAGTGTTGATGTACGCCCGCGAGAAGGTGGGAAGTGATTCACGCTGGCGAGGGACGCTGCTCAACTTCTTCCAGTATCTCACCCAGGCAGTTGTGAAGGCGCCACGCTGTGCGCTTGTTGCCTCGCTGCTGGCAACCGATCCCCGCAAGAGCGACGAATTGGGCAAAGCCGTGGCCGCCGATATCTATCAAATCTTTAAGCGCGAGGGCGAGGAGAGCGTAACGCCCGTACAGAAAGACGACGCCGCCGAAGTGTTGCGCCGCCGCTTCTTCACCCCTGAATCCATTCGCGACCGCAACGCTTTCCGTCCGCATGTGGTGGCCGCCGCACAGGGTATCTTTACGCTGGATGAGCAGAGCGCCAGGGAGCGCAGCGCCACCGAGGAGCAATTGCTTGCCAGCTACCCGTTTCATCCCGCGCTGACCGACATCTTCTATACCAAGTGGACAAACCTCGAAGGCTTCCAGCGCACCCGTGGCGTGCTGCGTACTTTTGCCCTTGCCCTACGCGACGCCGAAGCCTGGGATGAATCACCCTTGATCGGCGCCAATGTCTTTCTGAGCGCGCCCGGCGCAGAGGCGCTCTCAGACGCAGCCCGCGAACTGACCACCATCGCGGCCACCGAGGAATACGAGGGCAAGCGCCAGGCATGGCCCGAAATCCTGGAAGGCGAACTGGCAAGAGCGCGCGACGTACAGCAGGAGTATCCCCATCTGAGCCATCGCGAGGTAGAGCAGGCGGTGTTTGGCGTCTTCCTCCACTCGCAACCTATCGGCCAGAAAGCCTCGACGCGCGACCTGATGGTCTTGCTTGGCCCCACCAAGCCGGACAAAATCAATCTAGAGAAGGCGCTGAAGGGTTGGGCAACGATCTCCTGGTTCCTCGATGAATCTGGCATGGCAGGTATCGGCGAGGCACTGCCCACAAGCTGGCGGCTTGGCTCAAAGCCCAACCTGCGCCAGATGCACCATGAGGCCCGCCAGCGCATCCAGCAGGAGCTTGTCACGCCACTCTTGCTGGATAGAATCACCGAGTTTGGCAAGGCGAAGAACCTTGGCGAGGATGCAAGGACAGCGGGTGTCAGGCTACACGTCTTGCCCAAAGCCCCAAACGATGTCGAAGACGATGGCGCGTTCCATTTCGCGGTGCTTGGCCCAGCGGCAGCTTCATCGGCAGGAACGCCAAGCCGTGAGGCGGTACGCTATCTGACCGAAACGACCTCAAGCGAGCGCCCGCGTGTCAATCGCAACGCCGTCATCCTGGTGGTTCCCTCATCGGAAGGGCTTGACGCCGCGCGCAACGCCATCGGTGATGCGTTGGCCTGGCAGGAGGTGCAGGCGCAGATCGAGAAGCAGGGGCAAGATATTGACCCCATACGCCTTGCCACACTCGACGCCGAGCTAAAGAAGGCGCAGGATCGCATTCCGCAAACCATCCGTCAGGCGTACTGTGTCGTCGTCACGATGAACAAAGACGGCCAGCCGGAGGCGTTCAAGGTAACACCGGGTGCAGAGGCAGAATCTCTCTTCAAGACGGTGAAGGACGACAAGCGCACAGGTATCAGGGAGAAACCCATCTCCGCCGATGCGCTCTTGCCAGGTGGCCCATATGATCTCTGGCGTGAGGGCGAGCCAAGCCGCCGTGTGAAAGACCTGGTGGGCGCGTTCGCGCAGAATCCACGCCTGCCGAAGATGGTGAACACTGAAGCCACCTATCAGACGTTGATTGCAGGTTGCCGCGACGGCCTCTTTGTGCTGCAACTCCAGCGCCCGGATCACTCCTACCGCACTTTCTGGCGAGAAGAGGTGGATCAGGCAACATTACGCGATCTGACGGCAGAAGCCGTCTTGCCGGAGTCGGCCACGCTGACCTCGCTCCAACCATCGCTGTTGGCTCCCAATGTGTTACCCGGCCTGTGGCATGAGCCAGTGTTGACGTTCATCAACGTATGCGACTATTTCAGAGGCGGTCATGTCATCCAGGTGGATAAGGGTGGTTATAGCGAAGATGTTGCTATTCCCCACGCCAGCCGAGAGACGCTTGAACAGGCTGTTGCCAGCGCCGTGCGCGCAGGCGACCTATGGCTGATGGATGGGCAAGCCAGTTTCTATCAGGAAGATGTTCCCGTCGGCATGGTGAGCGATGGGGCTATCCTCATGGCCCCGCCGCAGCCTATCAAGCCACAAGACATCCTTGCGCAAAACCTGCCGGAGGCATGGTCTGAAGCAGGCGAAACGACCGCTAAAGCCATCGCCGATGCGCTGGACACACAAACGGGAAAGCGCCTGCCCTGGACGATTGTCCAAAGCGCCATCACCAGCGCATTCAACGCACGCTATCTCGAACGAACGCCAGAGAGCGGGCCGTGGCCATGTGATGCCGGAGGAGCCGCAGCCGTGCGTATCCGCATGCCAGGAGCCAGTAGCGTAACAAGCGCCGTAGCTACGCATATCGCCGAAGCACCCTTAGCCTATGCGCCACTATCGCAAATGACGCCGACGCAACCAGGAGTGTTGGTAGCGGAAGCCATACTACGTCCAAATGAACTACAAGAGCTTGCCGATCAAATCGGCGAACTGACCCGACTGGCCACAGAAGCAGGAGCAGAGCTTACCTTCCACATCCGCATCGAAGTGAGCGGCGCCGATACGCAAGGACTGGCTCCCGATCTCAATGATGTGCTAGGAGGCGTAAAGCGCGGGTTTCGCCTTAGATAAAAGCCGCGCTTATTCTAACGTCAGTTCGGGATAATTATGCCACCACCAACGCCGTACAATCCAGATGGAGCGCGGGTTTCTTAGGTTGCTGGCAGAAGGCGATCAGGCCCGCGAGCTGGTGGGTCAGGAAATTGAAGGAGCTGCGGGCTGCGCTGGCGGGTGTGTTCAATCTGGCAGCCTGTCTTGAGTTGGTCGTTGCTCGGCTCAATCAGCGCCCGTTGGCCCAGGGTGCGCAGCAAGCCCTGATCAGAAGGGTTCTCTTATCCCGAACTGACGTTAAAAGTGATGTCCCGATCAAGTTCATCGTGATGCGCCTGGATCGCCCAAAGCAACCCGTGATGTGTCCAACGTGGATCACAAGCAAAATGAGCGGCTATGGGGCGAGCCAGCCCGCGAAGTAAGCCGAGATGAAACATATCAAAGACGACGTTCAGATCGCCTCGCTGTCCAGGTGAGCCTAGCTCAAGCCCAGCAATTCGTTCTGTCTTATACTGAGTCCGGGCAGGAAGACTTTGCGCCTCCATAGCATCCACCCCTTTCAACACACTCATCCCCCGCTCTGAAGCAAAGTATACACTAATATGCGGATATGCGCAAGTTGTTTACGCAAAGGAGTCACTACAAGGCAAAAGGAGGTTGAAGAGAACCAAGAGAGATAGGCAGATCAGGAGTCGTCGCGATCAACTGCATGCGATGTTGGCTTTTCCGCCGGTCGCCCAATCTGAACAGGGCCAGGGAAAAGTTGACGCCACCACCATTCAGGCGCAGCCCAGGAAGCGCCAATTTTTGTGACGATGCGATCCCCGGCCAGAGAGGCGCGCTGCGCGCGTACCTGGGCAGTGCGTTCGGCGACATGGAGAAGTTTAGACGCTTGACGCGCCGTGAGCAGTTCATCTTGCATATGTCTAGCATACCACACCATCTCCATGTATGCTAGCAGAGAAACCCCTTTGGGATCTATTGTGTAATACACAAACTGCACTGAAAGCAAATTTCCAAATGATACCTTCCAATGCAGTTTGCTGTTCTCTATTCCTCTCACGGCGTGAGAACTAACGCTGGTTGGCATGCTGCGCAGCCGTCTCCCCACACAAACGCCTCAAACCACAATGCGCTTCGCACATCTCCATAGCGCCAGGAATGGCCGCAACGTGAGCAGGGGACTTGCGCCCTGGCATCAATACAACCATAGCGAAGAAAGAGACGAAGCGCAGCAGGGAGATCATAAGCAACACCTGGGAGCACAGCCAAAAGTTCTGGCGCAAGCACAAGCAACCGATCACATATCTCGTCCTCAGCCGTCATATTGAGATGTTCCAAGACAGCAAGCACCGGCTGTACCAATCGCTCGCCATCAGGTTCGTTGAGATACGTCGCCAGTTGAGCACAGATTTCCCAATAGGTTAGGTCTTCTGGCGCTGTTTCACGCCGCGCAAGCGTCGGATGTTCACTGGCGCCCCCCGCAACACCGAACACAACCTTGGTAAGTTCACGACCCTGTTGAGCTAAACGTCGCATTGGAGCTAATGGATCGGCTAATCGATCCGTCACCGCATTCGTTGCTCTTGTTGCTTTGCTATTATTGTCGGGCGTCTTGCCGCTTCTGGGACGAATTTGTGTGGCCCCATTGGGAGACACTGTTGCTGACAAGCCTGTGGATGAATGCTTTGTGGACATAGACCAGTTCCCTTCTTGCCGATCTCGCCAAATCGAAGCGTTTGGAGCGTGAACGACAACTGAGTGATGGCGCCGCATAGGCGTGACGAGATGTTAGAGACACAGATAAGGATGAGGTTTGATCTGCGCAAAAGTTGCGGATTGGCGCAAGAAGAGCGCGCCAAATACAAGTGCAAGGCTACTTGCTGTGCTCAGGCGATGAGCGTTAACGCACGACAATTCCTGAGGAAGCGTCTAAAGCAATCTACGCCGCACTTCCACATCACCTCTGTAGGTATAACTAACTGGATCGCCAGTCGCTTGTCTGCACTGACGCTTACTGTTCATAGACATGGTTTCCTCCACCCCTCTTGCCACACTATGCGCTGCATACTTTGCCTGGCTACGCAGCGCTCACGTTCTACTGCTGGCATTCTTGCCGCATCCTCACTCGCTAGCGGTGAGGATTTCCCTGTTGACCTGGCCGTTGCTGCGTACACAATACATCATCTCATGAAGACTGGCAAGTCCCTCATTGAGAAAAGGATCGATGAGTTTTGCGAGATTAGACATATCGCTCTCTAGCTTCATATCGAGTTAGTTGATGGGTGGGCTGGCCGCACCGACCAGGAGGCTTAGACTGCTGACCCGACTTTGGACTAGGGAAAGGAAGAGCCAGAGGGTGAAAACGAGGGAAAGAACGATAGAGAATAGAGAATGAGGAGGAACAAACAAGGCTCCCTAGTGAGGAGCCTTGCGGGTGTGCTTGATTTCGAATGGGATGACAGTAGATGGCGACCATCTTTCGGAAGGTACCCCCAACGGGATTCGAACCCGTGATCTCCACCTTGAAAGGGTGATGTCCTTGGCCGCTAGACGATGGGGGCCTGGGGTCTTTACCGGCCAGGGGTTGACCCTGGCCGTATCAGAACCCCCTCAACTGTACCACATTCGCCAGCGGTTTGCAAGCCCAAACAACGCTTCGCCACAGTCGCGCAGCATACCATGAGGCATGCGCCTTACTGCACCACCTTAGGGTAGAGCCGCGCGCCGATCAGAATGAATGCCGTCGTGATGGCCAGCAGCACGATGAAATCGGTTCCCAGGCCAATCGCGCTGACGCTGCCCGTCACCATCATCGTCCGTAGCGCATCCACCAGATAACTCAGCGGGTTGATCCGCGCAATCACCTGCAACCAGGCGGGCATAATGGCAATCGGATAGATCGCGTTGCTCGCGAAGAACAACGGCATCGTCAACACCTGCCCAATGCCCATCACGCGGTCGCGTGTGCGCAAGAGCGAGGCGATGATCACCGAGAAGGTGGAGAACAGCGCCGCGCCCAGCACGACCATCACCACCACACCAAGAATGTCCAGTGGGTTCCATTGCATCTGCACGCCCAAAATCAGCGCCAGCACATAGATGATCAACGCCTGGGGCAGCGCCCGCACGCCTGCCGAGAGCGCCTTGCCCAGCACCAACGCGACACGCGGCGTGGGGCTGGCCAGAAATTTATGCGTCACGCCGAGGTCGCGCTCCCAGATGATCGCAATGCCATAGAAGATCGCCAGGAACAGCACACTCTGCGCCAGAATGCCCGGAGCCAGAAATTGCAGGTAGCTCTGATGCCCCGTCTTGATCGCCCGGATATGCGTAAACGTCTCGCCGAAGATCACCAGCCAGAGCGCAGGCTGCACCGTGCGCACGAAAATATCGGTCGGATCATGCCGCAGCTTGCGTACCTCCCATTCGGCGATAGCCAGCGTTTTGCTGAGGAACGAGATTGTTTGCCCCCAAAGCGATTGTCGGCGCTGTAGGTGTGGCTGGCGCGCCGGAAGCGCAACAGATGCGACGGCTGCCGTAGAAGCCGAATTAGCCAACTCGTCGCGCGGTGCGGCGGGATCGTGCAGTTTCACGGAAATCTCCTCCTGAAGTGATGAGCGTGTCGCCAGTGTAGTGGGCGAATACGTCGTCGAGTGTGGCGTCGGGTGTGTCAATCGAGGCTTTGAGGTCGGCTGGCGAACCGACGGCCACCACATGGCTGTGGCTCATGATGGCCACCCGCTGGCACAGGTTGTCGGCTTCCTCCATATAGTGGGTGGTCAGGAAGATCGTCATACCGGTCTGCGCGCGTAGCTCCGTCAGGTGATCCCACACGGCGCGGCGCGCCACCGGATCAAGCCCCGTCGTCGGCTCGTCGAGAAACAGCACGCGCGGCCGGTGGAGCAACGCCTGGGCGACCTCCAGCCGACGGATCATGCCGCCAGAGTAGGTTCCCACTAGGCGATCACCGGCGTCGCCAAGCCCCATGTACTCAAGCGCGAAACGGGTACGCTCTTTGTGCTCACGGCGTGGCAGATCGTACAGCCGCGCGAAGATCAACAGATTCTCGTAGCCCGTCAGGCTGGCGTCGGCGGAAAGCGCCTGTGGCACATAGCCGATCACCCTGCGCACACTGCTCGCCTGGCGGATCAGATCGTAGCCATCAATCAGCGCCGTTCCCTCAGAGGGTGGCAGCAGCGTCGTCAGCATCTTGATGGTGGTGGACTTGCCAGCGCCATTGGGGCCAAGCAGGCCAAAGACCTCACACTCTTCAACTGCCAGTGTGACATGATCGGCGGCGGTCATTGCGCCAAACCTGCGCGTCAGCCCTTGAATATCCAGCATTACTGCCATGTGTTCTCACTCTCTAGCGTCTCTCTAGTGTCTCTAGTGAATGCTCGCCTGTCGCCGCATCGGCTGCAATGGTTGCGCGTACCGTCTCCTCGTCAACCGGCGCTTCTGCGAAGATCACTCGCAACGTTTCAAGCGCCCGCGCAATCCCGCGCCGATCATCGGCAGGCACGCCAACCAGCAGCGCGGCGATGCCTGCCTCGGCGCGCTGGCGTGTCTCGGCAAGGACATCTGCTCCCAACGGAAGCAGATCAAGCATGACGTAGCGCCGGTCGGTGGCGGAGACTTGTCGCGCGATGTAGCCACGACTGACAAGCGCATCAACCAGCCGCGAGGCGCCCGCTGGCGACAGGCCAAGGTGTTCGGCTACCTGCGAGAGCGAGGCCCCCTGATGACGCCGTATAAAGTTGAGCGCGCGAAACTGCGGCGTCGAAAGATCGGAGGCGCGATTGGCGCGCATGTACGCCCTGACAACTCGCATCACCATTGGCGCCACCTCGATCAGGCGCCCGGCCAAATCGCGCTCTGTCTCCATGCTCTCGAACCACCTCTCATCAAAGTATTTCGCAAGGTGAATAGTTGCGTATTGCATCTATTGCATAGGTCAATTATAGCGTAGCGGCGCCGTTTTGACAAGGGGATGACAGGCGCATGGCGAATATTGATGGCGAACTGCGATGTCCTGGCGTCTTGTGGTATGTATGTGGAAGAAGTTGTCAAGAGAAAGGGCGTAACGCAGTGGCAGACGAGATACATCAGGTAAGCACAACCCCGAAACAGCGTACAATGAAAATTGGGGCGATGGCCGAACTTGGCGAGAACGCCATGGGCGCCGAGGCTCCGCATGGCCTGACGCCTCGTTACCGCGATGTCCAGGCGCAGGCGCAGCTTGCCGAGCAGATCGGCTTCGACTCCTACTGGCTGGCCGATCACCTGCTCTATCGCTTCCCACCAGAGACACCTGAAAACGGCTGTTGGGAGGCGTTCTCCTTCCTGAGCGCGCTGGCGGCCACCACCTCACGCATCACCCTGGGGTCGCTGGTCGCCTGCACATCGTTCCGCAATCCGGCGCTGCTGGCGAAGATGGCCGATAGCCTCGATGAGATCAGCGATGGGCGATTCATCCTGGGCTTGGGCGCAGGCTGGCACAAACCCGAATACGACGCCTTTGGCTACCCGTTCGATCATCTCGCCAGCCGCTTCGAGGAGGCGTTGGCAATTATCCTGCCGCTGCTCAGGGGCGAGCGTGTCACCCATCATGGCCGCTACTACGACACGGATGATGTGGTTCTGCGTCCGCGCGGGCCAACCACGGCGGGTATTCCCATCTGGATCGGCGGCAAGCGCCCGCGCATGCTCGAACTCACCGCGCGCTACGCCAACGCCTGGAACACCGTCTGGCATAAAACGGCTGAGGGCGTGAAGTCGGTCTATCCGAATATGCTGAAAGCCTGCGAAGCGGTGGGACGCGACCCCAAGACACTGACGCTGACCGCCGGAACGTTCGCGCGTGTGCTGGCGCCAGGTGAGGCCCGCAAAGAGGATGGCCCCGCCATTCAGGGCGAACCTGAGGAGGTGGCCGACGGGTTACGCGCCTTTGCCGACATCGGCGTAGAACATCTTGTCGTCATCATCGAGCCGGATGGCCCCAACGGTCTGCTCGGCATCGAACGTTTCGCCCGCGTGTTGGAACTGTTCGACCAGTGAGTGTCCCCGAATGCGCCGCCTGTGAAATGGTTGGCTACCGGCCTGATGGCATTCGCTTTGCCTTTGACAGCAAAACGCTGAACGACCAGGAGAGTATCGCCAAAAATTGGCAGAACATGATCAGTCAACCACCCCACGCCTAGAAGGCGGGGGCTTGCATCTCTCCCCGTAAGGAGGACGCCATAGGCTGGTTGACAGCAGCCCACTGTTTCCTACTGATGTTGATGGCCGCGTTGTGATCGGCGTTCATGGCGAGGCCACACGCTTTGCAGACGAACTCCGCTTGTGACTTCCGGTTGGCCTTCTCGCAATGGCCACACGCATGGCACGTTCGGCTCGTATTGCGTGGGTCAACCAGATGGAGGGGAACGCTCGCCCAGGCGGCTTTGTAGGTGATGAATTGGCGCAGTTGAAAGAAGGCCCAGGAATGGCGCAACGCTCGTTGCTCATGACGAACCGTAACCCGTTCTCGTATGCCCGTCAAGTCTTCGAGAGCGAGTGCCTTGCACGAGTCTTTGGCTTTGCGTACCACTGCCTTGCTGATACAGTGATTCACATCCCGTTGAAAACGCGCCTCTTTGCCCGCGTTTTGTCGGAGGCGGCGTTTGGCGTTCTTCGTTCCCACCTGCTGCAACGCTTGCCGCCGCTTCAGATAGCGGGTACGTACCTGCGTGACCTGCGCGCCGCTGAAGGTTTGGCCGTCACTATCCGTGGCCAGCGCTACTATGCCCAGGTCTACGCCCAATGTGCCTTCGGGGTCACTGGGTTCGCTGCCTTCTCTGCTTTGGGTGACATGCAGGAAGTAGACACCACGCCGCCACACCAGATCAGCGCCACCGATCTCCCAGGCGGGGTCAACGAGCATGCTGTGTTGGCGTTCTCCCAATACCAAGCGGCAGACAACACGGCCTGCCAGCGTGTTCAGCGAGACCCGATCCAGGCTCATGAGGCGGTAGGTACGCGCATCATAGCGGATACTGCCGCGCGGGCCAAACTGGGGACACGTCTCACGCTTCTTGGCCTTCACCGCCTTGATCGCCTCAATGGCTTTCGCCCTGGCGCACACTGCCAATTGGGCGCCCAGGCCAAAGCGGGTACGGGTCTCGCCGTACACCCGATGGTGGGCCGTGTTCGTGTTGGTGATATGCTCTTCCCAACAGACCGACGCGATCCAGGACGCCGCCGCGTTACAGGCGCGTTGGGTTGCGGCCAAGATGGCTTCATGGCCGTCTACGTCAAGCCGGATGCAGATGGTACGAGTGAAGGTTGTGTTCATGTAGACGTATTCTAGCACAGGCGGCTAGAAACGGAAATCAAGGAGATATGTTGGTAGGTCTAAGAAAGGAGAGCGGCGCTTCCTCCCCATGCCTGGAAGGCAGGGGTCTCCGCGCCGCATATTTGATGATCTGGCGACGGAAGCGACCACCGTACACAGTCGCTTTCCCCATGCGCTTGTCGCCTTCATGGTAGTTTTTCCGGCGCCATGTATCTCCGCCGCTCATCAGCGCGCTACCATTGAGACGCTTGAACGATTGGCGCGGCGGACTTCTGTAGATGGAGCGCCCTATATGGCCGAAGCAATCTCACTCGTCGTCTGGAATCCTTCAGACGGCTCATTGGATGCTGGTATTCCCCCTGTTTCTTCGCCGTTACGCATAGAGCAGTTTTCCACACAAGTTGAAAGCGTCTACGTGAGCCGCTACAAAGGTCTGCCACCTCACACAGACTAAATCAACAAGGCGTCTGCTCCTATGACATTCTTTCGACCTCGCTTGGCTTCCGGCTTGCGATTGATGCGCCGGTCACGGAGCTTCTCCCAAATGCCACGGATCATGTGGCATTCCCTCTCGCTCAATCCCAATTCCTGTCGCAGGAATATCTCGTCAGTTCTATCGAGCGCATCGTTGATCTTGCCTGCACGAACAAGCGCATCGAGTTCGTGGATGTCAAGCGATTCGGCGCCTGCCAGCGGAATGGGCAGTCGTTCCGCTTCATTTGGCTCAAGTTCCAGCAGCCCACCGCCGTAACTACGTCCCATCACCTCCGCGAAAGCAAATGTCAGCGAATTGAAAAAGGCTGCGGCAAGCGTCTCAGGGTTCATACCCTGGCGCACTCTGACGCGATGAACCGTATCTGTTGAGATAGCCTGCGCCTGGTTGGCGACAAGCTTAGGATAAGCATGTATCTGGCGCAACAGGAACGCCTGTGGTGTCCAGAGCGATGGCGTGACATACCAACGTTTGCGGATGCGACACTTATAGCCGGTGTGCCACCCTTGCTCCTCTCCCCAGGCAACATATTGCTGAGCAGCAGGTTCCAATGCGGCAAAAGGAACATCAGGAAGCGTTAAAAGAAAAGCCAATTCCTGGCCGTCAACCATGCCTTGCCAGTCATCAGCTGAGAAAATCAATCCCTTCAAGTGGTTCGAACGCCCAACAAGTGGCTGTGTCTGTCTATTAAGCCGATACGCTTCCAGCTGCCGCTGGGACAACACAAAAAAGTCGTTCATGCCTGTGACGACACCTACATCCACATCCAATACTTGCCCGGCGACAGTCAAGCAGGGGTGTTCTCGTAGCCGCCGCAAAAGCGCAAGCTCCTTGGTGTCAAGAAAATACATCGTCCACTTCTCGGTTGAGTGATCCATTTCTTTCGTTGGCATATGGCGCAGCCGCTGAAGATCAAGGCAGGAAAGATCGTCAACGCCATTGAGCTCAACTGTCGTAATCCCATGATGGTGATCTCCATCACGCTCGCCAAGAAAGAGGATCACCTCTTGTTGCGCCCCCTCAAAAAGCAATTTCCTGAAGGTGATCAGCGTCACAGAGCTATACTGCTGACTCAGGTAGTATCGTAGCTCCGCCGCATAATTGACTTGGAGCAGCTCCGCAGGAATGACCATTGCCACGCGCCCATGCGGTTCGAGCAACTGTGTCGCCGCCACCAGAAAGGGAACCCAGGCGTTGGTCAGTCGGCTGGGATGCAGCCGCGCCAACTGCATCAGGTAGAAAGCGATCTGACGATGGTTCTCTGGAAAATGTTGATAGCGGATAAACGGGGGGTTGCCAATGATGGCGTCGAAACGGTGAGATGTGTTCAGTGCCGTCTTGCAGAAGGTGAAAAGGTCGCCCGTAGCAATCGCCGGAATTGCTTCCCTCCCTATCAGATCGCTCAATCGCCCAGCAGCGAT
>JAJPIU010000265.1 GCA_021324535.1 Pseudomonadota bacterium
AATCGGCCCGCTGGCGACACCGAAGATCAGCCACGCCTGATAATACAGTTTGAAGACGGTGTTCATGCGGAAGTAGGGCGCAGGCTGGCCGTTTGGCAGTGGGCCGCCAAAGATGTCGCGTAGGTAGACCAGTTCACAGGCGACGATCAACGCCGTCGCCGTGCCGATCAGCAGATATACCCATAGCTCGCCGCGTTCGCTCCATGCGATCCGTCGCTGCGCTGGCCACGCCACGTCGTTCTCCTCAGTTGCGTCTTCACCTGTTGGCGCGCCCCATGCCAGCCGGAAGCCCAAAAGGCGAATCGCCAGCCATGTGCAGACACCGACCAGCGCGATCCCCCAGAGCAGCGTCCATATGCCGCTGTTTGGGCTGGCCCAGGTGAAGATCAACACCAGCACAGGAAAGCCACCGAAGAGCAAACGCCCCCCTGGCGACCATCCACGCGCCTGCCGCGCCGCCCGCACGACGAGCAGCGAGACCGCCAGGAAGAGCGGCAACCCAAAGATAGCGATCTCGTAGCCAATCGGCGTATGATCAGCCCCCGGAACAATACCCACTCCCTGCGAGGGCGATGAGAAATTGCTGTAGAACGGGAAGTAGCAGAGGAACGCCAGCGCGCCAAGAATGACAACCACCGTCGCCAGATCGAAGATCAACGTCCAGTCAATGATCCGGTCATGTGCCAGCCATTGCTGCACGGCCAGCGCCAGGATCGCCAGCCCCAAATAGGTTGGCAAGTCCCAGCCGTTGATGGCATAGAGCGCGCCAAGCGTTACCCCCGACGCCAGCAGACAGAGCAACCCTGGCGCGCCCCGCCCAAACGCCGTGATCCCTGCGCCATTGGCCAGCAGCAGGTTGAACGCCAGGCCAATCGCCAGCGCGGCGAACGGCAGCGCCAGCACATGCGCGTGCAGGTCAGCCAGCACGAAACTGAACGCCGGAAACTCATTGATCGTGTTGGGGATCACCCGCGAGGGCGACCACCAATCATATGACGGCCATAGCGCACGGTGTGCCCACCAGGCCCAAAGGTTGCCCTGTAACGGCTGGCCATGTCCTGCCAACTGGCTCGCGTCGTGATACCAAATCTGCGCGCCGTTCAGGTTGCCCACAACCAGTGTCAGAATCACCGAGGCGATCCCCGCGACGCTCGCCAGCAACAGCCGCTGCTCGCGTCTGCCGCGCATGCCCACCACCGCGACGATATTTGTGGCGACGCCGAAGATCGCCGTGGTCGCCAGTGCGAAGATCAGCGCCACGCTGACGTTGAACGCGACGGCTGGCTGCGTACCAAGCGTCTTCGCAACCAGCGCCATCAAATAGTGGCCGAAGTAGTAGTAGTTGATGCTATAGCCGCTGAGCCACGGATCGGGCGGCGGAAGATGCGGGGCACGCCAGATCGCCGAAAGAAACGCCTCATCCATGAACTTCTCGGTGTCTACCACGGCGGGCGTAAAGCTACGCACCCAGGCCATCAGCGTGAAGGCGCCTGCGAAAAGCCCCTCGCTGAGCGCCAGATAGCCCCACTGGCGTGTGATGAGCCGCCGCAGTGCTATCCTCAACTCACGCCTCCGCAAGAGCGCCGCATTGCCAAGCGTAAAGACGATAAATGTCCCGATGATCCATCCCTGGCTGAAGGGCAGCGCCGGAATGAGCGAGAGGGGGAACCAGATCAGCCAGCCCAACAGCAACAGGCTAAGCGGCTTGCTCAGCGCCCAGCCGCGATCCGGCAGATTGGCGAGCAGGGTGGCGGCCAGTGGCAAGCCTGCGATCCCCAGGATTTCGATGGCAAGCCACCACGAAAAGAGTACGCCAATCATCCAGTCACCTCATAGATTGTCGTCTGTTGGCTGTGATACACCGCGCGCAGCTTGCCCTCGCGCGTGAGCGTAGTGAACTTCGCGAGCGCCGCCGCTGACATGGGAACGCAGTTGTTGGATGGGTCTGTCACGTAGCACGTTTCCTCTAACACCCCTACATACACATATTTGACGTTGTAGGTATGCAAAAAGGCCAACGCCGCTCCTGGATCGGGCGTACCATAGAAGTTTTGCACATCATCCTGTCGCGCATACACCTGATCGGGATAGCGTTGCTGCGACTCATGGCTGCTCCACCCCAGCACGCTTGGCAAGCCTGTATAGATCGAAACGCGACCATACCACTGATACGGGCCGTTGCTCGCCTCGACGATGGTGGGATCGCCCGCGATATGCTGATTCATCCAGGTGATCGCCGCATAGTCCTGAGGATACCACCCGCGCATATACGCCATGCCATCGAGCGAAAGTCCCTGTGGCTGGATGCCACCCGGTGGCGGCGAGACCAACGCCCACTCCTGAGGGTCTTGCAGGCGTATCTGTGTGCCCGCGAAGAGGAAAATGGACGAACCGGCCAGCAATGCAGCCAGCGTCAGCAGCCACACCCCCTTGATTACCCCCTTCGAGACGCCCGTGGCCCATCCAGGGAGTGTAAAGCCTTTGCCAGCCGCTACAGGCGCGCGTTCGTCCTCCCAGTCGTCGGCCTCCTCCTCATCCGGATCGGGCGCTTCCGCCCAGAGGCGAGATTCCGTCTCGTCAGCCGCGTCAGCCTCGCCAGCGCCCTCCTCCTCATCGCGATAGTAGGCGTCCTGGCGCACTTCGTCGCTGGCTGTTTGCGTCGCAACCACAGGTTCCCCCACCACGCGCGGCAGTATCTGGGCGAAGACAAGCGCGCCACTGAGCGCCAGCAACGTCCACACCTGATAGTAGAACTTGAAGACGGTATTCATGCGCTCCCACAGCGAATTGTCGAGGAAGTCGCGCACGTAGATAAACTCAACGCCAAGCGCCACCCCAAGCCCCAACACCAGCAGCGCATAGGTCAGCAGCTTCAGCGGCGGATTGCGCGGGTTCAGCCCCAGGAACAGTCCCTCGATGAACATGATGAAGAGCAGCGCCTTGAGGCTGGCCAGATAGGCGAAATAGAGCACAACCCCGTTGATCAGCCCGATCTCCACCAGACGGATCAATGCCGCCGGAGTATCAAGCGTCGGGCGCCAGCCGGGTTGTGTGGTATCCTCGCCGTGCCCCCTTGCCAGCCATTCCTCCACGCGGTCGCGCAGTTCAAGCGTGAGGAAGCTGCCCGCCAGGAAGAGCCAGATGCCAAACAGGGTGAAAAACTGCGCCGGATTGGTTGGTGTGGTGACGGTTCCCGTCCCCGACGTGAAGTTCTGGAAGTTACTGTGGAACGGGAAATACAGCGCGTAGGCGGCGCCGAAGGTCAGAACGAGCGCCAGTCCATACGTGCGAATGGCTGGCCAGGTCAAACCGGCGTAGATGGCGCGCCAGCCCGTTCGCGCCCCCTTGCCTTTTGGCCTCCCCACAAAGAAGACAGCCAGCGCCAACGCGGCAGCAAGCAGCAGCGCATACGTCGGCAGATCCCAGGTGTTGATGCACCACGCCGCGCCCAGCGCCAGCGCAGCCGCCGCCAGCGTTGGCGCGACCGAACGCCAACCTATCCCCCCAGCCTCCTTCCCATGCTGGGAAGGAGAAGCAATTGTGCTTGCCGATCCATCGCTCTCCACGCTGGCAGGGGGAACACGTTCGCCCTGCCAGCCATCATTCGCCTCCCCGTTCGGGGGAGGGGCCAGGGGCGAGGTCACACCCAGCAGCGAGGCGCAACAGGCGATCAGAAAGACCGTCACCGGCAGATCGATCAGGTGCGCATGCAGATCGCCGTACAGAAAGCTCCAATAAGGGAACTCGTTGATGGTGTAGGGGATGACGCGGCTGCTTGCCCAATAGTCGAAGTTGGGCGGCGTCAGGCCCTTTGTGATGTCTTGCCAGCGGGCGATCTCCTGCCAGAGGCCATCCAGATTGCCCATCACGACTAGCGCGATCCCGCCGACGAGACCCGCCCACCAGCGGCGCGTCAGCCCGGCCACCACCGAGAACGCGCCCGTAAACGTCATCCCAAAGAGCAGCGGCAGCGCCAGATTGAACGCGACGGCTGGAACAATGCCGGTCAACTTGATCAGCACGGCCACCAGGTATTGCCCATAGTAGTAGTAGTTGATATAGCCCCCGCTGTACCATGGATCGTAGGGCGGCATAAAGCGGCTGCGCAGGATGGCGTTGAGGAAGGCGAACTCCATCGGCTTCTCGCCACCGCGATAGATGTGCCACAGGTCTGGGTCTTGCGCTCGTATCCATGTGAAGAACAGGAACGCGATCAGGAACAGCGCTTCGCAGGTCACAAGTATCCGCCAGCGTGCGCGTACGAAGCTCCAGATGGCCTCGCGCCGCAGCCATGCTACCCCTGCGCCAATCGCTGCCAGCACGCCGAACATCAGCGCCACTGCCCAACTATCGAACGGCAACAGGTTCAGGCTCGACGGCAGCCAGACCATATACGCCAGCAGCAGTATCCCCAGCAGCTTTGTCAGCCCCCAGCCACGATCATAGAGTCCGGGGAAGACATGGAACGTCAGCGGGAAGGCGATAATCCCCAGTAGTTCGACGATCAACAGCCACCACAGCAGCGGTATCTGATTGGGCAGGCTGTTTGGCGGGAACTGCGCCGCCAGCGATGGCGATTGCGCGTCGGCTGCGGCGTCCTGTGGCGAGAGCGTCAGAGGCTTCTGGCTACCTGCGCGGCTGCTGGCGGGCGGCAATGTTAGTCCCTGTGTGAGCATCGTCTGAATCTGGTTAGCGTTCAGCCCAGCGCCCGTTCGCATGAATATCCAGACGGGGGGATGATCGTAGACCGAGAAGCTCTCATCCGCTCCGGTATCGTTCAGCGTGATCCCAAACAAATTGGGGTGATTCTCGACGTGATACGCCAGGTGAAAACCCAGCTTCCCCGCGAAGAGCAGTTGATAGTAGCGAATCGTCATGGGGTAGCGATCCGGCAGCTTGGGAATTGAGCGGAGCAATCGCTGGCTGCTGATGATCACCGCGTTCGCGCTCGCCAGCGTTTGCGCCATCTGGGCGGCTTTTACCGGCGTGTCGGCGTCATAGAGATTGAGGCCAACCTGATTGTATTCGCCTGGAAGAATCGGGTGTCCCTCGGCGGTGTAGCCGATGCCGTTGCGCGTATAGGCAGGGGGCGCCTCGATGGGCAAGGGATCATCCCATACCTCGTAGGTGACGGTTGAGCCGGGGGTCAGGTGATCGTAGAGCCAGATGGACGCCTGCACGCGCGTATTCAACGTGCTGTAGATGTTGTCCAGCGCGAACGCCTCGAACGCTGTACAGGCAAAGATAGTCAGTGCCAGCGCCACGCAGACAACGCGCCACCAGCCCACGCCCCACAACTCCGTGAAGCGCGCACCTATCCCTCCGACCCCCTTCCCATAGCTAGGAAGGGGGAGAAACCTTCGCGCGGGGAACACCTTTCTCCCCTCCCCGTGCGGGGGAGGGGTCGGGGGAGAGGTCAGCCGCCGCATACCCCACGCGGCAAACGCAACGATGGCGCAGGCAGCGCAGATGGCCAGCGGCGCGAAGACGGGCAGCATATAGCGCGTAAACTTCGTGTAAGCGTCGCCGATCACCGCAAAGTAGCCGATCAGCCAGATCACCAGAATCGTCCACTCGCTCAATACCGACCGCCAGACACGCCACGCCGCCCAGGCGAAGCCCGCCAGCCCAGCCAACCCCAGCGCCAGCCCCATGTCATAGAGCAACATCTGCTGTATCTCGTAGACATACGGCGTCGTGTTGGCGAACTGGCGCACGTAGGGATAATCGAGCAAGCCCTGCGAAAGCTGTGTCTGCTCCTGCACCTGCGCCTGGAAATCTTTCAGATCGATCAGCGCATAGGGACTGGTGATCATAAATGTGACGATGCCAGTCGCCATGATGCCCGCCAGCGCCAGCGCCGCAGGCTCGAAGCCGCGCCTGCGCCAGACCAGAAATACCGTGAAGAGAATGGGAGCCAGCAGAGGCAGGGCGCTCACCTTGGTAGACATCGCCAGAGCAAAACTCATTCCCACGAAGACGCCAAGTCCCCATGCGCCCCACACGCTTGCCAGCGTCTCGCGTGGCTGTTGCGCGTCATAGTAGTCATCCTCCTCATCATTGGAGTCGGACGGCCGCCAGCGCGGCTTGCTCTGCGCTAGCATAATGCAGGCAAGCAGTGTCAGCAGCACGAAGAAGAGCAGCACCGTATCTACAGCGTAGAAATGAGAGACCTGGACATTGAACGGGATCACCGCGACGAACGCCGCCGCCAGGACACCGGCCCAGCGTCCCATCAGCCGCCGAGCAATCAAGCCGGACAGCAGCACGGAGCCGGTGTCGAACAGCGCCGAGAGAGCGCGCCCGATCAGTGTGAAGTGGTTGAAGTCGTCAAAGGCGCCGCCATCGGTTGGGCGAAACGCGCCGCCAGTGATGTGTGTGAGCCAGGCCAACCCATGCGCCACCACTGCAAGAAGGTACAGCGGAAACGAGCCATAGGCGAAGAAATGCGGATTGAGCGGCGAGGCGATGTTGAAGAACCAGTTTGGCCCCGTGTACGCAGGCACGCAATTGCCCACGCGCTGGCCGCCGGGGAAAGCCAGACACATCGCCTGAAAGACAATCTCGCGCTCGTCGGGGTGCAGGTGGTTGTTGACATCCCAGTTCAAGCCGTAGATGCGCAGCCCAAACGCAAACAAAATGATCGCGCCAAGCAGCAACAGCGTCACATCCACGCGCGAGAACATGTTGTCAGCCAGTTTGCGTATGCGCTGCAACGGAGCCGATGTGGAAGGTATTTCCACCTGAGGCTGCTTTGTGCGGTCGGGCGCTGTGGCGGTGGCCATTGGGCGTGTTGTGCGGGCAGCATGGGCGCTTCGCAAGGCGATAGCTCCTGCAGGGAGCGCACTGCTCACAGTGACTTCTTCTGAGGCATTGGCGGGAATGCGCTTGCTTGTGGTCATCGTGCGGTGATGTCGCGTATCCTGCGTACCGTGCGTGCTATGCGCGTGGCGTGCACGCTTCCTGTGGCGAGACGACTCCGTACCCACGCGACTCCTCCGCTCTGCTACTCGCTCCGCCAATTGGCTCCCTAGAGATAACACCAAAGTATGCTCAATGGTTCACTCTGCTACGCCTTGCCTGGGGACAGCATAAAATCGCTTGAATTGTAGCATCCC
>JAJPIU010000237.1 GCA_021324535.1 Pseudomonadota bacterium
CATGGCGTAGAGCGCGCCCGCCGTATCGAATTGGGTCGCGCCAAAGGCGTAGGCGGTGGCGATATAGACATCAGCCCCGTCGCCCACCATACCATACGAGTCGCTATTGGCCTGTTCCCAGCGTGGCAAATGCCCGTCGCCCTGCTGTGCATCGTTCACCAGCGATTGTGCAATGTCGCTGGCCACCGAGGGCGCCAGCAACGCCAACAGCGCGATCTGGCAGCGGTAGCCATCCCATGTGCTGATGTTTTCGTACTGCGCATGCCCCGTCGCGACCGTGTGTACCTTACCATCGAAGCCAATGTATTGCCCGTTGGCGTCGCTAAAGATATTGGGCTGTAGAAAGATATGATAGAGCGCAGTATAGAAGACGCTAAGCTGAGATGGCGTGGCCGAGCCGATGAGGATGCTGTTCAGGCGCGTATTCCAGGCGGAGTTGGCGGCCTGGCGCAACGCATCAAACTGTTGGCTGGTCGGTTGCGGATTCTCACGCGCAAGATTATCCTCGGCGTTGGCCACGCTCACAAACGAGATACCCACGCTTGCCATGACGATCTGCTGCTGGCTGGTATCAAACGTCACATACGCGCCAACGCTTGCGCCTGCGCCAGAGGTCGCGCCCGCTGTGACGTTGGCGCCGTTCCAGACGCCATACGCGCTGAAGGCTTGATCGAAGCGTGCGGCAAAGTAGATAGTGTAGGACGCATGGCCGCAGCCGATTGTACTGGTGGCCGAGCCGATTACTTCCTGCTGGCCGGGTACCAGGGAGACGCTTGCCGCGCTGACGCCGTTGATCGAGCCACTGGCATTGATGAGCAGCGAGGCAGCCGCTGTAGCTGGAAAGGTGAAGCGGCCCATCCCTGTGTGTGGCGTGACCGTCAGTTCCACCTGTGTATTGAGATCGGGCAGGCCCACGCGGTAGTAGCCGGGCTGCGCCTGTTCATTGCTATGCGAGAAGCGCGCGACGTAGAGCGAGGGATCGCTGACCGGCGATTGCGTCACGTCGCCAAGATACGGCATGAAGGGAATATCCTGATAAACGATGCAGCCGCGCCCGCTGAAGTGCGTCAGGCTGAAGCCGTCAATCTGCGTATCGGAGTAGACATAGCCGCCAGCTAGCTTCGAAGAGGTGTCGGGACTCCACTGTACCATGCCGAGCGGATAGGTGGCGCCGGGGAAGGTATCGCCCCGATCGTCGCGTCGCCCGTTGTGCGCGTCGGCGGGAGCCGTGCCAATGAAGGGGTTGACGTATTGCGTGAGGTTGGCTAACGCTTTCCCTTGCACGCTATGTGGCTGCCAGGGGAAGGCGCGTAGATAGCCGATGCCCGCCACCACTGAGAGGCTCATCACAGCCAACAGGCCAACTGGAATGATGACGCGCAGATGCGCTAATAGGTATTGCCTCATCATAGACGCCTCGTCCTCACATGCTTTCAGTCCATGCCGTCCGCATCATCGTCAGTCTCACATTTTTTTTGCCGGACAAGGGCAGGATGATCGGGCATAGTATACCCGATTGCCCGCGTTTGTGATAGAATAGCGCCTAAATTCATAGCATGTTTTTTGCCCAGATACACTGAGGAGGCTCACATGGCGCGCCCATCATACGCTGCTGAACTGGATCAGTACATCAATGAACAATTGGCTCAAGCGGCACAACAACAATCACAGGCATATGCTCAGGCTGCGCAAGAACAGGCGCGCACGCGGGAGGCAAACAGAAAGGAAGCGCCACCAGAAGCGCCCACTGCGGGCGCGCCATACTCACAAGATGACGAGGAGACATTGCCCTATAGTCCACCACGTTCGCCCATGCCCGCAGCGCCACCGCAACAAGAGCCGCCACGCCCAGGCGCCGCCGCCCCAGGGGGATACGGAGGTGGCCTGGCTGCTCCTTCGCCTTCCCCAACCGGCGCGCCAATCCGTTCGCATGGGGCTGTCGCAGCGCCTATGGCGCCGCCCGCGCAACGCGCGCCCACACTAAATGCCGCTGCGCTCGACGACGAGATCACACGGCTGCAACAGATGCGTGTGTGGCTGAGCGATCCCCTGATGTGCGCTATAATTGATAAGTTCATCGGCCAGCGCCTGGGCGCCGCTGAGCGTCGTCAGGTCTATTATTCTGTGGCGGCGGGCGTCGTCTCGCTGATCATTGGCTGGCTGCTCTCGGCAATCAGTCCGGCCAGCGTGTTGGTGGGATTGTTCCACCATTAGCTGCTGTTTGTGTCGCTGTTTCTCGCAGAGCGTAGGCCACGGGGCCGCGCGTTGCGCCAGAAGATGGGGATCGTACGCTTCAGGAGGGTCAGCCAATGTCTCCCAATCAGCAGCCCTATCCACCCAATCAGCAATACCCCAACTATCCGGCGTATCCCTCTGGACAGACGCTGCCCGCGCCTTACTTCCCACCCTATTTTGAGCCACCAACAACGCCAGAGGGTGTACCGGTCGTCTTGCCACCTCCCTCTGCGCTTCCTGCTCTGCCGTCAGCGCCTTTGACTGCCTATACGCCTGGCCAGCAAGCGCCGCTCTCGCCGACGCTCCAACAGGCTCCCATGTATCCAGCGAACCCAACGAACTCAATGAACCCAGCGAGCAAGGTTCGCAGATGGCCTGCAATTTTGCTGTTTTGTTTCTTCGCGGGAATCATCCCGGAAACCATTGTCACGTCTAGCTCCAGCCCACTCAAGATGGTGGCGCAACCGCTTACCCTGCCGCTCATCATCATCTTCTACGGAACATCAGATCTGCTCATCCGTGAGGCGATGATTCGGCGGCGGCTGGGGCTGGCGAGCTTGTTAGTGTTTGGAATTGCGTTTGGCTTCCTGAATGAAGGCGTGACTGCTGGAACATGGTACTATGTGGTTCCAAACGGCTATGCCATGTACGGCGGCATTGATTGGTTGTGGGTACTCAGCCTGACAATTTTCCATATCCTGATCAGTGTTATCACGCCCATCGCGTTTTTCGATAGCCTGTTCCCACGATTCGCCGGGCAGCCGCTCTTGCGCAGGCGGGGCATGATCATCAGCCTCATTTTGCTTGCCGCTGTCACGTCGCTGATTGCTCTAGCGCCGCTCTATCGCCCGCAACGTGTGATCGTCCTCGTCATCACTATTGTGCTGGCGTTGATTGCCCTACGTCTGCCCCCTGCCAGACAGTCTTAGCCATCGTCGCGAACACTTCCTGGCGTATGGCGGCTGCGTCTTCTAGGCTTTCTGGCGATGCTCACCTATTACTTTTGCATCTATCTTGTGCCTGATATTTTCTCTGCCATTCTCCGCCATGCGCGCACAGGGGTGGCGCTGACCCAGGTGATGAGCGGAGTGATTTTGCTGCTTGCCACAGTATATGCCATTGAGGTAGGTGTTGATTGGTCGCAACGGTTAGGCTGGTCGGCGCGCCACAACCTCGCGCTGATGACGGGCGCGGTAGCGTTCACCACGCTACTCTCCATCCCGTTCGAGAGCAACGTGCTGGAGCCAATTGCCACCGTCCCGTTTTTCGCGTTGCTGGTGTGGCTTGCCTGGCGTCAGCGTCACTCTACGGCAGGGGCGTCAGGCGGCGCTACGCCATCTGTTGTCCCACAGCCCTAACGCTTACTCCTCAAAAGGAGCCAGCGCCTCGATCTCGGCGTCGGTCAGGGTGATATGCACAATCTCGTCGTCGAGATCTGCGATTTGATCGGCTGGCAATACTACCAGTTCGCCCCAAGCGCCCAGCGTTCCCTTGCGGCGAACCACCAACGCGCTGAGCCGCCCGTCGCTATCCAGCAGCGCGCGCTCTACCACGCCAACCTCGGTTTCGTCGGATGGGCCATGCCGTGTCGCGTCCGTTGCGTTGTCGGTGGCGCGTCGCCAGACGGCTGCTCCCGCCGAGATCGCCGCCGAGTCACTCGGTTCATTGAGGTGTATTTCCTCATCAGGCGTATTGGGAATATAGGGGCCAGAGATCTCCGAAAAGAGATAGGTGATGACCTCGCCCAGGTTCGCCCGCGACCACCAATGCGCGCGGTCGGGCGTGGCAGGCGCTTCGGCTGTGGTGGCGCGTTCCTGCTCGAAAAGCGGATAGGTATCGAACGTCGCCTCATCACAATCTAGCATGATCTCTTGCGGTGTCGCCTTGATCAGCAACGAAATGGGAACCACCCGTGCGCGTGGCTTTTCCCAGCCGCCGGGGGCCAGCGCATTGCCTGAGGCCAGCAGACCTGGGTCAATCACCAGATGCGTCACCTGGTGATTTGTCTCGCTCACGACGATGCGTTGCAGTTCGCCAAGTGATTGTCTGTCGCGTCCGCGCGCCTGAGCGCCAATACGCAGGTCTTCCAGATGGGCTGCGGATACCCCTATGGATGGTTGGTCGGCGGGTTCGCTCATAAGAGTGTTGTGTCCTTCTTGGGATGCTCGCCTTGCAGGCGCCGTATATGCTCGCGTTAGCGTTAGCGTTTTAGCCTTAAGCCTTAAGCCTTAGCGTTTGCCCTCACGCCGACGGCGCTGCCGCTGGTCGGCCTTCACGCGCTCATACATCGCGTCGTGTTCGCTGGGCGTCGTCGCTTTCGGCGCGTTTGTCTCAGTGGCGACGGGCGCCTTTGCGGCTTTTGTGGAGCCTGCGCTGGCAGCCTTCGTTTTCGTGGTTGGCGCCTTCGCTGCCGCGCTTGTCTTCTCAGCCGCCACTTCCCGCTTGAACGCCTTATTGAGCATACCACGCATGCCGCTGTTTTCGCGGGCAATCTTTGCCTCGCGCGCACGCGCAGCGCGTTCGGCGGCGCGCTCTGCGGCGTATCGGCGGTCTGCGCGGGTGCGGCGTTCGCCGATTCCAGGCGTGGCGTTCACCGGCTTGCGAGCAGCAGGCGTTCCACTACTCGACGCGCCGCCGGAGCTTCTTTGCGCCGTGGAAGCTGGCGGGTTGGGGTTAGGAAACAACCCCAGGCGGTAGATCAGGATATACAATCCGCCGAACAAGATCGCCAGGATGAGAAGTTCATACTTAAGGCCAGACAATATGGGTATGTTCGCTTTGCTTGGGGCGATGGTTCCCATCAGTCCCAGTTGTGGGAAGGAGATATCCAGGAACTCAATGCCATACAGGATGACAAACATTCCCCCAACGAGCAGCAGCATCCCCAACATGCGTTTGCGCCAGAAGCCAGGTGGAAAACGATCCGGCTGCTGGGCGGAGGCAGGCTTGGGAGCCGCAGGTTTGTTGGCAGGCGGCGAGACACGAGAGCCGCGCAACATCCCCAGCATACGCTGCCCCAGCGAGGGCTGCGGAGCCTCTTTGGGGGTCGCATTTCCTACTACCTTGGGCAGGGCGCCCGTTGATTTGCCACTCACCGGTTTTGTCGAACCGGTTGGCGACCCTCCCGATGTCGTGGATGATTGCGTGGGTGGTTTCTCGGCTGTTGTCGCCATGCTGCTGCTCCTGCTCGAATGTCGCTGGCTACGTTTTGCTGCTGAATGTGGGAAAAGATGTGCGGACGCCGTGGGCCACACTCTCTTCAAGTATACATCCTGACGCATGGACACGCTAGCGGTTGCGCGGATAGAACGCCCTGTTTCGCTCGTAATGCTGGCAAGTCGCCACGGTGAAGCCTTTAGCTCTTAGCCTTCAGATTTTAACTCGCCAGATCGAAGTTGTCGTGCGCGTCCCAGGTGGGATCAATCGCCGGGAGCGGGCAGGTGGTGTGCATGGCGATCTGGAAGTCCTGGCGTTCATTCAACAGGTGAAGGAACACGTCGGTGATCGCGGGATCGAACATCTTTCCGGCGCGCGCGGCGATGTGTTCGCGGGCCACCTCAAGCGACATCGCCTCTTTATAGGGCCGCTGGGTGGTCAGCGCGTCGAAGACATCGGCGATAGTGAGGATACGCGCGCCAAGCGGAATAGCGGCCCCTTTGATGCCGTCGGGGTAGCCGCTGCCGTCATACGCCTCGTGATGGTGGCGCACAATGTCAATCAGTTCGTCGGGGGCGTCGTACGCCATCATAATGCGTGCGGCGATGATGGGATGGCGTTCCATCTCGTGCCGCTCATCCAGCGAGAGCGCCGAGGGTTTGTTGAGCACCTCGTTTTGCATCCATGTCTTGCCCAGATCATGTACAAGGGCCGCCTGCGCAATCGTGCGCGCCGCCGTCCGTTGCAGGCCCACCGCACGCGCCAGCCGTTGCGCATAGATGGCGACGCGGCGGCAGTGATCATAGGTGACGCGGTCGCGCTCACGAATGGTTTCCGCCAGCTCGTTGATGACCTGCCTGATATGTCGGCGCGTGTTGGTGGGCGCCATTGTCGGACTCTCTTGTGCTGTACTCACGCTGCTGGCCCTCATGCGGAGGAAGACCATCAAACATGCAGGAAGCGTCCCTGATCGTCTTCTCTCATTGAATTGATCGCTATGCTAAAGAGACGAGCGCCGCATGCTTTTTATAACGGGGCGTTCCCTGGCATGTAACCGGTACTATGACCCACTTCTGCCTGACTATCATCTCTACGTGTGACGCGCCATTTCGCTGCAATGTTCCCGCCCCAAATTGCCGATATGGCGCCGAAACGATTCCCCATGATCCTGATAATCCGCCGCTCGCCATCCCTGGCGGGGTATACTCTTTGTGGGGGCGCGCATCGTGACGCGCCGCTGCTCATTGCCGACGTCCAATTCCACGTCTAAGCAGAAAGTGTAGCAAAGGGTATGCCAGACCAGACCACAACGCAGCCGCGCTATATCGTTGTCGAACGCGAGGAGCCAATCGCGACCGCGATCATCAATCGCCCGGAGAAGCTCAATGCGCTGAACTGGGATTTGGTCGCCGAGCTGGCCGATGCGCTTGAAACGCTCGACCACGACGACGCCATCCATTGCATCGTGCTGACCGGTGCGGGCGAACGCGCCTTCGCCGCAGGCGCCGACATCGCTGAGATGGCGACGGCAAGCCCGGCGCAGATGGCGCTTGGCCCCTTCGAGGGATGGGATCGTATCCGTCGTGTGAAGAAGCCGATCATCGCCGCAGTATCGGGCTTTGCGCTGGGTGGCGGTAACGAGCTGGCGATGCACGCGGACATTATCATCGCCAGCGAAAAGGCGAAGTTTGGCCAGCCGGAGATTCTGCTGGGGATTATGTGTGGCGCGGGCGGCACGCAACGCCTGGCGCGCACGCTGGGCAAGTACCGCGCGATGGAGCTGTGCCTGACCGGAGAGCAGGCCAGCGCGCAGAATATGTACGACTGGGGGCTGGTGAACCGCGTGACGCCCGACGGCCAGCAGCTTGAGGAAGCCAAGAAGCTGGCGCGCAAGATCGCCGCGCAGGCGCCGCTGGCCGCCGTGCTGACGAAAGAGGCGATCCTTGCCGCCTTCGAGACGCCGCTCGAAGCGGGCCTGCTCTATGAGAAGCGCCTCTTCGCGCTGCTCTTCTCCACGGAGGATCAGCGCGAGGGTATGCAGGCGTTCCTCGAAAAGCGCCCCGCGAAGTTCAAGGGGAGATAGCACTCACTCCACGATGGCCCGCGTGAGATAGACAATCGTGACGAACGTGTGGAACAGATCGAGCGTGTTCGTGCCTTGAAAAGCTACGGTGCGCGACTGTCCCTCCATACGTTCCACCCCACGCACCCAGGTCGCCATCTCGGCCATGTCCGCCGTGAGGAAGGTCAGTTCGACGCGCGTCTCCGTCGGGAAGGTGGGCGCGGACGCCGGTTTGGCGGTGGTCAGCGCCTCTTTTGCTCCCTCATAAATGCGCGCGCAGGCGATGCTGGGATGCAGGCTCTCGGCGGAGAAGCGTGAGATACCCCGCTTCACGACCACCCCATGCGGCGCCGGTTCGAGATGTTTGGCCTCCTCGATGGTTGCCTCGTCGCCTGTCACCAGTGCGATGGGCACGCCATAGTGCGCGGCCACCAGCGCGTTGAGCGCCGTCTCACCAACCACCTCGCCGTTGATGCGCGCCTCCCAGATGGCGCGTGGATTGTAGCTGTGGCTCAGCACCGCCTGGCCCGCCCCGATGGAGCCGTGATAGCCCACGAAGAAGATCGCGTCGAAGCTGGCGTCAAGCCCCTCCATCATATACATCGGCTTAAACTTGCCGCTGATCAGCGTCGCCTCGCCGTGAATCTCGTCGGGCGGTAGGTTGCGCATCACGCTGTGGGAATCGTTGACGACGAAGCTATCCGCTCCTGCATCGCTGGCGCCATCAATCGCGGCGTTGAGTTCGCCCAGCAGCAACCGTCGTCCCATCTCGTAGTCATGCCCGTTGAGCATGATCTGATCCCAATCCACAATCCCCGCCACGCCCTCGAAATCGGTCGAAATATAGACTTTCATGCTTTGCTCTCCCTCTTCTTCACTTGTCCAATGCCAATACTATCTCACAACGATAGGCGCAAGCGCGCTGGTTAGTTTATGGTCGTAATACCTGAACAAGATATATACCAACAGCGTAGAGACCCAGGGGGGCCAGCCATAACAGGAGCAGTCCCCAAACAGATGTAAGAATAGGCGGACGAACAGGCGCCAGCGGAGCCAGCGCATGAGCTACCTCAGAGGGAAGCTCTCTCAATTCCGCTTGCAGGCCGTGAGATTTCTTCGTCAGAATTGTTGCTGCTCCGGTAAGATCGCGAAGGGGTAATCCTGTACGTTTGCTGATTAGGAAGCAGAAGCGCCTATTGGCTTGCATGCTGGCGCGTGCAAGAGTGTCTCCGATCTGCGATTGTGCTTTAGGTGCCCAGGTAAGCTGGCGGTCGCCTGTGTCAAGAATATACACGCCTGAAATTTGCCAGAAAGCGTGAACGTCGTTCCATGCAATAGCGGTAGGATCAGCCGACTGTGTACCCTCTGGCCGAACACCAGACTCATCGGCTAGCAGTCGGAGTGGGCGGTGTGCTTTCCAGACCCAGAAAAATAATGATCCTGCCGCAAGGAGCAAAAAGGGGCCGGTCAACTCCAATAACGGGAAAACGAAAAGCGGGTCGAAGCTTTTGTACCCTGGTATAGTCATGGAAGCTGAAATAATTGCTTTGATAATCAGCGGCCAGTCATATCTACCAGCAACAGTGAATAAAAGGCCAAAGGCCGCCACGCCTATGCCATAACCCAGGTTGTCAATATCATCAAATGCTAGGGTATGGCGAAAAGTCTCTACACGCTGATGTTCCTCCGAAGTGAGAGGTTCGTCACTATCAGGCTCTTCCTCGATGAGTAGGTCATCCACTGGAGCAATTCGGTCGTCTCCAGCAAGGGCAGCCGACCGTAGGTGATCTGCTGTATCCTGAAATTGAGATAGAGTAATTATGTTGGGCAAAAAGATGGTAGGCATCAGCCCTATCAATAAAAACAGTATGATAACGAAGCTACCGGTAACCAATTCATTTTCAGATACGCCCCTCTTCCAGAGCGCCCATAAGGATGC
>JAJPIU010000007.1 GCA_021324535.1 Pseudomonadota bacterium
CGTTCTTCGGCGCGCAGGAGGCGCCCGAACAGCTTCTTTCGCTCTCGCCCGAACAAGACGCATTGCTGCTGACAGGCTCGATTAGTCCGCTCCCGCTACATAAGGCATTGGTATTGCTGAATTGTTTGGAATCTGCCTACGATGAGCGGTTTTATCACCACGAACGGTTGGCGCTGGCAAAATCGCTTGTTCTGTCGAGCAGCAACCTTCGCTTTGGCCCGGAGGTTGGAGTGACGAAGCCGAAGCTGGATGCGCCGGTTGTTGCGCCCTGGCTGGAAGGCGTTCAGGCGATGGCGCGCGATCTGCGTCTGTCGGAGATACAGGAGCAATCGAGAGGGCCTGCGCGGACGTATACAGGTGATGCGCGAAGTCTGAGCAAGATACTTCAACCGAGAACTGTTGATCTCGTCATTACGTCGCCGCCTTATCCCAATGAGAAAGATTATACGCGCACGACGCGGCTTGAGTCTGTGTTGCTGGGATTTCTTCACAAGAAAGCTGACTTACGCGCGCTGAAAAAGGGGCTGCTTCGCTCGAATACGCGCACAGTCTATAAAGGCGATGACGATGACCAGTGGGTAGCTGCTCATCCTGAGATTCAGCGAATTGCCAGGGAGATTGAGGAGCGGCGTATCGAACTAAACAAGACGTCGGGCTTCGAACGATTGTATGGGAAGGTGACGCGCCTCTACTTTGGGGGGATGGCGCGTCATCTGGCGGATCTACGAACCGTGTTACGCCCTGGGGCGCATCTGGCCTATGTCGTTGGGGATCAAGTGTCGTACCTGCGTGTCATGATTCCAACTGGCCAGCTCTTGGCTGATATTGCGCGCTCACTTGGCTACGAGGTGGTTGGTATTGATCTCTGGCGAACACGACTGGCCACGGCAACAAAGGCACAGTTGCGCGAAGAGGTCGTGGTCTTGTCTTGGCCTGGCTATCGTTCAGTTCAAGAAGGATAACGAATTCATGGCGGAATCTCCAGATCAGCCCTCTTCAGCTAAGCCAAATCGCTATAGCCAGATTGTTGAGCATGTCTTCCTCCAACGCTATCAAGAAGGCGCGCGTGTCGTCGAGTTTACCCGCGATGATCTGATTCAGGCTGCGCAAGCTTTGGGTATCCAGGTTCCAAAAAACATTGGAGACATTCTCTACTCGTTTCGCTATCGCGGCGCATTGCCAGTAGCTATACAAGCAAAAGCTCCCCAGGGAGAGGTATGGGTTATCCGCTCTGTTGGCCGCTCTCTCTATCAGTTTGTAGCTATGGCTCCCATCTCACTGACTCCCAACCCGCATCTCATCGAGATCAAAGTTCCTGATGCGACACCGAGTATTGTCGCCAAATACACACAGAGCGACGAACAAGCCTTGCTGGCGAAGCTGCGCTACAATCGCCTGCTTGACATATTCACAGGAATCACCTGCTATTCGCTGCAAAGCCACTTGCGGACGACTGTTCCAGGCGTAGGGCGGATTGAGACCGATGAGGTATATGTGGGAATCAATAAGCAGGGCGTGCAGTTCGTCTTGCCTGTTCAGGCAAAAGGGCATGCTGACACGCTGCATATCATCCAGATAGAGCAAGACTTTGCGCTATGCGAGGAGCGTTTTCCCGATTTGATTTGCCGCCCAATTGCCGCCCAATTGCCGCCCAGTTCATATCAGATGGCGGTATTGCCCTATGGTCTTTTGGTCGGCAGGACGGCGTTATCAAGATACTTGAAGAAAAGCACTATCGCCTGACGGCTGCTGATGCTATCTCCCCTGATGACCTTGTTTCCTACCGCGCTACTGGCAATTTTGAGTAGCTGGCGGCGATCATCTTGCATTGGCGCCGTATAGTGGTATACTAGCGCGTCAAAGGCGAAAGACGTCACTATCGGGTGATCCTGAATGCGACGCTGACGCAGGAATGGGCAAGATGAGCGTGTTGATGTAGAACAGTGGAACATTTGAGCCAGTCAACCGTAATAAAGAGTGGTGAAGAAAACCATATCAAGGCGGAGTTCATCTGGCTTTTCGGCGATGCGCATCGAGCTTTCCAGTCGAGCTTTCTATGAGAAACCTAACCCGTACAGCGTAAGAGATAAAGAGCACGCCACGCGAGACGTCTTATCTGAGACGTGAGCGAAGTTGAATAACGATAGGGGTGAACCGCAGGATGGCGAAGAATCTGGTCATTGTCGAATCTCCGGCGAAAGCCAAAACGATAGAGAAGTTCCTGGGCGATGATTTCGAGGTGCGCGCCTCGATGGGCCACATTATAGACCTGCCCCAGAAGGGGTTGGGCGTGGATGTGCGGCGCGACTTCGCGCCCAAATATGTGACCATCGAGCGCAAAGAGGCGTTGATCACCGACCTCAAACGGGCCAGCAAAAAGGCCAAGACGGTCTATCTCGCGCCCGACCCCGACCGCGAGGGCGAGTTCATCGCATGGTCACTGCAAGAGATGCTTGGCCTCAAGCGCCCCAAGCGCGCCGTCTTCCATGAGATCACCCGCCGCGCCGTGCAGGAGGCCATCAACAATCCGCGCACGATTGACGAGAACCTCTTCAATGCGCAGCAGGCGCGCCGCGTGTTGGATCGCCTGGTGGGCTATAAGATCAGCCCGTTGCTCTGGCGGCGTGTGCAGTCGGGGACGAGCGCCGGGCGTGTGCAGTCGGTCGCCGTGCGGCTGATCTGCGACCGCGAGGCCGAGATTCGCGCCTTCGTTCCTGAAGAATACTGGACAATCACCGCGACGCTGAGCAAGCTGAACGAGCTGGCGACCTTCCAGGCGACGCTCTACGGGCGCATCAGCGAGCTTGCGAAGGCGGGCGCCGCGAAGGACGTCGCCGAAGAGGAAAATGCCGAGAATGGCGAAGCGGGCGAGAATGGCGGACAGGCCGAGGCCAGCGCGCAAAACGGCAGTGGACAAAACGGACAGAA
>JAJPIU010000126.1 GCA_021324535.1 Pseudomonadota bacterium
ACGCGACAGTTCTACGGCTTTGGAGTAGTGATACGCCAACAGTTCAACAACGTCATCGAGGTGTCCATCGGCTTCCGCAAGAAGCGAGGTCGCGATAGCTTTGTGCAGGCGAATACGTTCGGCGCGCGAGAGCGTGCCATAGGTCACGTCGCGTAGCAGCCCATGCTGGAAGCTGAATGCGCCGCCGACGTTGGTCGCGCCAAGCATATCGCGGGCCAGCAAACCATCCAGCGCCGCCGCGATCTCTTCCATGCTTATGGCGGGCAAAACGCTCTTGAGCAGTTCTGTCGTGAAAGAATGCCCAGCGACCGAGGCGACCTGCAACACCTCGCGCTCGGTTTTCGAGAGCAGATCCAGGCGGGCCAACACAGCGGCATGCACTGTATCTGGCAACATATCAATGGTTGCCGTTGCGCCAACCTGCCCGCGCTCGGCAAGGCCCCGTACCAATTCCTGGGCAAAAAACGGGTTGCCCCCAGAACTTTCGGCGATCTTCACACTCACGGCTTCCGGCAGATCGGGCGCCAGCCGCTGCGCCAGTTCGCGGCTGCGTTTCGCAGAAAGCGGCTGGAGGGCAAGCGAGGTGAAGTTTTGCCGACCACCACCCCAGTTGGGCCGCCGATCCAGCAGTTCAGGGCGACTCAGGGCAATCATGAGCAGCGAGACAGAGGTATGCAGCGAGAACAGGTATTCTACCAAATCGAGCAGGCTTTCACTTGCCCAATGAATATCTTCAAAGAGGAGGATACACGGCGCTTGCCTGGCAAGGGTTTCAATGAGCAGACGCCAGGCGCTCATACTTAGCTGGCTATCGGCGCTGGCGCCTGGCTCCGCTTCACGGCCCAACGTCGCCAGCACATGCCCGGCCAGGCGCTCGGCGTCATCAGTGCGATAGCCACCCTGCGAGAAAGCGCCAACCAGGCGATCTCTACTCACTTCTCCCTTCAGCAGCTCCTGCAAAAGACCTTGCAGCGGCAGATAGGCCATTGTCTCGCCGTAGGGCTGGCAGTACGCCGTAGCAACCTGGAAGCCTTCCTCTGGATCGAGCCGCGCAAGAAACTCTTCCACCAGACGGGTCTTGCCCATACCCGCAGGGGCAATGATCGAAGCGATTTGCGGGCGCTCTTCCTCCAACGCACGTTCGCGGAGAATCTCCAATTGCAAGAGGTCTTGTTTGCGCCCAACCAGCGGGGGACGTTCCACCTGGCGGGTAGCGCGCTTCTCGATCAGCGGGAAGATGCGCAGGGGAAACTGCTTCCCCTTCACCTGTATTTCACGCGGTTCGCCAAACACAAACGCACGGCGCGCTGCCTGCATGGTGCGTTCACTGGCTATGATCTCTCCTGGGTTGGCGTTTTGTTCCAGGCGCGCGGCGGCGTTCACGGCATCGCCAGTCACCAGAAAGTCGCTACGCGAGGCGTCGGTCGTCGCCATGACTTCGCCGGTATTCACACCCATACGCAACTGGAAGGACTCACCTAGCAGCGCATCCTGCCGGATCACATCACGCAAGGCCAGGGCAGCCGCCAGCGCGCGCTCAGCGTCATCGTCATGCGTCACCGAGAGGCCAAAGACAGCCATCACCGCGTCGCCGATGAACTTTTCTACCGTACCGCCGTAGCTGCCAATGACCTCACGCGCGTGGTCGTAATAGCGGCCCATCAACGCGCGAAGGTCTTCAGGATCAAGCGATTCCCCCAGGCTGGTTGAGCCGGTAACATCGGCGAAAAGAATAGTGACCAACTTACGCTCTTCGGGCATGCGCACACACTCCCCGCTTTTAGAACACTCTTCGACTCTTTCTGTCCATTCGCATTTCAGGTAGAGTATAGCACGTAGGGTGAACGCCAAAACGCCTGCGATAGCATGGAAACCATCGCAGGCGTTGACATGAACGCTAAAGGAGAACGAACGTTACCGCAGATACTTCTCGAACCAGCCGACGATCTCGTTCAGACGGATCACGCGCGAACGGGGATGGCCTGTGCGCGAGAGATCGTGCGATTGCTCCTCGAAGCGCACAAACTTTGTCTCGCGTTCGAGATATTTCAGCGCGCTATAGAGTTGCTCCGCCTCGGCGATGGGGCAACGCAGATCGTTGTCGCTGTGCAGGATCAACAGCGGCGTGTTGATGTTTTCCACATAGGTGATGGGCGAGAAGCGCATCAGGCGATCCGGGTCGCCCCAGGGCGTGGCGCTCAACTCGTCTATGGTAAGCGACCAACCGAGATCGCTGACGCCAAACATCGTGGCCATGTTCACCACGCTGCGCATCGTCACCGCCGCCTTGAAGCGGTCGCTATGGCCCACCGCCCAGTTCGTCATGAAGCCGCCGTAGCTGCCACCGGCCACGCCAAGCCGCTCGGCGTCGATCCCACCGCGCGCAATGGCCTCGTCAAGCCCGGCCAGCACGTCTTCATAATCCTTGCCGCCCCAGTCGTTGATCACCGCGCCGGAGAAGACACGCCCATAGCCGGTGCTGCCGCGCGGATTGCTATAGACGACGGTGAAGCCATGCGCCGCAAGCAACTGGAACTCAAAGAAGAAGCTGTAACTATACATTGCCGCCGGACCGCCATGAATCTCCAGCACGGTTGGCGTTGGCTCACCGAGGGGAATATGGGGGGAGCGCATTACCCAGCCCTGTAGCTCCCAGTTATCCGGCCCATGAAATGTGATCTCTTCGGGATGCGCAAGCGCCACCTCGCTGAACAGCGAGGCGTTGAGCGTCGTAAGCCGCCGCGCCTCCACGCCGTGCGCGTCGCGTGCGGCAGTGACAGGCTGCGTATAGAGATCGCCGGGGATGGTCGGCTCCGAGCGGGCCAGCGCCAGCGTTTTGCCTGCCGCATCGAGCGAGTAGCCATAGATCACGCGCTCACCATCGGTTACGCGGCGCGGCAAGAGATCGCCAGTCGGGCGCGCAGCGTAGATGTGCGTCGCGCCGCGCATGGAGCCAGAGAAGTAAATCTCCTGTCCGTCGGCAGACCAATAGAGCCGCGAAGCCCCATGAAAGGAGCGCAGATCGTCAATGCCGGTGTTCTGGCAGGTGGGCGTGAAGTCCTGCGTGAGCAGACGCGCATTGCTCCGCGCCGGATCAGCCGAGGTGACATACAGATCGGTATGCCCCACCCCATGGCGGCGCGGGCCAGCGAGGAAGGCAATCTGCGCGCCATCGGGCGACCACGAGGGCGCGCTACACGCCAGCGAATCATCGGTAAGCTGGTTGAGCGCGCCGCTTTCCAGTTCGAGCGTCCAGATGGCGGCGGCGGGCCAGCGCCAGCGTTCATTTGTGCGATCCGAGGTGAAGGCGACGCGCTTGCCATCCGGCGACCAACGCGGTTCACCGTCGTTCCAGTCGCCATCGGTCAATTGGCGCGCCTCGCCACTCGCCACCTCCACACTGAAGAGATGGGCATGCTGCTCATAGATGTAGCCAACGCCGTCGAGCTTATACCACAACTGGTTGATCGTGCGCACGCGCGGGAAGTGTTTGCCGCCCTCGTTGGGCAGAGCGGCATCATCTACCTCGTGGTCGTCTGGCTCGCCTGTCTGGCTGACCACCAACAGCGTCGCGCCATCCGGCGACCATTCAGGCGAATTGGCGCCGTACCGCAGGTGGGTCAACTGGCGCGCCTCGCCGCCATGCGTGGGGATCACCCAGACCTGCGGGCGCCCTATGCCTTTCTCGCGCTCTTCTTTGGAAGACGGCTTTGTTCCGCTGCCAGGCGCACGCACGAAGGCAAGCTGCTCACCATCCGGCGACCAGCGCGGCTGGCTATCCTTTAGGCCTGCGGTGAAGCGGCGCGGCGGCTGATCACCATCGGTTGAGGCCAGCCAGATCGTGCGGCGATACTCATACGACTCTCGATCGATCTCCATCTGGACGTAGGCAATCGTCGCCCCATCAGGCGAGATCTGTGGGTCTTCGACGACCTTGATTGCCAGCAGGTCTTCGGCGGCCAGCGGGCGCAAGGATCGCGCTGACTTTGGCGCACGCGAGGCTTTTGACATAACACTCTCGATCCTGTTCTGAAATACAGTATGGTATAGTTCAGCGGTTCGTTGTGACGACAATCTCAGTCCGCCGAGGATTCGGCGACCGGGCGTTTATAGTTGCGATCCACCTCGCGCAGCACAGCGCCAGGGATGCTCCATGTGGCGACGGTGAAGCTGTGATACTCTCCATCACAGGCGGGCACAGCGGCGGAGCAGCGAATGTGCGGCTTCAAGCGGAAGCGCAGCGTATCGCCGTCAACATCCACCCAGATGTGGCGGCGCGTGAAAGCCGACCCCCACTTGAAGATAACCCCCGAATCATATTCCTCGAACCAGCCGCGTCCCTGCAACGCCTGCGTATTTAGCCGCCGCAAGATGTCGGCGACGCCGCTTTCGCGCAAGACGCGCCGCGCGTTCTCGCGAATCGCCTGGCGAGTGGCGCGTTGAGCTTCGTCGGACTGCGTGGATTGCGCGGATTGCACAGGTTGCGCCTCTTCACTATGCGAGACTCCGTTGGGACGCAAGGGATCGATCATTGGAAGTGGCTTAACCATTGGTCTGTATGCTCCTGCTCAGGGATTGTGTGTGATGCTCCTCATACAAACTATATCATAGGAGCAGTTACATGTTCTGGAAAGGGCAACACCCTACACCTGCGGCTAGCGTATACAGGGTGGCGCACGCCTGCGGAGCGCAAACGCGGCGTCCACCGACCGCACGGCAGACCACTATTGGAAGCTAGGAGTGCTCTATGTCAATCCTGACGCTCCGGCGATCCTGGTGGAATGGCGCTTTGGCATCGGCTACACGCTCAACTTTGGCTCGCCACGCGCCGTGGTGGTTCTTGCACTCATGATAGGGGTACCACTGGCGTTGGCGCTGGGAGTTGTACTGCTAGAGCGCGTTAGGGACTCAACATCGATCCGATGAATTGGTGTAACAGCAGACAAGTAAAGGCCAGAACATGCAAGCCCACCAAGGTGGTGGCCAGCCGTTCATAGTCGCGGGTG
>JAJPIU010000131.1 GCA_021324535.1 Pseudomonadota bacterium
ACCGGGCGCATCGGCTCCGGCAAAACGACCTTCCTGCGGGCAATGTTGGGGCTGGTGGAGCGGCAGGCGGGCGTGATTCGCTGGAATGGCCGCGAGATTCACGATCCTGCCGTCTTCTTCAGGCCGCCGCGCATCGCCTATACGCCGCAGACGCCACATCTCTTCAGCGAGGCGCTGGGGACGAACATCCTACTGGGGCAGGATCACGAACGCGCCGACCTGCCCGGCGCCATCACCGCCGCCTCGCTGGATCGCGACATCGCCGAGATGGAGGAGGGGCTTGAGACGATGGTGGGGCCGCGCGGCGTGCGCCTCTCCGGCGGCCAGGTGCAACGCTCAGCCGCGGCGCGTATGTTCGTGCAAGAGCCAGAATTGCTGATCTTCGACGATCTTTCCAGCGCGCTGGATGTGGAGACGGAGAACCGACTCTGGGAGGGCATCTTCGCGCGCGAGTCGGCGACGTGTCTGGTGGTTTCGCACCGGCGGGCGGCGTTGCAGCGCGCCGACCACATCATTGTGCTGAAGGACGGCCACATCGAGGCCGAGGGCACGCTCGACGGCTTGCTGGCCACCTGCGCCGAGATGCGCCTGCTGTGGGACGGCGGGGCGTAACCTATCCCCCTGCCCCCTTCCCATCAATGGGAAGGGGGTATTTTTGTTGTGCCGTCGCGCGCCTGGATAGCCTGGATAGCATATGGCCCTGGGGAGGCGGCTCTGGCGGGCGATTGAAACCGCGCCGACGGGCTTCACCGCATTGCGCCACAAAGTCCGCCGAGAGAGCACACTTGCCCGCTCTTTGGTAGAGAGAAATCCTCTTGCGCCGCCTGCTATACTGAGCGTAGGTACTGCTACGGAGCGTTTTCGGTAGTGGCAAACAAAGGATGGATGAGAGATGATCAGCGCACAAGCAATCCTCGCCGCGCTTGAGCGGCAGCAAACCAGCAAGAGCAACGTGTCAGGCTGGCGAATCGTCGGGCGCGCCATACCAGCGTTGCTTGGCGTCGCAGTGGTAGGCGGCATACTTGCCTTCTCAGCCTATCGCCTCTGGCTCGCCTGGCAAACTGCGCAGTGGACAGGGTTTTGGTTTCTTAGCTTTTTTGCTATCTTTTTTCTGATCGTTCCTGTCATTCCGCTCTCAACCCTTACCGGCCCACTCAATCAAATAGGTCAACTCACGCGCGCTATCGAGCCGTTACGCCAGATTGCCGCAGCCGGTGAGGACGCGTTGACGCCAATAGTAACGCCTCAACCGGCCCCATTGCCCACCGGAGCGCTGGCCGCCGGGCCAATCGAGATCAAGCCAATCAAGCGACTCATGCCGACAGCGGTACGCATCCCAGGAGTGTTTTTGGTATTTTGGCTGGTGTTCATGAGCATCTTTTTTGTCCCACTGGTCTCGAATGACTTTGACCTGGGGCAAATACTGCCCATCTCGTTCAACCTCTTCGACTTCTTTGGCCCTGAGAATCCGGCCTCCGTTGCTTTTTTTCCGTTGTTTATCATGGTGATACCGTTTGTCATCCTGACGCCTATCCTTCTACGCTTCCTCCCCCTCTTTACAAACCGCACGGTGATCGCTGACGAGCATGGGCTGCGCTGGCGTGATGGGCGCTTCGGCGCGAAACGCAGCATCGCCTGGAGCGACGCGCGCTCGTTCTCGCGCATCTCCACCACGCTCATGAATGCGCCCGGCGCATATGGCCTGATGAACATGACCTCTGGCATGGCATATCTGCTCGATAGTCCAAACGCTACGCTGATCTGGACGCTCTCCCCAGCCGCCAGCGATGCTATCTATAGCGCGTCAGAGCGCCTGTGCAGCCTGATCGTCACCCGGACGAACCTGCCCCTACGCGACCTCACTGCCCTCGCAAACGATCTGGTAGCCACACGCGGCAATGTGCAACGCATCGCCGCTATGCGCTTTCCGTCGGGGAGCGCGGCGCCCGTCTCACCCACGCTACAGGCGCTCGCCCAGCAGCCAACACCGCAACAGCCGCGCCGCTGGCCGCGTGTTGTGTCACTCATTGCAGTCTCACTGATCCCGCTTGTGCTCTTCTCAACCATCATGGGCTACGGCTCCTATGTGGAACACTACCAGCAAAGCTACTTCGCTGGCCTGCCCCAGCGTGTGCAGGCCGAAACGCCAATCTTCCAGGACTCTCTGACGACGGCTGATGGCTACTGGACGGTCAATCCAGTAACGACAGAGCAGCCCGAAGGCGCGAAATTCGCCAACGGCTCCTATGAACTCATCGGGACGAATCAAACGGTGATCAACTACAACACCACGTCCGGGGCTGGCATTCTCGGTGACGCCGCCATTGAGGTAACAGCCTCGGAGCAAGGCACGGTCGACCAGAATAGCTCTGACGGCATCGGTATAGTGTTCGCCGTAACAGGCGATGGGAACAACTTTGGCGTCTTCGAGGTACATGATGATGGCCAATGGGAGCTTGACGCCTACCACAATATCCCCAACGATCTGAATAATTCCTGGGACTATCTGGATGGCGGAGACAGCGCGGCCATTTACCAGGGCATTGGCGCGACGAACCAACTGCTGCTGATCAGGCGCGGCAAGACGTTGTTGTGCTACGTCAACGATCAGTATGTTGGCGCATACTATGACAAAGATAATGAGATACCCGCAACTGGCGAACCGGGCGTCTTCATCAACGACGGCGCGCTGACCGGCGTCTTCACAAACTTCGCGGTCTACCCTGTGCAGCCGCCAACGTCCTTGTGGTATATCTGACGCCTTCGCGCCCGCTGTATCAGCAAAATAACCCCTCCGCCCACGATCAGCGCGCCAAACGCGCAGAGATATGCCACGCCGAAGGGGATGCGTGTTAGCCCCAGCCCAAACAGCGGGAACGCCACAATCATCGCCGCGCTGAAGAGCGTTGTATCGAGCGAAAGCACGGTGGCGCGCTGCGCTTCGGGCGCGCGCTCGTTCAGCGAGGCGCTCATCGCGGGCACGAAGATCGCGTCGCCAGGATGAATCAACAGCAGGAAGCCGACCAGCCCCACCACTGGATTGCCCAGGCTCATGATCAGCACGCCAAGCGCCACAGCGCCATAGAGCGCCGCCAGCAGCCAGCGCCGTCGTATGCGCGCAATCAGCCGGGGAGCCAGCGCCGTCGCCAGGAAGTCAACTACCGAGCCGATGGCGACGATCACGCCAATCGCGCCGAGGGTAAAGCCCAACTGGTGGAAATAGAGCTGCGTATAGAAGCCTGTTGTCGTGAAGATCGCCGCCTCCAACCCGGAGAACAGCAACAGCGCCAGCAGCGTTGGATTGCGCCAGACAGCGGATAACCCGTCGCTTAGATGCGCCAACGGACGCCACAATGCGCGCAGTTCGTCGCGCCTGTCGTGCGCGTCTTGTTGTGCGCGTGTCTCTGGGATGAGCAACAATGGGACGATGGCCAGCGCCGTCGTCAGCGCGCTCAGCGTAAACGGCACGGCAAAGTTGATGCGAAAGAGAAAGCCGCCCGACGCCTCACCAAGCGCGCTGGCGATCAACATCAGCACAAGCATGCGGCTGAACAACCGGCTATATCGATAAGCCAGTTCGCCTGCGCCGCCCGACCGTTCCGCAAGCGTCCAGATGACCGCCTCCTGCGCGCCGCCCTTGAACGCCCACGACACACCGGAGAGCGCAAACGAGAGCGCGATCAGCTGCGCAGCGGGGGAGAGCAACAACAGCGTCGCAGCGGCATTCAACGCGCACGAGAGGATCAGGCTGGCGCGCCGCCCTACTAGATCGGCGAAGACGCCGGTCGGCGCCTCGGCCAGAAACTTCGCCACATGAAACAGCATCTCGAAGAGGCCAATTGCCAGCGGGCTATACCCGCGCCCGGCCAGATAGACCACCCAGACCGCGCCGGTGAGGTTGACATTGGAACTGCCGATATAGGCTGCGTAGGCCAGCGCCCAGCGGCGGCGCAGCTTCGGCGTCAGCATCCGTTGCTGTGCTTGTGATGTCTCAGGCACAATAGACACTGCCTCGGCGGTATATGAGGGCGAGCCAATATCGAGTTGATGTGGGCCAGGAACAATACTCACAGGAAGTCACCTTTATCGTGTACAACGCCTTCGATGGCGCAAGGAAAGGAAACGCGAACTGGACAAAAGGTGAGGGCATGGAACGCATAGCAAGGGGAGATCACAACAGGGTGATTCAGATTGAAAGCAACAGGGGAGATGAGGGGAAAGACACACCTTGCGCATACAACACCTTACCTCACGCTAGCGGCCTCTATGCGCCAGAGCGTGAACGACGGGTGTATGGGTGGCGCCTCACCGCCGCATAAGCGTTATGCGCCATGCCTATGCGGCCAATATGCCTGTGAGGAGCCTGCAATACAGCATCAGCGAATCATCTTCTCGCTGTGCCTGCCAGGGAGTAAATGGGAATGTCTTCATGCTTGATATGCTATCCCACAATGAGGCGCTCTGTCAAGCGAAACGCCCCCTCCCAGATTGGGAAAGGGGCGAAACTGTGGCTAGCGTTTCGGGTTGATTTAGCCTATTGGTAAACGCACCCGCTGGCGGCGTTGCTCCACTCGTACTGCACGATGTAGCTGTGACCATGCGCCAGCGTGACCGTGCCGCCCTGGGCGTTGGTTGGGCCAAACTTCCAGGCGCAGAGGTCGCCGATCTCGCCTTCGCCCTGGTCTTTATGCCACCCGCTGGCTGTGCGCGTGTCGGGATCGGTGACGGTCTCGAACTGCTCGTGCGAGAGGACGTTGATCATCGCGTCGGCGATGGGATCGTTGTACGGGTACACACGCTCCTGCACCGACTGCTGGATGCTGCTTCCGCAGGTATCGGGCATGTAGCCGTAGAGCATATTGCTGCTGGTGATGCTGTGGTAGGCGCAATAGGTGTTGTATGAGCATTGCAGCGTGTTGGCGCACTCCTGGATGTTGTAGCCGGTGAAGACAAACACCTCGGCTGGCTGGTCGTTCAGATTCCAGTGCGCCTGGCTGGCGGCGCGTGCGGCGGCGCTTTGTACATCGCCATCGCCCAGCGGATCGAGGATGGTACCGGCGTGCGGATAGTTCGTCGTGTCGAAGGTGACGCCACCCAGGCGAACGTTGTTGCGCACAGGGCCTTGCGCATCCCAGTATTGCGTGAGCAGGTTGTAGAACGCTGTGCCTTCGAGGTCATTGAAGTATTGTTCAATCAATTGCTCGTAGCGCACGTCGCTGATGTGCAGGCCGTCGGCCTCGTAATGCTTTCCGGCGGGCAGCCAGAAGTCGAGGTAGGCGACCATCGTATGCAGCACGGCGCCGTTGTGATAGGTCACTCCCCGACAGTTGCCCTGGCAGGTGGTCAGGTTCAGGGTGGCCGTCTGGGCGGGCTGCGTCATGACACGGCTGAGGTTTCCGGCGTCGGCGCCGACGCACGCATAGTGATCGGGCGGCAGGTTCTTCAGTGTGTAGGCGCCTGTCGCGTTGGTGGTCGCGGTGTACATGGCTGCCGCCTGCTGGCTGTTGACGAGCGCAGCGTCGTCCACCCAGCAGCGCACCTGCGCATTGGCGACGATGTGACCCGCTGTGTTTGTCACGACGCCGTGCAGGCTACCAGGGGTCAGCGCCAATGAATCGCAGGGGAAATTATCTTCTTGGCTTGCGCAGGTGGGCGTGGCGCCGACGCTGGCGCCCGTGAAGTCGAGCGTGAGCGGCATGAAAAGATGTCCCTTGACCTGTGCGCTGATAGGCTGATAGTCGGCGCCACCGTTGACAACACAGTGATAGCTGCTGGCGACGAGCACACGTAGCGAATAGGCGCCGTGGGCGTCAGTTGTGGCGCTGGCGCCCGCACAGGTGACCTTCGCGTTGGCAAGTGGCGCCAGTTTGGTGTAGCCTTGCTCGCGCTGCGCAAGTTGTTCGCCATAGGCCACACCGCTGATCATCTCCTCCGGCCCAAACGTCAATACGCCTGGGCGACCGTTGTAGCCGCCACCCAAGCTGGCGAACACGAGGCTCAACGCCACCACCACTAGCAGCGCGGATGCTCCGCCAATGACAAGCAGCTTCCGCGAGGGGCGATGCGCCGCCCGCGCTCCCTGCGCAGACCTGGGCGCGATAGGCGAGTTGGGCGAGTTAGGAGCCAGAGGCGCTTGCATATTGATCGGTTGGCGATTGGCAGAGATGTTCGCATAGGGGTGCTGATAGTAGCCGTAAGGGTAAGGTTGAGCGTTTGGCGAAAGGCGCTGTTGTGGCTGTTGTGGCTGTTGTGGCTGTTGCTGAGCATTGACCTGAGCATTGTTCATCATAGGAAAACCAGCTTTCATTCATAAAGTGTTTTTTTATAGTGTGTAGTGTGCGAAATAGCCAAAATACGCGAGTACATAGAGGTAGTTATGTTGGAAGGCGGGGAACCCGCGCCTCCAGCCGACACTTTCAGTATACCGGATGATATGCGCCGCTGGCTGTGAACCGGCTCACGCTTTTTTGGTGATGGCGCCCACGCTCTCCTGGCCTCTTTCCGCGCCGATCCACTGCGCAAAAATCCCCCTTTTCCTCGCGAGGAAAGGGGGAAGGTGAAGCGGATGCGCTTCTGGGTCTTATGGGTTGGTGACTTGGAAGTTGGTGAAGACCACCTCGCTGCTGGTAGTGTTATCGCCATTGGCCAGTCCACACTTCCCGCTGGCATAGAGCGAGTTGGTTTGCTGACCAACCTGCGTGCCATTGACGAAGAACGTGAACGATGTGCCTTGCGCCACCACTTTGAGCGTATTGGTCGCGCCCGTTCCCGTCTGAATGGCGCTGTTGCTGGTAGGCTGAGTGATGAGATTCCCCGTACCACCGGTAAGATTGAGGAACGCCCATCGCCCATCTGAGGTGATCTGGAAGAGATAGGCGTCATTGGATGCGCTGACACGGAACGCAATACCATAGATCATGCTGCTGGTCGCATGCAACAGCTTCGTGGTCACGGTGATCGTCGTATCGGTCAGGTTGTCTCCTGCTGGGGCGTAGCAGACACTTCCGCCCTTGATATGATAGCCGTCGTTGCTCTCGAAGCATGACGCAGGATCATTCGTCCAGCCGCTTGGTGAATCGGTCATGCTGTCGCTATAGAGCACCTGCGGGCCGCTCGTCGTGGCAGTGGGGCCGGTGGTTGCTGTAGAGTTGCTAGTGGGCGTGCCATTGGTTTGCCCCGTCGAATTGCCGCCTGCGTTTGCCAGCGCAAAGAAGGCGATGCAGGCGATGATCGCCACCACCACCACGCCGCCGATGATCCCTAAAATGAGGCCAAGGTTGTTGCGCCTGGGAGCCTGTGGAGGCAGATAGCCTGGCCCTCCAGGGTAGCCTGGCGCATATGGGGAAAAACTGGGCTGTCCGGGCGCGCCATAGCCAGGGAGCGGCGTGGTCGGCGGAGCGTAGCCTGGCTGGCCTGGATACTGTGGTTGTTGTGGATATGCTGACTGGCCAGGGTAGGACGGTTGCTGAGGCGCGCCATAGCCCGGCTGATCGGGCTGTTGGCCATATCCACCGGAACCGCCATAGCCGCCATAGCCGCCATAGCTACCATAACCACCGGAGCCAGCCTGTCCAGGTTGTTGGCCGTAGCCATACCCTGGGTCTTGTGGGTTCATGTATCTTCCTTCCTCTGCCTTATGTGGTAAAGTTTCCCACATCACAAGCAGTATAACGTTAGCAGTATAACGTTCAGCAGCGCCCCTGCATATGCTGAAATATAGGTAAAAATACGTATTTGCCTTTCTTTGACGTCCATGCGCTATAGTATGCTAGGCTGGCATGCGAGCCAAATAGTGGAAGGTGGGAAGGCGCCGATGAGCGAACGAGCTACGCCGGAAGAAAAGGAAACGAGCGCGGACAACGCCCATGCGCCAGCGCCCGTCGAAGCGCCCG
>JAJPIU010000273.1 GCA_021324535.1 Pseudomonadota bacterium
GCCCAGGCGCGTCAGGCTCTCGCGTTCGGCGTCGGTTGCCACACGAGCGAAGAGCAACGCCAACGGCTGGCGTACGCGAATCTGCGCCTTCTCGCGCGCCGCTCGCCCCAGGTTGATCACCCGCATCACCAGCGCCGTCTCGTCGCGCAGACGGGGATCGATCAGCGCCATATTGGCCTCCGGCCAGTCGGCCAAATGCACGCTTTCGGGGGCGTCCGCATCCACCGAGCGCACGAGGTTCTGATAGAGCGATTCCGCAAGGAACGGCGTGAACGGCGCCAACAGCTCGGCCGTCGTCACCAGGCACTCATAGAGCGTCAGGTATGCCGCCACCTTGTCGGCGTCCTCTTCAGCCTTCCAGAAGCGACGGCGGCTGCGGCGCACATACCAGTTCGAGAGATTCTCGATGAAGCTCGCCAGCGCCTCGGTCGCCCCCTGCGCGTCGTAGTCGGCCAAGCGTTCCGTCACCTTTGCGATTGTCTCCTGTAGCGTCGAGAGCGCCCAGCGATCCAGATCGCTCCGTTTGACGGGCGGCAGCGCACGCGTCGTCGGATCAAACCGGTCAATGTTGGCGTAGGTAACGAAGAACGAGTAGACGTTCCACAGCTTATCCAACGGCTCGCGCGCCTGCATCCAGAGATCGGAGAGGCGCGGTGGCAAACCCTGCGCGCGCGCCTTCGTGACCTCCTCCTGGCTGGGGATGTTTGGATAGCGCAGGTTTTGCTCCGGCGCATGCGCGGTATAGAGCCAGCGCATCGTATCGGCGCCAACGATCTCCGCTGCCTCGTCGAAGGGAATACTGTTTCCCAAACTCTTGTGCATCCCCCTGCCCTTTTCATCGAGCAGCGTCGCAAAGCCAAGCACCGTCTTGAAGGGGGCGTCGTTTTCCAGCGCCGCCGCCATCACCAGCATCGAATAGAACCAGTTGCGGAACTGCCCTGGAAAGCTCTCGGTGATGAAGTCGGCGGGATACCACTCGCGCCAATACGCGCGATCACTGCGATAGTTGAGCGTCGAGAACGGTACGATGCCTGCGTCCAGCCAGGGATTGCCCACGTCGGGAATCCGCCCGGCAGGTTGGCCGCACTGTGCGCAGCGAATCTTCACCGCGTCCACCCAGGGGCGGTGCGGCGTGTGGCCCTCGAACTCGTTCCAGCCCTCGATGGCGCGCTCATGCAGTTCCTCTTTCCCACCGATCACCTCAAAGTGGCCGCATGCCTCGCAGAGATAGATGGGCAGCGCCAGCCCCCAGTAGCGTTTCTTGGAGATCATCCAATCTTCCATGTTGCGCAGCCAGTCAAGCTCGCGATCCAGGCCGAAGCTGGGTATCCAGCGGATGCCAGGCACAATAGCAAGCATCCGCTTGCGTAGCTCCTCCATCGAGATGTACCACTCGTCCACCACGCGGAAGAGCAACTCCGTCCCACAGCGCCAGCAGTGCGGATAGACATGCTCATAGGATTCCGTCTGGTAATACAGCTTCTTCTGGCGAAGGTTCTCGAAGATAGGCTTCGCTACGTCTGGCGCATAGCGCCCGGTGAGCCAGTCGTATCCCGCGACGTAGCAGCCGTTCTCATCGAGCGGCGCCAGCACAGGCAATCCCTCATCTTTGCCCAGGTGGAAGTCTTCGCGTCCGGCGCCCGGCGCGATATGCACAATGCCCGTCCCCTCGTCAGCGGTTACATCGCTCCAGGCGATCACGCGGTGTTCAGCATTTGTTTTGCTCCATGCAGGCAGTTCGTCAAACGGGCCGGTATAGCGCCAGCCAAGCAGATCGCGCCCTGGCATGGTCGCCACCACCTTCGCCTCGCCATGCTCATGCCCACGTAGCTTCGCCAGCTTCGCGACCACATCCTGCGAAAGATAGTACACGTCGCCATCCTGCTCCACTTTGGCGTAGGTCAGTTCGGGATTGACGGCGGCGGCCACGTTGGCGGGCAACGTCCAGGGAGTGGTTGTCCAGATCAGTAGATATTCGTTTGGGTGATCCACCAGCGGGAAGCGCGCATACACACTGGTATGGCGCACCTGCTTGCGCCCCTCGTTGATCTCCATATCGGAGATGCCCGTGGCGCAGCGCGGACACCACGGCATGCTATCCGTGCCGTGATAGAGCCAACCTTCCTGCCAGCACTTCTTCAGAAAGCCCCAGATGGTGTAGTTGTTCTCATCAGACATCGTATAGTACGAGTCCGACCAGTCCATCCACTCGCCCAGACGTACCGATTGCTCGGTGATGCGCTTGGCAAAGCGTAGCACGCGCGCCTTGCAGCGTTCGACAAAGGCGGCGATGCCATACTCCTCGATCTGGTGTTTGTTGGTGAAGCCAAGCTCTTTCTCTTCCTCCACCTCCACCCACAAGCCCTGACAGTCGAAGCCATTCTGGTACCGCTGCTGGTAGCCGCGCATCGTGTAAAACCGCTGCCAGAGGTCTTTGTAGGTGCGGCCCCAGGCGTGATGTACACCCATTGGGTTGTTCGCGGTGATTGGCCCGTCTATAAACTTAAACTGCTTCTCAGCGTGGTCGTTGCGGTGAAGATAGCGGTTGAGGATGTCATGCTCATCCCACCAGCGCTGTACCTCTTGTTCCAACAAGGGATAATCCACGCGCGTCGGCGCCAGCACAGCCTTGAACGGCGGCTGCGCCTGAGTCATCGCCTTGCCGCTGGCCTTGCCGTTGGCTTTGGCGCTGGCCTTCCCCGATTTCCCCGCCGTGCGCGGGGGGGTGCCATTGGCGGCGTGTGTCAGCGCCACCTTGCCCACGCCATTTGCTCTGGTTGTTGTCTTCGCGCCAGCTTTTGCTCTTCTGGCTGATTTGGCTGATTTGGCTGGCGTGGTTGGCGTGGTTGGTGTTTTTACGCCTTTCACACCTTTCACGCCTTGCTCGTCATTCGCCACCTGTCTGCCCTCCTGTCTCGATCCACGCCTGAAGGCTCTCCTCTACGAAAGAGCTTTGAGCGCCGCGATTTCTTCCCAACAAAAAAGCCCTCATCCCACAAAAGGGACGAGAGCATCTGCCCGTGGTACCACCCTGTTTGACCGCACACATGCTTCACTCGTCTTGGATGCGAGAGAAAACACAGGGCGCGGCCCACTCATTGAGGCGCGTATTCACGCCTCCCTGCATGATAACGGACAGGAACCGGCTACGCCTACAGGCAAGCGCCTGTTCGGGCAGCGGCTCAGGAGTGATGTTCGGCTGACGACGCCATCCGGTCGCACCATCCCCGGACTCTCTGTAGGCAAGAAAAGCGCCAGCCTACTTGCTCCATCGGAGCCTCAGTATCTCTCTCTCTTCATGATGAGGGAGACTTCTCTGCTGATGGCAGAGAGAAAAGCTGATCTCACTATGCCATAGCGCAAGGCGTTTGTCAAGCCCTGGTTGGCAACCAAGCGATAGCCGGAGATATATAAGAACAAATGTTTTATTTTGTGCTATAGTATGCGAGTAGACGTGCTCGATGCTCTGTACTATGCAAAGAAGCCTAAACGGTGTGGCGCCGATGTTTCGCCACAGGCGAAGGGAGTGGTAGATGGGAGCCAGGCAGCCAGCGGCGCCGCAACGCGCCACATCACGCGCGCATCCGGCGAAGCGCCGCCAACAGAAGCAGCAACGTGCGCCGCGTCAGCAGAAGCAACCACAGCTATCACCACAGCCCCCTCATGCAAATCAGGCCCTCCCAACCGGCGCGCCACAGCCGTCAAAGCCGTCAACGAAGCGCGTGCAGCGCGAACCACTACCCACGCCTGTCGTTGTGGATGAGAAGCAGCAGCGCCAGGAGCCTGCCACAGTAGACGCTGTGGATGCAGCAGAAGCGGTAGACGCAGACAAGGAACAGCGCCAGAAGCCAGAGCAGCTACAGCGCAAACGCCCGACGCTTGCGACAATGGCGGCGCTGGCCACTGCTCCGCAGCCAATTCCACAGGAGCCTCCCCCAACCAAGAGCGCCAGCGCCTCTACGCCTGGCGCGCCCACACGCCGCCCGCGCGCCGAAACACACCCC
>JAJPIU010000240.1 GCA_021324535.1 Pseudomonadota bacterium
AGCCGCCACAGCCGCCACAGATGGCGCATAGAGAGTATACAACACAGACGGCACAGAAATGGCAAGCCACTGTCCTGTCAGCTCTGCAGCGGGTAGGGCAGGCGCTGGTTCAGGCGGTCACCGATGCGTTTGCGGCTGGGGCAGCGGAGCCTGCACGCCCGGCCAACGCCGCTCAGGCCCCCACTGCCGACGCCGCCTGGGGCGAGTTGCTCGAATCAGGCGCGCAATCGCATGAAGAACACCTGGAGCCGCCCAAGCAGACAACCCCGCAGGATGCTCCACCGGACGCGCCACGCGGCGGGCGGCGCAACGGAAGGGAGCCAGTGAACGCCCCGGTGAATGCCCCTGAGCGCATTGCCAGCTATGAAGCGTTCTTTCAGCGCCACGAACACGACATCTTTGGCTATCTCTGGCGGCTCACTGGCGATGAGCAGCTTGCCTATGACCTGCGCCAGGAAACCTTCCTGCGGGCATGGAGCCACTACGACCAGTTGCAGGAGTATCATCAGCCAGTAGCGTGGCTCTTTCGCGTGGCGACGAATCTGGCAATCAACCAGTTGCGCCGCCGCAAAGCGCCGGTGGGGGCAGCCGCGCCGCTCGATCTGGTTGGCGACCCTGGCGCAAGCGATCCCTCAGGGCGGCTGGTAGAAAACGATCTGGTTCGCCAGACACTCATGGCGCTTCCGCCGCGTCAGCGCGCCGCGCTTGTCATGCGCGAGATCTATGGCTTATCGGTTGAGGAAGTGGCACGCACGCTTGGCGTGACGCCCGCCGCCGTCCGCATGACCCTCTGGCGCGCTCGCGAACAGTTTCGCACGCTCTACACCCGCGCGAATGGCGCGCCACGCTGGTCGCCCGGCGCCATGCGCCAGCGCGCGGCAGCACACGCGGAACATGCAACGTCTGGCGCACTCGGCTCTCTTGCCGCTCTCGACACTCCTGACGACCAGCAAACCCAACCGGTTGAGGCGTATCACACCGCCAGACCACCCATACAGCCGAACGACAATGACGATGATCCTTTCACAGATGTGACAGATGAACACGATGCGTTTCAGTATCCTGGCGAAGCGTTTGGGACAGATGAATCAGATGGGACAGAAGGAGGGGAAGCATGAATTGGCGCCCAGATCAGCCTGAACAGGCGCACGGGGCAGCAACCCTGACATGTCCGCTGAAGATTGACAGCCGCACCCTCTCGGACTGGCGCGATGGACAGCTCAACCAGGCGGCGGCTGAGCGTGTGCGAGCGCATATTGCCCATGATGACTGCGCAGCGTGCCAGGCGCACCTGGCCGACTACGACGCCATCGGCGACTTCCTGCGCATGCAGCGTGTTCCACGCGCCTCTGCCCTCGATATGGAATCGCTACGTCCTACCCTCTTGAATGGCGACGAGGGGAGGTCGCTTTTGCGCCTGCTGCCGTTTCGTGGCGGCGCGCCGCTCGAGGCGCCTGCGAACGCTACGCATGCTGAGGATGCAGGAGACAATCTGGAGCCTGCCGATAGGCCACTGGCGACGCGCACAGCGCCGTCATCGGCGACGCAGACGCCTATCCCGCTGGGCAAACGCACGCCACGTTCCCTGGTGAATCAGCGACGTAAGCGCCTCTGGCGGGGGATCAGCGCGTCGGTGGCGGCGGCGCTGATCGTCTTTGCGCTGGCGCAACTGCTGTTGCACGCGGCGGCGATACGCAGTCTGGTAGGCAGCCACACAGCGCACAAAGGTACGCCGTCGGTCGTGAAATCGGCGACTGCGCAGACATACCATAGCGTCCAGCAGATTGTCTGGCGGGGAGCGACGCTGCCACCGGGCTTTGCGCCAGACCAATATAGCACAAATACCTTCGCGGTAGCCCCCTCCGATGGCGACACCGCCTATACCTGCTATCCAACGGGCGCTCCTGCGCAGACGGCGCCACAGTTCTGGGTGACCCACGACGCCCACACCTGGAGCCAGTTGACTACCTTCCCCTCGGCTGCCCACGGTTGGTGCGCAATCACAGTGGATGAGAGCGATCCCAACCGCATGGTTGTTGGATTGAGTTATCCTGGGCCACCTGATACCGCAACAAATGCGCCAGATAGCTATTTCGCAACCGAGGATGGCGGTCGTTCCTGGCGGCGGATCACCGGACTGGGAGACACCGATCTCTTGTCGCTAGCGACAGTTGGCGGCGCATACTATGCGCTGTTACAGCCTGAGCCGTTCAGCTCCGATGTTTCGGTTGGGAATCGCCTGATGGTCAGCCGAGACGGCATGCGAACCTGGATCTACGCGGACACAGGGCTGATTGGCGGGACTGATACACAAATCCTACAACAGGTCTGGGCCAATCCGTTTACCAATGAACTGGTGGCGCTGACCGAGGCCAACGGCGGAGCCTTTCAGCAATACCTCTGGGAAAGCAGGAATGGCGCGAACTCCTGGCGGCTCGTCTCGCATATCGCTAACGCACAGTATGTCATGCAACAGCCGACAGCCGGTCACGCCTGGGCGTTCTGCGCGTATGACCACTCGCCAACGCCAAACGACCCCACACGGCCCGATCAGGTGATCTGTTCGCCGCTCGACACCGACGCGCCATCGGTGCGGCCTGGGATTGGCGTCACATTTACCAGTACGGAAGGTCAGCCCGTTTTCGCAGGGCAGTTGATAGGGCTGACCACACACGGCGATCTGCTCATGATTGGGCAAGGGACGAATCCCCTGAAGTCAGCCAAGATCAATGAGATTTATCGCCTGCCCGCCGGTTCGTCTACCTGGCAAGACCTCGGCGCACGATTTGTCCCCCAGCAGCTTGTGCTCTATGCGCCAACCGCGAGCGGCGGCGAGGTCTTATGGGAGATTCCCACCGCTGACGATTCAACAGGCTCTATCTATCTGGCGACCTACTCGACGCCGTGAAGCCCCAGCCCTGCCCCTCCCCCGCAGCGGCAGGAGAGGGGTGTTTTTGCGCCATTTAGGCCGAGTAGACGCTCCAAGCGCCGTTGTGGTAGTGCAGCAGCAGCGAGTTGACGGCGCTATAGTCACTATTGTACACGAAGCCAACGGCCCAGCCCTCGCTCGCCGAGACCATCGAGACACTGTTGAGCTGCCCGGCGAAGGGGATACGTGTATTCTCCCATACGCCGTTCTGGTACTGCAAGACGATACACGAAGTGTTTGGGCTAGCATTTGGCTCCGTTGCGCCCACTGCCCAACCCTGCGTCGGCGAGATCATCGCCAGCCCAGAGAGTTGCGCCTGGCCGAGGTCGCGCGGCGTGGGAACTTCCTGCCAGGAGGAGCCGTTGAAGCGCATAATATACGCCGCCTCCGCCATATCGCCCGATGGCTGCGCGACGGGCAAGCGTAAGCTCGTCCATTGAAGACACCTCACCCGCAGGTTGCGACGTGTAGGATGTGTTGGATGTGTGAGATGTTTGGGATGGGACGGGGACGTTGCGCTCCTCGCGGTTTGCCATGTCGTCTCCTTGTCGTTTCGCTTTTCGTTGCTCATGTTTCAGGCGTTTCTCAGGCGTTCGTTCATGCGCCACGGCCAGCGTCACACTGGGCGCCAGCGCAGTGGGAGCATGTGTTGTGTATAGAACGCAAAAGCGGAGCAAAAGCGGACACCGGAGACGAGAAATGTCTCCCCCTTCCCATATGGGAAGGAGGTCAGGGGGATAGGTTTAGAGATGATGTTCGGAGAAAAACTCCCAGATGAGCGGAGTCGCGGAGATGGTATGCGTCGTGCGTCCAGCCTTGGAGGGAAGCGGCGATCCTGGCCAGGTGTGTCCGCCATCCTGAATGCGGTAGTGGATGACAACCGAGCCGCGTGCGCAGTTCGTCCACTCCTGGCCAACCACGTCCGCCTCATCAAAAAAGGTCGCCGGATCGCTCGCGCATCTATCTGTCGCTGTCCAGCCGCGTATCCAGGCGGGAATAGAAGCAGTCAGGCTGGTTCCGTTGTAGGGTACCACCGTGTCGGATGTGCCGTGGAACTCCATGATAGGCACAGGGCGCGCAGGATGACATCCCCCTGGAAGAGGGAAAAAGAACTGCCCGGAGACTGCGGCAAAAGCGGCGATGCGTCCGGCAAGCTGGCAGGCCAACACGCCGACCAATCCGCCCCCATTCGAGAAGCCTGCGGCGTAGACGCGTGTCTGGTCAACGCACATGGTTTGCTCAATCTGCGTGATCACATCGCCGATAAACGCGACATCGTTCACTGAGCGATCTTCATAGGTGGTCGGGCCATAGGTATTCCAGCCGGATTGTTTGTCCGGCCCGATGACGCCCTGAGGATAGGCCACCAGCACATCGTCGGCGTCGGCCAGTTGTGAGAACCGCGTGTATTCCTCGATGTTTTGTGGGTTTCCATCATGCCCATGGAGCACAATGACCAATGGGGTGGGATGGGTTGGCGTATATCCTGATGGAATATGCAGCGAATAGCTACGCAGGCTGCCCTCCGCGACGATGGCCTGGGGAACCGTCACGCCATTCCTGGCGACAGGCGCCCGGTTACAGCCGGTCGAAGCGTTGGATGGGGGCGTGAATGTAGGAACAGGCGTCCACGATGGGACGGTACGAGTGGCTGTGGCGGTCACTCGCGCTTGCTGCGCTGGCGGATCACCAGCGATGACCTGGCAACCCGCCAAACACACCGCCAGTAACAACACGCAGCCAATCGCGCTTCGTAAGAAAAAGGATCGGTATATCCGCATCTAGACAGTTCCTAAAGCACTTGATAACGTGAAACATGATATGCGGTGATGGTTCCACCCCGGCGCCCATTGCTGCGCCGCAACCAGCATACGCCTTTTTGCCTGTATTGGCAACCTCTGCCGGAAAAGATGGCGCCATGCTTGCCTGGCGGTGGCGTGTATTTGGGTCGTGTATTGTCATGTCTAGGGTGATGAATTGGCATTGCCCATGCGCACATGAGGGGTCGGAATTCGTGATGGTATGCTACAGTATAAATATATCATAAGATACGTCGTTGTTTGACGGATGTATGATGTATACGGCGCGGCAAGCCGGTTACAGACACTTCGGAAATGTCTGAAGCAACCGGAATAGGCTTGTGCGTGTATATAGCTATGTGAAGAGGGGGCGTCAGGCTGACCGGGGAAGACTTTGACGATGCCGAACTGGTGGCGCGCGTCTCAGAACAAGACGAAGCTGCCCTCGGCCAACTCTACGACCGCTATCAACACGCTATCTATTCGCTGTGCCTGCGGGTGACACACGATGCGGGGGCCGCCGAAGAGGTAACGCAAGAGGTTTTTGTGCGCTTATGGCGGAGCGCTGCTAGCTTCGAGCCAGGACGCGGACGTGTCAGCACCTGGCTCCTGCGCATCGCGCATAATCTGGCGCTCAACGAGGTGCGTCGCCGCCAGAGCCGCCCAGTCATTGCGTCGGACGCCGACTGGGCGGCCGAGGGCGCGCGCTTGGTGGATAATCACCAGGGCGATGACCCGGAAATGGCGCTGTGGCTGCAAGAACGCGCCGAGGCGATTCGTCGGGCGCTTGAGCGCCTGCCAGAGCCACAGCGGCAAGCAATTTTGTTGGCCTTCTATGGTGGCCTTTCGCAGGCCGAGATCGCCGCTGCGCTTGGCGATCCGCTTGGAACGGTCAAGAGTCGCATTCGCGTGGGGATGCAGCGTTTGCGCGAGACATTGATCGCCGAAGGCATAGATGAGGTAGACTAACCAGATATGGCAACAGAACATGTGACAGACCTCATCGCCGCGTATACGCTGGGCGCTCTTGAACCGGATGAGGTCGATCTGGTCGAGCGACACCTGGAAGTGTGTGGGCAGTGTCGCGCTGCTGCGCGTGCGGCGCAACACATCGCCGATGAGCTTTTGGTACTGCTTGCGCAACCGACCACCCAGGCTCCCCCATCGCTGCGCGAGCGTACGTTGGCGCGAGTGCGCGCCGCCGCCCAGGCCGATGCGCTGGCGTCATCCACAACTACGCCACACGAGCCACATGAACCTGTGGGCGTCACGGCAAATCTTCAGGAAAACGCCTTCCAACGATTTTTGCGCAACCTGCTGGGCGCGCCTGCGCCAACCGCGCCGACCACACAGCAAGAAGCCGAGCTGCTGCTCGATCTGCTGGCCGATCCTGAGTGTGTCATCTGGCCGGTGGGCGGCACAGACGATGCGCCACACGCAAGCGGACGCCTGATCGGCAGTCGTTCGCGTCGGCAGGCGGCGCTGGTGACGGTGGGGCTACACCCATTGGCGCAGAACCAGGAGTATCAGGTCTGGTTCCTGCAAGGGGGCAAGCCGCAGCCAAATTCGCTCTTCAGGGTCAATCACGCAGGTCAGGCGGTCAGCATCGTGCGCGCGTCAGCGCCGCTCGGCGCCTTTGATACCGTCGCCGTGACGCCCGAACCGGCAGGTGGCAGTCCTGGCCCCACCGGGCCGATTGTGCTGGCGGGCAAGCTCGATGGCGTGGACTGACAAACATTATCCAATCCGTGGGCGCGCGCGTGCAATAATCGCTGCGGCATCTATTCCTTGCGGAAGCTCGCCGAAGGCCAGGCCGCGTTCCTCGCCAAGCCGCGCCGCACAAAATGCGTCGGCCACCACCGCCGGGCTATGGCGCACGAGCAGGGCGCCCTGTAAGACGAGCGCCAGCCGAGCCACCAGCCGCCGCGCCTGCCATTCGAGCGTCGCCTGACCAGCGGATGTGCGTAGCCCATGCAAGGCGCCCTGGAGCCGGGAGATCGCGGTGTCCAGGTGTGTGTTTGCCCCCTGGGCCAGAGCCACCTCGGCGAAGTAGGCTTCCACCGTGGCGGGTTCTTTAGTCAGCGCCCGTAGCGTATCCAGGCTGTTCACGTTGCCGGAGCCTTCCCAGATCGAGTTGAGCGGCGCCTCGCGGTAGAGCCGTGGCATGCCGCTTTCCTCTACGTAGCCATTGCCACCCAGGCATTCGAGCGCTTCCGCCACATACGTTGGCGTGCGCTTGCAGACCCAATATTTGCCGATGGCCACGCCAATGCGCTTCAGCGCCGCCGCCTGCGCATCGCCCATTGCAGCTTCGTCGCAGGCGCGCGCCAGCCGCAACATTAACCCAGTCGCCGCCTCCGACTCAATCGCCAGGTCGGCCAGAACGTTTTGCATCAGCGGCTGGTGGATCAAGGCGCGGCCAAACGCTGCTCTGTGGGCGGCGTGATGGGTGGCCTGGGCTACCGCCTGTCGCATCAGCGCGGCTGACCCGGCGATGCAATCCAATCGGGTGGAGTTGACCATCTCGACGATCACCTTGACGCCACGTCCCTCCTCGCCGATCAGCCGCGCCCAGGTGTGATCAAGCTCGATCTCGCTCGATGCGTTCGAGCGGTTGCCCAACTTGTCTTTGAGTCGCTGGATGTAGATGCGGTTGCGCGCGCCATCGGGCAGGATGCGCGGAACCAGGAAGCACGAGAGGCCGCCCGACGTCTGGGCAAGCATCAGGAAGGCGTCGCACATGGGGGCGGAGCAAAACCACTTATGGCCTGTGAGCAGATAATCGCCGCCAGGGCCGCCTGCGCCAACCGGCTCCGCGCGCGTGGTGTTGGCGCGCACGTCCGAGCCGCCCTGCTTCTCGGTCATGCCCATGCCACAGAGCGCGCTTCCCTTCTCACTGGCGGGGCGTAGCGTTGGCTGATAGCGGTTCGCTGTGAAGAGCGGCTCCCACTCGGCGGCAAGCTCTGGCTGTGCGCGCAAGGCCGGAATGGCGGCGTGGGTCATCGAGATGGGGCAGCCATGCCCGGCCTCCACCTGCGACCAGACGTAAAACCCTGCGATGCGGGCCACATGCGCGCCAGGGCATGGATCGCGCCAGGAGCTTGCGTGCAATCCCCAACCAGTGGCGTGCTTCATCAGTTCATGCCAGGCGGGATGAAACGTCACCTCGTCAATGCGGTGTCCGTAGCGGTCGTAGGTATGGAGAACCGGTGGATAGGCGTTGGCGTCGTCGCCCCACTGGATGACAACATGGCTGCCTGCGTGTTGGCCGATCTCGTGCAGTTGTGCGTTTGCCCATGCGGCGCCATCGCGCTCAACGCCCTCGCGCAATGCCGCATCCTGCGCAAAGACGTTGTAGCCTACCAGCGGGGGCGGCTGGTTGAGCGCCTCCTGCGCGACGGTGTGGATGGTCTGGATGGTCTGGGCGGCGGCTGGTGTTGCGTTTGTCGCGGGATTGGTAAGCGTGTCGGTCATAGTTGTCCTCCGTTCGCGTCAGCCAGAATACGCCTGAAATAACCAGCGATCTCCTCGTTTGTCAGGGCTTTTACGGCGTCGCCAATCGTCAGTTCGAACATCGAGTATCCGGGCGCGTCAGCCGGACGCAGCCAGGGCAGCAGCCATACGCGCTGATCGCGGGCCAGCGCCAGATTGGCGTCCATCAGCTGGTCTGGGTCGCCGCGCAGATAGACGTGCATCATATGCGTCTGCGGCGGATCGGGTGTGATGGCGACGCCGGGGATGCCGTGAAGAGCGGACGAGATCTCGACGGCGCGGCGGTGATATGTGGGGAAGTGGGGCAGGCGACGCTCGAAGTTCGCGCGCGCAGAGAGCACGTAGGGGAAGAGCTGGACGAGATTGCCGCCATGCCGTCGCTGCCAGACACGCGCATCGGCGATGAAGTCGGCTGGCCCGGCCAGCGCCGCCCCCGCGATGGCGCCCATCCCTTTGTAAAATGAGACGTAGACGCTATCGAAGAGCGCCGCCACCTCGGCGTAGCTGCGCTCGTAGTAGGGAGCAGCTTCCCACAGGCGCGCGCCATCCATATGCAGCGCGGCGCCATGCGCCCGCGCCCAGGCGGTTTGGGCGTTGAGTTCCTCCCATGAGGGCAGTTGACCGCCGATCTCGCGCTGTGGCAATTCGAGCAGCAAGGCGGCCAGCGGCTCGGTGATGGCATTGAGGTCATCGAGGGTGATCAGCCGGTTTGGTTCACCCACCAGCCGCGCATGCAGACCATGTAGTCGCTCGTAGCCCTTCTGCTCGTGGATTTCCAGATGGCAGGTAGGATGGAACGCGACGCTCCGGCGCCCGTTGCGTTCGCTCCAGATGCGCAGGGCGATCTGCTGCGCCATTGTGCCACTTGGCATGAAGACGGCGGCCTCTTTGCCCAGGATGCCCGCGATCTCACGCTCGAATCGCTCGATCAGCCGACCGGCTCCATAGCGGTCGGGGCCAGCTTCTTCATCTTCATCGGTAACGCTGGCCGCCAGCGCCGTCAGTTCCTCGCGCAGATGGAGTGGCCCATGCCCGGCGAGAAACCGCTCGCACTGGCGCATAACGGCCTGCCGCTCCTCGTGTTTTGCGCGTTCCTGATCGGATGTTTCCTGCATAGAGACTCCTCCTATCTCCTGAAATCTGGTCGAAAGCCGAGACCGGAGCGCATCGAGCATGTTCCGGTCTCCTTCACAAGATCGGCTGCCGCGTCGTATACTGAGTATGCTGCGTTGAGGCGCGCCAGTGTCTGCGCACAGTATATCGTGGGCTATCTCGCGGGCTGCGTAGCTGCATATGCTGTTGTGGCCATGCGAGGCGCTCTCTCCAGCCGTTATAACACAAAGACCTCATTTCTCGCGTCTGATCATTTAGGTTGCTGGCAATTTTCTGTACAGATGGCGCCCAGGGGTCTATCAGCGGCGCGACAAGAAAGGCTCTACAATGTTTTGTCCCAGTTGCGGGCGTCCGCTTCCGCATAATGACTTTACCCGCTGTCCATCGTGTGGTACGCCACTGACGCCGCCCGTTCCCGCGAGCACACCATCCGGTGGTCAGATCGGACTGCCCGAACGTCCGTCGCAGGACGCCGAGACGGTGCTTTCGCAGCAAGGGCAAACGCCAACGCCAGGGGTTGGCGTTCCCACCAGCGTCTCCGATCCCGCTGCGCGTGTGCTGGCGACATCCACTCCTCCTCAGGCGCCACAGGTCGCACCTGCCGCCTATAATCAGCCGCCACAAGCGCCGCACACACCACAACCGGCAGGCGCTCCTCCAGCGGCGGGCGGCTATGGTCAGCAGCAATGGCCCATGCAACAACAGCCGCAACAACCGCAACCGGCTATGCCATCGGGCGCAGCGTATCCTCCACAGCCCCAATATCCACCGGCTGGCGGGTATGGCTATCCACAACAGGCGGCTCCGATGCCCTCAACGCCCACCACGCCGCCAGCGGTTGCGCCCTCCACTCCACTGACGCCGCCGATGCCCCCTGGCTACGCGGCGCAAACGCCGCAAACGCCGCAAGCGCCTCAGGCCCAGGGCGGCTATGGGCAAACCATGCCTGCCTACCAGCAGCAGCCGGGCTACGCGCCCCCTGCGCCTGGCTATGCGCCACAGCCGGGCTATCCACAACAGCAGCCATATCAGCCAGGGTTTCCGCCGCCCCAGCCGCCGCGCAGACGCAGCCCCGCTCCAATCATCATTGGCAGCGTCGGCGCGATCCTGGTTCTACTGATTGTCGCCGTGTTGGTCGTACCTGCCATCAGCCGCACTTTCAGTACGGGAACCACCACACACCAGGGAACTAGCACGCCGCAGCCCACAGCGCCCCCCAGCGTCAAGACCTTCTTTCAGGATGCGTTGACCTCCAACACACATGGCTGGCTGGTGGACAGCACCCACTGCTTTTTCTCAGATGGGGGGTATCTCATCGAGAACAACTTCATTTGTTATGCGCCCACCAGCACAAACCCCGATCCGAACTACACGGTCTCGGTGTCGGTAAAGGAGATCAGCGGCTCCGACAATTACCCCTTTGGGCTGAGCATGCGTATTTCCGATAATAACAACGTTCCCTTGCACTATGATTTTGGCATTGATACGCGGGGCGATTGGGCGTTTTTCAAGGTGCAGGGGAGCAACGCCACCCGGCTTCACGACTTTACCACGAACTCGGCGATCAAAACGGGCTTGAACGCGACCAATACGTTGAAGGTCGTCGTACAGGGGTCAACCTTCACCTGCTATGTGAATAATACGCTCCTGGGAATCATACACGATTCCTCGTACACATCCGGCAAGGTCGGCCTGTTCAGCGATCAGTACAAAGCGGTCTTTAACAACCTGCTGATCACCCAGCCATAGCGACACAGTATCAGAGGATCACAGAGAAAGCAGGACAACGAGGTGAGCGAAAAGACACAAAGCGGAGGCGCAAGCGTCGCCTTTACCGACCTGACAGGGGAGACACAGACGATCTGGGAGGGCAACGCGGCGTTTTGGGATGAGCAGATGGGAGAAGGCAATGACTTCCAACTGCGGCTCATCGGGCCTGCCACCGAGCGCCTGTTGAACCTCCAGCCCGGCGAGCGAGTCTTCGAGGCGGCGTGCGGCAACGGCGTTTTCTCGCGCCGTATGGCGTCGCTTGGCGCGCAGGTGATGGCGAGCGACTTCAGCCCTACATTCGTTGAGCGAGCGCAGGCGCGCACCGTAGGCCAGCCCTACGCCGAACGTGTCAGCTATCATGTGGCCGACGCTACCGATGAGGCGCAACTTGTGGCGCTGGGAGACGGAGCTTCGTTCGACGCCGCCTATTGTGGGATGGCGTTTATGGATATGACGACCATCGAGCCACTGCTGCGCGCCGTGCGGCGGCTGCTCAAGCCTGATGGGCGCTTTGTCTTTTCGCAGGCGCATCCGTGCTTCAATTCAGGAACATTCCGGCTTGCCATCGAGGAAGAGGATGTCTCAGGGGAGATACGCACGGTATATTCAGTGCGGATTGCACGCTACAGTCAGCCCCAGGCGGCGCGTGGCCTGGGCATATTGGGCCAGCCGGAGCCGCACTACTACTTTCACCGCCCGCTGAGCGAGCTATTGGGCGCATGTTTCCGGGCGGGTTTCGCGCTAGATGGCCTGGAAGAGCCGACCTTTCCACCAGAGGCGTCGTCGGCGCGTCCGCTCAGTTGGGTGAACTTCCACGAGATTCCGCCCGTGCTGGTGGCGCGGCTACGCCCCATAGGCTGAGCGTCGTACCACGCGCCAGACAATCACTGCGCGTCGCCATGCTGCTCAGGCGGAACAACCTGCACGCCATACCGCTCGAATTCATTGCGGAAGCGCGCGTAGATGCTGTTCAGCAGCGCCTCGCCGTCCTTTGGAGAGAGACCCAGGAAGAGCTCGTTCAGCGGGAAGGTAATGCCTGGGCTTGCGGGATTTTGGCCGACCATGCGCTGTGAGGGCGTGCGATTGGGAGTTTTCAGATAGACGGCAAGCCGATACATGCTTCGGCCCTTCTGGCGAGTGACGCCGACCGCTGCAATGTCGGGCCAGGCGATGACCTGGGGCGCGCTAAACGGCGACGCCCAGCCGCACCACTCGCGCGAGTCAATCGCCAGCACAGGATAGCGCAGCACGCCGCGCACGACAAATAGCGCCAGGTAGAACGCCAGCAGCGGGCAGCAGACGATCAGGACAGCATAGCCAAACACCACAAGGTCGCGACTTGTTTGGAGACACCAGAACCCAAAGGCAATATCGGCCACCATCAGCGTGATGGCCAGGGCATGTCTCCATAGATTGGCATACAAACGAAGTGAATTGGCTGCTTGCGGCGCGTGCATCTTTGCCTCCATACTGTACAATGCCTGCATGCGGGTAGAGGCATGTGAGACCCTTCTGCTCTCCGTTATAACATAAAACTGATCTTCCAGCGTATGAGTAGCAGGCAAAGGCAAATTTCTGTACAGATAACGCCAGGGTTTAGAACAACGGCGCAACAAGAAAGGCTCTGCGATGTTTTGTCCAAACTGCGGGCGTACGCTTCCGCATAATGACTTTACCCAATGTCCATCCTGTGGCGCCCCGCTGACGCCTCCCGTAGCCAACGCGCCAGCTGGCAGCGACCTTGAGCTTCCCCAGCGCCCATCCCCCTATGCCGAGACAGCGCTTTCGCAGCAGGGACAAGCATCCCAACAGTTTCAAACGCCACACGGCCAGCAAACACACATCATGCCATTAGCAGCAGGGGGATATGGGCAATCCCAACAACCACAGCAGCAATGGATAGCACTACCGCAACCGGCCATGTCACCGAACGCAGCGTATCCGCAGCAGGCGCAGTATCCGCCTATGGGTGGCTATGGGTATCCACAGCAACCTGCGCCTGTGTACTTTACACCCGTGGCGCCTGTCTATTCCCAGCCGCCAAACTACGCGCCGCCGGGCTATCCGCTGATGTATCAGCCACAGCAGTCGCCACAACCGCCACGCAGACGCGCTTCGACGCCAATTATCATAGGCAGCGTCATCGCGATCCTGGTTTTACTGATCGTCACTGTGCTGGGTGTATTTGCCCTCAGAAACGGCTTTGTCCCAGGGTTTACCAACTTACACCAGGGGGCATAACACGCCGCAGCCGACCGCGACTCCCAGTGGCACGGTCTTCTTCCAGGATCCGCTGACCTCCAACACACACTACTGGCTGGTGCTTGGCGGCTATTGCTTTTTCGCAAATGGTAGCTATCACATCGAGAACAATTATATTTGTTTTGCGCCAGCCGGTGATCCTGGGCCAAATTATACCGTCTCGGTGGATGTCAAAGAGGTTAACGGCTTCGACGATTATCCTTTTGGGCTGAGTCTGCGTATTGCCGCCCCGAACAATGTCTTTGAACACTATGACTTCGGCATTGATAGTCTGGGCGAGTGGGTGTTTTACAAGGTAAATGGGAGCAATGCCACTAAGCTTCACGGCTATACTGCGAACGAAGCGATCAATCAGGGAAATGATGTCAACAACACGCTGAAGGTGGTCGTGCGAGGATCAACCTACACGTGCTATGTGAACAACACATTGGTTGGAACCGTGTATGACGCAACATTTACCTCAGGCAAGGTAGGGCTGTTTAGCAACAAGTACGAGGCGGCCTTCAACAATTTGCTGATTACCCAGCCTTAGAAAAGAGAGGAGACCCCAGGTGAGATACCACATGCTTACTTGAGACTCTGGCCAGCGCGCGGCTGATCGCGTAGCCTGTCACGATGGTCTGCGCCGTCCAGCAGAAGATCACACCTAGAGAGAACGAAGAGAGAGCGCCCAGGAGTAACCCCGCTGGCCAGGCGATCCCCCAGCCCAGCGCGCTGAGCGCCAGCCAGCGCCACCATCCACGCCCCGCCCATTGGCGCAGGTCACGCAGTGTGAGCGCCTGCGCCGCGCCGACAACGATCCCAATGATCGCCGAAACGATAGCCAGCGAGACGAACAGCAGCAGCGTGTTGATTAGTGGCGGCGCCCCTGGCTGCGCCAGCGAGAGCACCGCAAAAGGGGGTTGCCCCTCAAAAATATACAACGGGATGACGCTGAGCGCCGAAAGCAGGCTGACCAGCGTCCAGCGCCACCCACGTCCGGCTTGCCTGGCGTGCGTCGTCAGCAGCGCAATCACCAGCGCCAACCCCTGCCCCAGCGCGATGCAGATGATATAGACGCCGAACGAACCAACCACTGCCAGCGTGAGGATGGCGTCTTCGCTGTTGAGCAGGCTGAACACACGCAGCAGCCCGGCGTAGAGGGGGGCATCGAGCGCAAGCCCAACTGCTGCGCCAAGCGTTGTCCCGACTGGCAAGAGCGCCCAAGTCAGCCAGCGTTGAATGGGTCGTGTGGCTGGCCGCTGTGACTGCTGGCTCATGCTTCCGCCTCCTTGCCTATCTTCTCATGGTACAGGCGTTAATGCGCCACCAGCGAGACGGGAACCAGCGAGGCCAGCAGCGGTGCGATCACCGCCGTCAGGAAGATGCCATCGAAGACGCCCGCGCCGCCGATGCTGAGGATGCGCGGCGGAACACGCAGCTCGCCGTTGGGGCCGACGCCCCAGAGCCGTTGTGGCCCGGCGTTCAACAGACCGCCCTGCAAGACCAGCGGAAGGTTCAAGAGATCGGCGCCGATCAGCGTACCGAGCGCGCCCGCGATGTAGGCCACGGGCGCCAGCGCGCCAATGCCCCCACCAAAGAAATGCACTGTCAGGAAGGCCGTCAGTGCGGCAATGATCGGCGCGACAAAGCTGGGAAGTGTGATGCCCACGCCAGGGACGGGGCGCGCCAGCAGTTTGGTGATTACGATCACTACGACGGTTGCCACCAGCGCATCGAGCAGGGCAAGCATGGCTTCGGGCAGGTCGCTCAGCGTGTGGATCAGGTAGATCGAGAAGGAGATGGGTACGAGCGCGCCGCCGACATTGATAGCAATCACCTCGTCCTGCGTGGCGGGCGGATAATAATGGATGATGGGCAGCGCCATCCGCAGGAAATCGGGCATGGTGGCGGCGCGCGGGTCGGTGATGACGATCTTGCGGCGGGTGATCGGGATATTGATCATGCTGCCGATCAGCGAGCCAACCAGCACGAGCAGCGCGCCGTTTGGCGACAGCCCCAGCCGCTGAAAGGCGTTGGCCGCCAAATTGAAATAAAACAAAGCGAGAAGGAAGGGAAGCACCAGCGCGATCAGCATGATGGGCAGCCAGACATGATGTTGTGTAGGCGGGGTGGATTGTGGATACACAGGTGTCTCCGATTCTGATGGATGAAGCAGACAACGACCGGATTGAGAGCAGACAGATCGCCTCAGTTGTCTTTGCGCGTTTTCGGCGCCACACCGGCATACCCAAACATGCGCCGATCTGTCTCTCCTTGCCACCTTACCACATTGCGCCACATCGCATCCCCGCCGCCATGTGCTATCATGACCGTATAGCAATACGTATGGCGAAGCCAGGCCAGGCCATTCCGGCGCTTTGCCGCGAAAGCGAGGGTTCATATGGCGCTTCCACAACCAATCTATACCACCCCTAAGGAATATTTGCGGCTGGATCGCAACAGCCCCGTCCGGCATGAATACGTGGATGGACAGGCGTATGCGCTTGCGGGTGGCACGCTGGATCTCTCGACGATTTGCGTGAATCTGCTCAGTCTGCTCCATCAGCGTATGCAGGAAGGCCCGTGCCGCGTCTACAACTCGGATGCGCGTGTGCGGCTGAGTGCGATGCGCTACGTCTACCCGGATCTCTCCATCAGTTGTGAACCACGCGAACGCGGTCGGACGGATATACTGACCGCGCCGCGCGTGGTGTTTGAAGTCCTCTCGCCTAGCACGCAGGAGTATGATCGCGGCGAAAAGTTTGGGTACTATCGCGAATGTCCCTCGCTGCAAGAATATGTGCTTGTGGCGTCAGAGCAGGCGGCGATAGAGGTGTACCAGCGCCAGGAGGAAGGAGCCGACTGGACGTTGCGAGCATATGGGCCAGGAGATGCGGTCACGCTGGCAAGCGCCCCAGTCTCATTCCCGCTCGACGCCGCCTACGCCAACGTGCTCTTCTCCTGACTTGCTGGATGTCTACTCTGGGCAGATGTAGTAGCCGCCATCGCTGGGAATCTGTGATTTCATTGCCGGCGCCTGGCAGGCCGCGCCCGACCACTTGTGCGCCTGAGGGTCAATGAGGAAGATTTCAGGATCGGTGACGAACGGCGAGTTGGCGCCGTCCACCTTAACGCTAAAGGCGAACTGATAGTAGCCTGCGACGGTGGGCGGGGCAATCGCGACATTCATAAAGAGTTCATTGGCTGGCTGCAAGCTAAGCGGCAGTGGAGTTGCCTGCTGACCATTGGCGCCTGTCCCTGCCCGAAGAAACGTCGCGGGAATGCTCGTTCCCGCGCCTGCGGTTGGGCTAAACGTCGCTTTGAGATACTCCTGAGCGGTGAAAGCACCCCCGCAACCGCCACCGCCAAGCTGACCATTTGTGTACCAGCCGTCGCAGAGCTGCCAGGAGTTCAGATCGCCTGTGTAGGGGGTGAAGCTAGCGATCTGTACCGCGACGCCCTCAATATGGTGAGTCGTGGAAGCGGCGTCGCAGACGTCTACGAAGTAGCCGGAGCTAAGATACGGATTGACCAGGGGCGTTACGGGAAGCTGCTGGCTCAAGCCAGGATCATTAAGCGAGTTGAGCTTGAACGGCTTCAGTGGCGTGCCGTCTGGCAGCTTGCGCGAGGGATAGGTCAGGCCGGTTGGGGTGACGGCGATGTACAGATCGCCCAGTTGGTAAAAGGTTCCCTGCGGGTTGCCAAAGTTGTTAGTGCCGCAGGCTTGCGCCACCTGCGCTGGCGAGACGGTGGCCTGCGGGGTAGGCGTAAACGTCGGCGCAGCGGTTGCGAGGGCGCTTGTCGCGCCAGCGCCGCCACCGCTGGCGGGTGAGCCGCCCGCCGAAGAGCAGCCGGCGAGAACGATACTGGCTAAAAGACAGGCCAGCAACAACGCGCGCCAGAGTCCACGCGCCTGCACATTGATTCGCATTGTTTCCTTGTCCTTCCTCCATGCAACGGTGATCGTCGTCTATTCCGATCAACGTCCGTTCCAGCGTACACTACCTCGTAGTGGTTGAAAAGTGGCGCATCTCACATTCTGTGAAAGAGAGAAAGCAGCTATGCCGGTACAGATTGAACGTAACGGCCCAGTGACGACGGTTATCATCAACCGCCCGGAAGTACGCAACGCCGTTGACCGCCAGACCGCAGAGGAGCTTGCAGACGCCTTTCGCGTATTCGAGCGTGATCCCGATGCGCGCGTGGGTGTGCTGGCGGGCGCAGGAGGTCACTTCTGCGCGGGAGCCGATCTCAAAGCCTTCGCGACGAGCGAGGGCAACCGCGTGGAGCCGGATGGCGACGGGCCGATGGGGCCGACACGCATGCTGCTCGGCAAGCCGGTGATCGCCTCCATTGCGGGCTACGCTGTGGCGGGTGGGTTGGAGCTTGCGCTGTGGTGCGATCTACGTGTGATGGAAGAAGACGCGGTCGTTGGCGTTTTCTGTCGCCGGTGGGGCGTGCCACTGATCGATGGAGGAACTGTGCGCCTGCCCCGATTGATTGGCCTGAGTCGCGCGCTCGATCTGATCCTGACGGGGCGAGCGGTGGGCGCACAGGAGGCGCTGGCGATGGGGCTTGCCAACCGCGTTGTTCCCAAGGGGCAGGCGCGCGCCGCAGCCGAAACGCTGGCAGGCGAGATCGCGCGCTTCCCGTATGAATGCCTGCTCAACGACCGCCTTTCCGCCTATGAGCAAAGCGATTTCCCCTTCGCGGAGGCGCTTGCCAACGAGTTTCGCCAGGGCCAGCGGTCGCTCGATGCGGGCGGGCGCGCGGGGGCAAGCCGCTTCGCCTCCGGTGAGGGTCGCCACGGCGCATTTGGCGCCTGATCTTGCGCCTGATCCTTTGGCCTATGCAGCCTGCCAGAAAGATCGTCGCCAGCGCCTACTTCTCTAGCCCATGATGTGAACAGGCCGCGCAGGCGTCCCTTTACGCGCACTTAGAGGCGCCCTGCGTTACTCCCGACCCTCCTGCATGGCCGCGCACGTTGCGTAGCGCCGCGCTCCAGGGCGGCGCGTCTCTGATAGACACCTGGGATGGACAACGAGTATGTCGGCGCTACGAATATGGGCAGCGCGGCAGTGGGGCAAGAGGTATCCCCGGTCGTACTATGCGCTCTGGGCCGCTCGCTCCATCTCGGTCTTGGGCGACTATATCGCGCTGATGGCGCTGACACTGTACGCCGCGCGCCAGCCCAATGCGCCGTTCGCAGTGAGCGCACTCTTCCTCGCGCAGACTATTCCCTGGCTGCTCAGTCCCCTGGCGGGCGCGCTGGCCGACCGTATCGCGCCACGGCGCCTGGCTCTGGCCTGTAACCTTGGGCAGGCGATCCTGGTAGGTGTGCTTGCGCTGGCCACCACTCCATTCACCATTACGCTCATCCTCGTTGGGGCGGTCTCGCTGCTGGAAGTGTGTTTCCTGCCGGTTGGTCAGAGCGCGCTGCCCGTGATTGTGGCTCCCGCTGAGCTAAGCGACGCCAACGCGCTGCTGCGGTTGGGACTCAATATCAGTCGAGCCGCTGGGCCAGTGGCGGGCGCCGCATTGCTTGCCATCAGCGGCCTGCGCGGAGCGTTGCTGGCCGACGCCATGAGCTTCGTGTTGGCGGCTGCGCTGCTCCTTTCGCTCCCCACGAAGGCGCCCGCACGCGAACTCGCTGAGCGTCCCTTGCAGAAGAATGGGCGCTTCTCTCGCCTTGGGGCCGAGCTTCGCCAGGGTTTGGCTTTTGTCATCCATACTGCCGTACCGCGCGCCGTGGCGCTTGGCCTGTTTCTGGCGACGCTCTTTGTCGCGCTGGACAACGTGGCGCTGGTTTTCCTGGCGCAGCGCACATTGCATGGTGGCCCGGTAGGGTACGGCGCGCTGCTGGCGGGCTATGGCGCTGGCATGATCGCGGCGCCGCTGCTGCTGATACTCGTGAGCCGTCGCCTGACCACCCAGATTAATCTGCTGATAGGTGTCACGGTGATGGGTCTGGGAACGGCGCTCTGTGCTCTTTCGCCAACGCTTGGCCTCGCCGTCGCCGCAGAGGTTGTGGTGGGGATCGGCAACGGATTCCAGAACATCACCAACGATACGCTGTTGCAACAGACCACGCCGCCCGCGTTGCTGGGGCGCATCTTTGGCGTCGCCTATAGCGCGCCCTATCTTGCGCTCCTGATCACCTACACAGTCGGTGGGACGCTGATTCAGGCGACCTCGCCCCGCATCGCCCTCCTCATCGCCGGACTGGGAACGATGGCAGTGACGGCCATTATTTGGGGGCAGCTACAGGCGCCACAGAGAACTTAACCCCAGACCCCTTCCCATCGATGGGAAGGGGAGATAAGGCGAAGAGAGCAGGCGTATGTCATGATCTGGCAGGCTGTTCAATCTTCTTCGCGATAGTCATACAGGCTGCGGCGTGGGGCTTGCCGTGCTCCAGAGCGATCAGGCCCAGGTGGACGCATGTCCCTATTCCCGCTGCTTCCTGCGCCGCCAGACATGCCCGGTCTGCGGGGCAAACTTTGCCTGCCGGTCACGCTCTGTTGCGCGCCCTGGCCGCGTGTGGGATACGCGTTTGGCGCGCCTGACATGGGAGCGCGCCGCCCATACTGGCCCAATTGTCCCGATTGTGGTGATTGGTTGCCAGACGAGCGTGGCGGCGCATCAGGCGCAAGACGACGAGCCGCTGGCGTTGGCGTTCCCTGGCGCATGGCCGTGTTTCCGCGCGACGCGCCCATATTCCCACTACCTGGGTTGGGCCTTCCGTATTGTCCCTGCGGATTGCGGCGCGTCCCGCCAGGACGGGCGCGGACACGCTGTTGGGCGAGCGCCAACCGCTGGCGACGTTGCTGCGCCAGCCACAAATAGACTGAAACGGCGATCACCACCAGCAACACCAGCGCGCCGCCAATCACCAGCCACCAATGTGATCCACCTGCGCTGCTGCTCGATACCTTGACCACGGGAGCGAGGGTGACTTGCACTGTGAGCGCCGCCACATAGACCGAGCTATCCGTATTGACAAACTGAACGGCGATGCGATACTTTCCTGCCCTTGCGAAGGAGTGCGAAGCGCTTGGCGTCTGTGTGATCAGCGGCGCCGTGCCATCGCCGAAATCCCATGTCACACTGAGGAGCTTTGCCGCGCCTTGTGGGCCGTTTGGCAGCGCAGGCTCGGCGGCGGTGAAGCCGACGGCGGTGTTGGTATGGGCGCTGGTCGCATCGGCGTGAATGGTGGCGCCGGGGCCGCCAACAGCGATGTTGACCGACGCTGTGCTTTTCGCGCCGCGCGCATCGGTGACGATCAGCGTCGCCACGCCTACCCCTGAGACAACGAACTGGTGTGTGACACGCTCTCCGGTGGCGCTGGTGTTGTCACCGAAGTTCCAGGTGTAGGTTAGTTGCGAACCGACAACCGCATGCGAGCCGCTGGCGTCGAAGGTGATGCTCTGGTTGGCGAGGATCTCCGTGGGAGTGAGCGCCCTGGCCTTAGCGACAGGCGGATTGGGGATGGAAGCAGCGACGATGTGGATCTGCGCGTTATCGAAGGGAGAATATTGCCCTGCGGTCTGATCGTAGGTATCTGATTCGACGGTGTAGGTTCCCGTCTGGGTGAAGGTATGTGTTACTTTCACGCCGCTGGCCGTCGCCGAGCCATCGCCGAAGTTCCATTGCCATTGAAACGATGAGGGGCTTGGCGCGAACGGCACACGGCTGAAGTTTTCGGTAAACGTAATGGGCTGGTTGACGGGAAAATCGTAAGCGAAGATGCCCGCGATCTGCTCCTGGACATAGTTGCCGTTGAAGGGGAAGGCAAGCGCGGCGATGTTATTTGCCATCATCGTCGGCGCCGCGCCAAGGCCACACGCCAGGGCGGTCTGCGCGCGAAACGGGCTGAGCGGGAGACCGTTCGTCTGCCCCGCGCTCGTCAGCGCGGGCGTCAGCCCTGCCCAGAGCGCTACACCGCCGCCCAAAAGGATCGCTAGCACAGCCAGCCGGAATATCTTCGCCATATCCTCTTCCTCACCCTCGTTCCCGATTAGTTGTGGCGGGCGACGGGTGGATAACCCCGCGCCTCAAGGTTTCGCCACCTGGGCCGCCTGGAGAGCAGACGGCGGAGCCTCCAGATGTGGAGCCTCCAGATAAGGTTAGCCAGACACGCCCCCCAGACATGCCCGAACTGACCCTTATTCTAGCATGCTCACTCATCCCAACCGGCAATTTGCCGCCGCGCATGGTACTTGCGTACCTACCAGCGGCGCCGGAGACCCACTGTGTAAGGTACTGTAAGGTTGTTTTCGGACGCCATCAGGTATACTATAAACTGGCGGCGTAGTGAGAGCGGGCTGCAAGACGACGCGCAGGTAGGTACGGCGCGTGCTACAATAGATCAATGGGAACTTTGTGACACGCGCTCACACAGCCCGCCACGCGCAACGCGCGCCAGCCGTATGGAGCGCCAAAGGAAGCAGCAATAGTTATGAGCACAAATGCCAATACATCACGCCGTGGGATCGCCCTGCCAATGGCGGCGCGCACACCTGCGGAATACATTCCCGGCCAGCAAGAGCCAGGGGTGGCGCTGACAAGCCTTGCCGACATGATCACCTGGGCGCAAAACTATATTCGTAGCCGATCCATCTGGCCGCTTGGCTATGGGCTGGCTTGCTGCGCCATCGAGATGATGGCCGCCGGCCAGAGCCACTATGATATGGCGCGGTTCGGCTCCGAGGTGTTCCGCTCTAGCCCACGTCAGGCCGACCTCATGATCGTCGCGGGAACCGTCTCGACGAAGATGGGGCCACGCCTCGTGCGGTTGTATGAGCAGATGGCCGACCCCAAGTGGGTGATCTCGATGGGCCAGTGCGCCACATCGGGCGGCGAGTTCTACGACAGCTACTACACTGTGCAAGGCGTGGACACGTTGGTGCCGGTGGATGTCTATGTGCCTGGCTGCCCACCGCGCCCCGAGGCGTTGATCGAGGGGCTGCTGAAGCTGCGCGAGAAGATTGAGAAACAAGGCTTAAAGATCAAGGGTGAGGAGTAAGAGCGCATGCGTGGAATCCTCCAGGGGCTGGGGTTGACCCTCAGCCATATGACACGCCCCAAGCAGACGCGGCTCTATCCCTATGAGAAGCGCCAACTGCCGGAGCGCAGCCGGGGCCTGATCCAGTTGCTCACCGAGGAGGGGCAGGACACACCCTTCAACTTGAAGTGCGAGGCGTGCCTGCTCTGTGAGAAGGTCTGCCCGCCGCGCGCCATCACCATTGACGCGCGCCCGACGCATCGCTTCCGCCGTCGCCCGTACTTCTCGCCCACCTCAGTCGCCGGGTTCTACACGCCGCGTATGTCCGAATATATGGCGCCCTACCCCAATCGCCCGTTCTCGCCGCCAGTGGAGACGCCAACGAAGGTTCAACTCGAACAACCGGTTGACCTCACCCTGGCGGATGACATCCTCGACGCGGCCTCACTCGACGCCTGGGACTTGACGGACACGCTGGATAAGCTGATGCAGGCGTATGGTGGGATGCCGCTTCAGGTAGCGTGGCGCGTGGTCGAACGGCGCGGCGTAGACATCAGCGACATCTTTGGTATCATCACAGCCAGCCCGCACTTCGCCCCGGCCAAGCCAGTGATGGCGGGCGTGCTGCGCGACGACCAGGTGGAGCGTGGCCCGTCGCCGTCTACACGCTCGAAATATGGCAATATCAACCATCGGAGAGGACCGACCGCCTGACATGCAGCAGACACAGCAGACACAACATGCTCCCACGCCTCTGCTTCAGGCGATGGGACTCACCGGCGAGGGCAAGGCCAGCGCCGTCCCGTTTACGCTTGATGATTACCGCAGACAGGGCGGCTACGACGCTCTTCGGCGCGCATTGCGGGAACTCTCACCCACGCAGGTGATTGAGGAGATTCGTACTTCCGGCCTGCGTGGACGCGGTGGCGCAGGCTATCCCACCGGCGACAAACTGGCGCTGGTAGCCAGCGGGCGCTCAACCATGCGCTATCTCATCTGCAATGCTTACGACGCTGACGCCCGCTCACTGATCAGCGCAACCCTGCTCGAACAGAATCCGCATCTTGCGCTGGAAGGACTGGCGTTGGCTTCCTACGCGGCAGGCGTCAGTGAAGCGTTTTTGTATGTGCGTAGCGCGCGCACTGAGGCGGCTGCTTCAGCGCAAAAAGCGGTCGCCGACGCCCTTGAGGCAAACCTGATCGGGCGCAACATTATGGGGACGGCGTTCTCGCTGGCAGTCACAGTCGTTGGGGTGGATCGCAGCTTCATGGGTGGCGAGGAAAGCACGCTGATCGAGATCATCAAGGGTCGCCCGATGAAGGCGCAGCAGCGTCCGCCATATCCCGCCATGCAGGGCCTCTACGATCAGCCGACCGCTGTGCAGAACGTGGAGACGCTTGCCAACCTTCCCGCTATCATCTCGCACGGTGCGGGCGCCTTCCGCCAGAGCGGCTCACGCGCAACAACGGGGACAAAGCTGCTGACAGTGATTGGCCCAGGCGGCGCGCAACTCATCGAGATTCCCTTTGGCGCAAGCGTCCGTCAGGCGTTGCAACAGGCGGGGATTGACGCCAACGAAAACAACGCGCGCGGCGTGGTCGTCGGCGGGATGGAGGGCGGCGTGCTGCCGCTCTCGGCGCTCGATACGCCGTTCGACTTTGATCCGCTGGCGCAGGCCGACGCAATGGTTGGCTCTGGTATGATCGAGGTCTTGCCGGTTGACGCCTGCATGGTACGCTGGGCGATGGAGCGCAGCGACTACCTGAGCGAAGAAACCTGCGGGAAGTGCGTGCCGTGTCGGGTGGGGGTCAAGCGCATCGCGGGGACACTGCAAGGGCTGGTGAGCAGCCTGGGTCAGCCCGACGACTTGAAGCTACTGGAAGAGTTCTCCCACTATGTGCCCGATGGCTCACTCTGCGGCTATGGCGTACATGCGATCCATCCGGTCGTCTCGGCGATGCGCTATTTTGGCGACGATTTTGCGGCGCACCTGGCGGGGAAGTGTCCCACAGGAACCTGCCAGCCGGTACGCGCGCATCGCTTCAATACAAAGCACGTACTTTAACGTTCTGAGGCTAGAGCAAGAGCAAGAGGAAAACAATGGCTATTACAGTTCGCCCCACTGCTTCCGGCGTGGCGCCCACGCCGGGCAGCGATTCGTCTCAGCGGAATGAGTACGGCCAGCCCACCTTCACGGTGACGATTGATGGTCGCACGATGCAGGCATATGAGGGGCAGACACTGCTGAGCGTCGCCGAGGAGAACGGTATCCTCGATATTCCCAACCTCTGCAACGACGACAAGCTGGAGCCGACCTCTGCCTGTCGCATGTGTCTGGTTGAGATCGAGGGGTTTGACCGCCCGGCGCCCTCGTGCAACACCGCTGCCACGCCGGGCATGGTGGTGCGCACGAAGTCCGACCGGCTAACGCACATTCGCCGCACCAATCTTGAGATGATCCTCTCGGATCACAACGCCTACTGCCAGCCGCCCTGCCAGATCGGCTGCCCCACGCATATTGACATCCCTGGCTATCTTGAACTGATCGCCCAAGGGCAGAACCGTGAGGCGGCGCGTCTGGTCAAAGAGGTGCTGCCCTTCCCCTATATTCTCGGCCTGACCTGCCCGGCGCCCTGCCAGGAGGTCTGTCGGCGTGGGCTGGTGGAGGAAGAGATCGCCATCTGCCGCATGCACGGCTTTGCCGCCGAGCAGTGTATAGAAGACCCGCCGACCCCATGGCCGCAGGAAGCGCCGACCGGCAAGAAGGTCGCCATTGTGGGCGCTGGCCCGGCTGGACTGACGGCGGCGTATTACCTTGCCTTGAAGGGCCACTATTGCAAGGTCTTCGATATGATGCCTCAGCCCGGCGGCATGCTACGCTACGGCATCCCTGAGTATCGCCTGCCAAAGAACATGATGGATCGCGAGTTGGAGAGCGTCTGGAAGCTCGGCGTGGACGCGCAATACAATGTCAAGTTGGGCGTGGACTTCACGATTGACGACCTCTTCAACGAGGGCTTCGATGCCGTGTTCCTGGCGATTGGCTGCTGGACATCCAACGAGCTTGGCTTGCCCGGCGAGGATAATCCGGGGGTCGTCAACGCCATTACCTATCTGATGGATAAGACGCAGGGCCTGCCGGTTCCAGTGGACGATACGCGCGAGGTGGTCGTGTTGGGCGGCGGCTTCACGACGTTCGACTGCACGCGCACCTCGCTTCGCCTGGGCGCGAAGGTACATACGGTCTACCGCCGCGGACGCCAGGAGATGACCGCCACTTTTGAGGAGGTAGAGGACGGCCAGAGCGAGGGCACTGACCTCCAACTCTTCGCCTCGGCCAGCAGCTTGAAGATCAACGATAAGGGTGAACTGACCGGCATCGAGTTCCAGCGCATGAAGCTTGGTGAGCCGGACTCTTCAGGCCGCCGACGCCCCGTGCCCATCGAAGGCAGTGAGTATGTCATCGAGTGCGACACGGTGATTCCGGCGTATGGTCAGAAGTGCGACCGCTCGGTGTTGCCCGATGAATACTGGACGAAGCGCACGACCATTGAGACCGATCCCTACAACTTCATGACGAAGCGCAAGGGTGTCTTCGCCGCTGGCGACGCCGTGCTGGGCGCTGCGACGATCATCCAGGGCATCGGTCAGGCCAAGCTGGCCGCCCGCGCGATTGACGCCTACCTGCGCGGCGAGGATATGGCCGCCGTCTCGAAGCGCATCGAGGCCGAGGAGGCCAAGCCCGACCTCTTCGACATCGTGCCCTACAAGCCAGTTGAGCCGAAGGTGAAGATGCCCATGCTGCCCTATGAGGAGCGCAAGCGCAACTTCCGCCTGATCGAACTTGGCTACACGCCTGAGCAAGCAAAACGCGAGGCAGGGCGCTGTCTGCAATGCGCCTGTCCGGCAGCGGGACAATGCGACCTGCAAAAGCATAGCATCGAGTATGGTCTGACGGATAACCGTTTCCACGACGGCGAGCCGACCGACTATCATGACTATGAATTTGATATGTCGCACAGCTTCATCCTACGTGACCCCAACAAGTGCATCAACTGCACGCAGTGTGTGCGCGTTTGCCATGATGTGATTGGCCCGAACTGTTACGGCATGTTTGGCAAGGGCTTCGATACGATTGTCTCGACACCGTTCAACGTCTCGCTCCACGCGACCGACTGTGTGTCGTGTGGAGCGTGCGTGCAGGTCTGCCCGACCGGCTCGCTGATGATGGCTGAACGCGAGCTGGTGCGCTGGGACTTCGCGCTCGACCGCTGCATCTTCTGCGGCGACTGCGTAGAGGTCTGCCCACACGGCGCGCTTGGCGAGACGCCAAACTTCGAGCTATCGTTCTACAATCGCTTCGGCGAAGACATCAACATGCCCATGCAGGATGTCGCCCGCGCGCCGTCGTTCCTGGTGCGCCAGCGTGTGCCACGCAAACAGGGCGACGCCATGGAGGAGCCAAACCCGCTGGTGCGCCCGCTGCCCGCACGGCGCATCAGAGAGTAACCTCACCCCCTGTCCCCTCATTCATCCCCTTCCCCACACGGGAAGGGGGCTTTTTTTGTGTGTGGACAGCTTCCGCCGAAGCGTCGCGCTCCTGGGCGGCGTGTCTTGCCTGACGAGATGGATGGTGGGCGGTTGAAACGGCGCCTAAGGGCTGCGCCACACCGGGTGATTGGAGAAAGATCAGCAAGCGGCCTGCCACTTGACATCTCATGTATACTATTCTGGAGAATGCCGAGAGTCCGAGATGAGCGGAAGACGATTTTAGGAGATGGAGCGATTCATGTCGTGGTTCTTCAGGCGTTGGCGACGCAGCCCAGTGACCAACGAGCCAACGGCGCCGGATAATTATCTCTACGGCGAAAGTGAGGCAGAGACCAGCCGCCTCGATTTCCAGCACTATATGTTTCGCCTTGCCTTTAACGGCGATTATTCCGCGCCGATCCGGGGAATAGGCGACATTCTCGATGTCGCCTGTGGCACGGGACGTTGGGCGCGCGATATGGCGCGCCGCTTTCCACAGGCGAACGTGGTGGGCTTTGATCTCAACCGCAACCTTCTGGATGCCTCGCTCGCCGAAGGCACTGACATCATGCCGGAGAATTGCACGTTTGTCACTGGCGACGCCTTGCAACCCTTCGCGTTTCCTGATGGCGCGTTCAGTTTCGTGATGGCCCGCGCCTGTTCATCGTTTATCCCAACGGATCAGTGGCCACAGGTAGTGAGCCAGATGGCGCGTGTCACGCAACCGGGTGGCTGGATCGAAGTGCGCGACTTTGGGCAGGTACGTAGCACAAACGTCGCGCTCAACGCGCTGACCCAGCGATTTACCACGCTGGCGCAGGCGCGTGGTATCCATCCCGGCTCCGGCGCGTTCCTCCAATCGTATCTCACGCAGGCGCGTCTGCGCGATGTCCAGATACGCCAGGTTCGCCTGCGTAGCGGGGCGCAGCGTGCGACCAGAGCGGGTCAACTCATGCTGGCGGATTACCTGGCTATTCTTGAACGGGTGGCGCCCCTCATTGAGCGCGCGGGCCTGGCCAGCGCTGAGCAGTGGCAATCGCTCGTGGCGCAGGCGCGTTACGAGACGCGCCTGGCCCCCGACATGCAATATGCCGAGGTCGAGTTGACTGCCGCCTTCGGTCGGCGCTGAACGCCTGTCGCCCCTGTTTCATACCACTGGCAAATGCTGTTTGCAGTAATGGCGCGTTGGCTTGGGTTGGCCTAGCGCCGACCAAACGGCCAAAAACTTCGCCTGGTCGGCGCAGCGATGGGGGCAGTGGCGACCTCGTTGAGCGCAGGTATCACCCGCTCCGCGAGCAGATGCACGGTCTCCAGGTCGTGGCCCCAGAGCGAGGTCATGAAATATTGTGCTCCTACCGCAACCAGGCGGCGATAGTGCTCGATAGCTTCGTCAGGAGTCGCGATCAGCGTGCTGGTGCGGAAGAGTTCGCGCAGTGGCGGCGGCATCGTCGCGGCTTTGGCTTCCGCCTGGGCATGGGTTGGCGCCAGGATGGTGGTCAGGTTCAGGAACGAGCGCAGGATCGCGTCGTAAGGGCGGCCTATCGCCTCGCAGTGGCGCTTGAGCGCATCATATTTGCGCTGCACATCTTCGAGGGTAAAGGCGTTCCCGGCCAGCGCGCTCGCCGCCATATTGGAGACATCGCCGTACTGCGCGACCTGGCGTAGCGTCACCCGCTCGCCGCCGCCAGCGATCATCAGCGGTACATGCGACTGTTGCGGGCCGGGCGCGGCGCTCGCTCCATCTACGTGAAACTGCTTGCCGTGGTAGGTGAAGGTTGGGTTGCGCCAAAGCCCCTCGATGATGTGAATCGCATCCTCCAGCCCTTGAAGGCGTTCAGAGACTGGCGGCGCCGCGATCCCTAGCTGCTCGAACTCATGGGTATCGTCACCGATGCCCAGACCCAGGATCAGCCGCCCATTGCTGATGCGATCCACATCGGCGGCCATGCGGGCGAGCAGCGCGGGATTGCGATAGTAGACGCAGGTGGTCATCGTGCCCAAGCGTATTCGGCTTGTCACCGCCGCAACCGCGCTCAGGGTTGTCCAGCAGTCAAATCCAAAGACAGGGTGATCATACGTCCAATACGAATCGAAGCCTAGCTCTTCCGCCGCCCGCACGACCTCCAGATAGGCGGGCCAGTCGTCCATCGTGGTGACTTGCGCCACGCCAAAGCGAATCTTGCCCTTGCCAGCCGCGACCCAGGGATGGATGGGGCGATTGCTGACGGGTTTCTCTTGCTCCGATTGTTCAGACGGATTCATTGCGCCGCTCCCTCGCCTATTAGGTGGTTTCCAGACACACGGAGTGAACCTTTTTCATCGAGCACATGCCAGGTCTGCTCGCACGCAGGCCACTCCCTCTCTGCAAGGCAGTGTATCAGGTTATTTCACGGTGTGGCAATACCTGGAGCGCCATCCCTATCCTGGATGATCTCACGTTTGCCCTGTTCAGAGATGCTTTCTGGCTTTCGCCGGGGCAGGCTTGGCTTCCGCATAGGCAACCACGACCCGCCAGTAGTACAGGTGACGCCGGATGAACTCCAGCAGGAAGAGTGTTACGATCATTGCCGCAACGAAACTGGTGGCGCCTGGTAGGCGCATCACACCATCAATCCAGGCGAAGGCGCCGAGCGCGCTGGCCAGCGCCAAGAGCAGCAAGATGGCGGCCCCGATGATATTGAATCGCTGCCCCGACTTCCGCATGGGTCGGAGATAGGCGAATAGGCTGGCGTTCTCCGCATGGAAGCCAGCGTTGCGATTGGTGAGGCCAATCGCCAGCGTCGAGAGCGCCACCAGCACGGCGACACCTATCAACCATGCCTGCTCATTCGTCCGTATCGAATGGTTGAGGAAAAGCTCGAACGCGCCGACGATGAATGGGATGATAGCGTAAAACATATCGGGAACCTGCACCCAGGAGAGCGTATCTATACTGACCTGGTTCCACGCGGCGATCAGCAGCAGAAATGTGGGGACGACGAGCAACCATTGCGTCGGCGAGAAATGGGTATAGCTCGCGAAGACGACGCCCGCTAGATCAGCCAGCGCCACCCCCTGCACAATGCTCATCAGCGTCAGCGACGTGGTGGTGGCCGACTCCTTCAGTCGCCGCAGCAACGTATCACGGCTCTCGCCATCGCCGGGCAGTTCGTCGCGCTCCATAGGTGTTCCTCCTGGCTGACTGGCTGTATATTCTCCATCGTGGCGCTACAACACTCAATCAATGTCAATTCAGAATGAGTGCGTACTGGCATGCCAGACGCCATCCCGTCAGGTCACACGCCGCCAGGGACAGCGGCGGTACTCGCTTGGCTCTGCTGCTCGGCATGCTACAACATTACCTTGCAGCGACCATCTTCGGCTGAGACGAGGCCACGCAGGTGGCCTTTGTGGCGTAGCCTCTAGGCGCGGGTTTACCCGCCCGCCGCTCTCTGCCGCTCGCTCTGCCGCACGCCGCTATAACGCTACACCATCATCTTACCCCGCGAATGGGAGTTGCAGGCCGGGGCGCACGTCGAGGTCGAAGCCGTTGCGCTCACCCAGCCGCAGATGAAAGTACGCCGCCGCGCCAATCATCGCCGCGTTGTCGGTGCAGAGCGCCACTGGCGGAAAACGCAGAGCAATCCCCAATGGCGTAAGCTCTGCTGTCAGCCGTTCACGTAGCGCCAGATTGGCCGCCACACCGCCCGCCAGCAACACCTGGCGCACGCCAAGTGTCCGCGCTGCCTGGGTTGTCTTCGTCGCCAGCACATCCACTACAGCTTCCTGAAAAGCCGCCGCCAGATCGGGGATGCTCAGCGCCGCCGCGCCCTCAGCCGATTCGCCAGCGCGGCGGTAGCGACTCCCCTTTGTTTTTGCGCTGGCCTTCGTCTGACTGGCGCCTGCATTCAAAGCGCCCTTTACTATCTCAAGCGTCGCCGTCTTCAGGCCGCTGAAGCTGAAATCGTAGCTGTCCTTCAGCCAGGCGCGCGGCAGGCGATAAGGATTGGGCTGCGCAGGGTCGCGCTGGCGGGCGGCGCGCTCAATGGCCGGGCCGCCCGGATAGCCCAGCCCCAGCAGCCGCGAGACTTTATCAAACGCCTCGCCTGCCGCATCGTCGCGCGTCTGCCCCAGCAGTTCATAGCGTCCGTGGTGAGGAATCGAGACAAGTTCGGTATGCGCGCCGGAGATCACCAGCGCCAGCAGCGGAAACTGCGGGTCGCCTGGCCATACCTCGTGATCGACATCCGTCGGAGGCGCATCGCTAACCGCTTCTGTGCGTAGCCAGTTGGCGTAGATGTGCGCTTCGAGATGGTTGACGCCTAGGAAGGGTAGGCCGCGCGCCATCGCCATGGTTTTGCCCGCCGTCAGGCCGACCAACAGCGAACCGGCCAGCCCCGGCCCATATGTCGCCGCGATGGCGTCAATCTGCTCCCAGCCAATCCCGGCCTCGGCAAACGCCATATCGAGCGTGGGGATGAGCGCGCTCACCTGCTGGCGCGAGGCCACCTCAGGCACCACGCCGCCATAGCGCGCATGGACGCTTGCCTGCGAGGCGACCACGTTCGCACGAATGATGCGCCCGTCCTCGATGATGGCAGCGCCCGTCTCGTCACAGGAGCTTTCAATTGCAAGAATCCGCATAACTTGCCCGGCCTTACCCTATCACCGCAGGCGAGTTGTCCGCCTCAAGCCGCGCCAGCAGCTTCGCGCGCAACTGCGAGAAACGCTCGGCGTAGGCGGGGGTATCAATATCATCGGTGGTCATGATGTAGGCGTCCTCGTTGTTATCGCTGTAATAGCGGCGGCGGCGGCCTTCTTGCTTGAAGCCATATTTGCGATAGAGGTTCTGTGCAATAGTATTGGAAACACGCACCTCGAGCGTCACGCGGGCGGCGTGGATGGTGTAGGCGATGCCGATCAGCGACGAGAGCATCAACTCGCCAACGCCGCGTCCCCGATAGGCAGGATGCGCCGCGATGGTAGTGATATGCGCCTCATCCACCATCAGCCAGAGGCCCGCGAAGCCAACAATCGTGGCAGCGTCGGGCGTGACCTGTTGCGAGCGATGCGGCAGCCAGGAGAACGGGAAGGGACGCCGGGGCGGTGATTCCTTATTCGCCGGTTGCGCCATGACCAGTTCGTTCAGGCGCGTGTCGCGCACAACGATATAGTGCGCTGTGCGCTTCTCTTGTAGTTCGCCGCGATAGGCGCTGGGTGGCCAGGGTGTCGGATACGCCAGTTTCTCGATCTCGACAACCCGTGGGATGTCGCCAAGCGTCATCCGATCAACCACGTAACGCATGCGTGGTCCCTTCTTCGTGTTCTTGCTGTTCCGGTTGCTGTATGCGCTGCATACGCTGGTCGAGCGTCGGCTTCGCGCTGGTGGTGATGGCCGGTCGCCGCAAATACAGCGGTTCGAGCGCGGCCAGGTCTTCGGTTGTGTTGAGCGCGCCTTGCCCTGTCGCCAGCCGCGCCAATGCCAGTTGCGCCAGGCTCCATGCGCGCCGTGGGGTCGCATCGAAGCGCGCCTGTACGCCCTGAACGGCAAGCGCAGCCTCAATCGCTGCTCGCGTGTCGGGTCGCCACTCGCCACAGAGCAACGTCTCGGTTGACTCGCGCGCCAACGCCTCCACCAGCCGCTCAGGAGCCATTACCTGATAGCGCGCCTGGGCGTCGGCGCCTTCGCCTGGCTGCCCTTCAGCGGTGGGCATGAGAACAGGCGTTGGCCCCCATGCGCTTATGCCGAGTATGTTAGCGTCTCTATAAGAAATATAACGCGCGGCGTAGACTTCGCCACGTCCTGCGTCGAGCAGCGACCAGACGGGTTCCTGCGCGGGTAGTGTGGCGTATGCGCCCCAGGCGATTATGTCGAGTGTGGGATGCGCTGAGACGGGTACGCCAAGCGCAAAGCCAAGCGATTTCGCGGTTGTCACGGCGACACGCACGCCATTGAACGAGCCGGGGCCGGTCGCCACAGCCAGCGCCGTTATCTGCGCCATGTCGGCGTTCTGCGTGCGGAGCAGCCATTCGATGCGCTGAAGCAGTTCGACGCTATGCCTCTGGCCCACCTCCCAGGTATGCTCAACAAGCAGGCGCTGCTGAATGGAGAGCATGGCGTCGGCGGCGGCTGCTGGTGGATACGCCACAAGCGCGACGGTGGCGAGGCTGGTGGAGGTGTCAATCGCCAGCAGCATGCGCGCGCTCCTTCTGGGGACGTTTGGATGTGGGCGTCGGTGTGGCTCCTGAGGAAATTTGGTTTGGAGTGACAGATAGCGCCGCCTGCGCAAAAGCAGCGAGCAGCGCCATACCCCGTGCGCCATGCGCCGAGCAGTGTAACTCGCGCAGTTCACGTCCGCCGCTGCCCTTTGCGCCAGGCATGGAGAAGCGGATGTGCAGCCAGCTCGCGGGCCAGGGTGAGGCAGCGCCATGCGCCCCATCGGCGTATTCGCCCCGCTCAGCCCACTCTACCACACTCACGCCATCGCCGCCAAAGTAGTCCTCGAAGCCAAGCGCGCTCACTTCTTCAGGCGTCTCGATGCGATAGAGATCGAAATGGTAGAGCGACAGCCGCCCGACGTATTCTTTGAGGATGGTGAAGGTGGGGCTGTTGACGGTGGAGGTAACTCCCAGGCCACGCGCGATCCCCTGGGTGAAGGCGGTTTTGCCAGCGCCTAGCGCGCCCTGTAAGAGGATGACATCGCCAGAGACGAGCAGTTCGCCAAGCAGCGCGCCCAGCCGATGCGTCTCAGCAAGGCTGCGGCTGACCAGTGTTGCTTCAACAGGAGGATTATTGCTGTTCTGGCTCACGGAGCTGCTCCAATGTATCACTCTGAGAGGGAGTATCCTGCGATTCGGTTGCCATCTGCTGAACAGCCTCTTGAAGCTGTTGTTTGAGCGTGGGCAAATTGTTCGATGCTGTCCACATTTCGCTCAGGAGGATCAGGGGATCACGCTCACTCATAGAACTGCCTGCTTCTGGCGTACTACCCGCGAACGAATTATGTCGAGATCAAGCGATGGGCATGGCGCCGTAGCGATTCCTGAACTGGCCGTGTCTGTTTCCATTGCACATCTCCTTTCTGCGTACCTCATTATACACCGTCGCAGAGCCTCTTCGCTTCCTTATCCCTTCTGGTGAACACCGCTCAGTCGAAGCAAATGGGCTATACTGATCTGGCGCCCCACGCGACAGGGATGTGACACTGTGGTATGCTGTGCCGTAAGATCATCAAAGACCATTTTCTCATTGTTTTCTCACCACGCTTCTCAACACAGCCATGTATGGAGTAATCATGTTCTGAGGAGGAAAGCCACTATGCTCAGGAAGAAGAAACATCTTGAAAGCGCGGCCCAGCCGGGCGCAGACGCGCAGAGGTGGAATTCGCTGCTTCCGCCGCATGTGGCGACGGGCGCTGGTCAAAAGGGGAACTACGATCCCCGCTATGACCCAGCGTATCGTATCTTCCCCGATCCTGCGGATACTTCCTCTTCACGGCCCCGCAATCAGGCGCTGGCGCGCCATCGCCCAGAGCTTTCGCCGGAAGAAATGGCCGCGTTCGAGGCGGCTGTGAACGGCAAACTCGCGCAGCACAATCGCCGCCAGGTAAAACAACAGGCGCACGCGGCGCAGCGCGCGCGCCTGCGTCGTGGGATTGCGCGAACAATGGCTAGGCTGGCGCATCTGCCGGAAGGGTGGCGGCTGCCACAACGCTATACCCGTCGGCAGGTCATGGTGGGCCTGGGGGTGACCGGCGCCGTCGCCGCAGGAATCGCTACGGGAGTGATCGCTGCGGACGCCAGCCTGCGCTCCGCGCTCACCTCGCGCCGCCCGTTTGCGTTCTCGCCTGATGTCAGTGGGCGCCCGCTGGCGCCGCCATTTATTGACGATGACCAGCGCATCGCCCATTTACTCCGGCGCGTTGGCTTTGGATTGATCCCCGGCGAGCTGGAGACATATCGCAAGCAGGGGCTGGCGCAAACCACCGAGCAGCTTATCAATTACGCCGCAATTCCTGAGGACATGACCGGGCTGGAGCAGGCTCTAGCCCTCAACCTCTCCGACGCTGCGCAGTTGGCTCCGTGGTTTCTGGCGCGCATGACCTATAGCAAACGCCCGCTCCAGGAGAAAATGACGCTCTTCTGGCATGGATTACTGACGGGCAGCTATCGCAAATTAGGCTATAGCAATCAGATGCCACTGGTTATCCAGCAGAACGAAACGATCCGTAAATATGCGCTTGGGCGCTTCGACGACCTGATCTACGCGATGACTATTGATCCCATCATGCTTTACTGGCTGGACGGTCACTCGTCTACAGGCGCTAACCCCAACGAGAACTACGCGCGGGAACTGATGGAACTCTTCACGATGGGCATTGGCAACTATACCCAGAAGGATGTCCACTATGGCGCGCTGGCCCTGACCGGCTGGACGGTGATCGGTCTCAAATCGAGCTACATTGCGAAAAACCATTACGATGGGGTCGTCACCTTCCTGGGGCATACCGGCCATCTGGGCGTGAACGATGTCGTGCGGCTCGTCTGCGCGCATCCGGCGACAGGCAAACACCTGGCGTCGCATCTGTGGGCGTTCTTTGTCTCCGATACGTTCACCGACGACGATCTCAAGCCGTTGGTTGACGCCTACTACCACAGTAACCACAGCATCGAAGCGGTCATGCGTGCGCTGCTGGCCTCGCCCGCTTTTTACGATCCCCATACCTACCGTGCGCGGGTCAAGAGTCCGGCGGAGTTCGTGGTGAGCGCGCTGCGAGGGATGGGCGTAGCGCCAGGGAAATCGGAACTGATCGCGATGGCGCGGGCAATGGATGGCATGGGGCAAAGCCTCTTTGATCCACCGAACGTGGCCGGATGGCCTGGCGACAAGACCAGCGGCGCATGGGTTTCCACCCAGGCATGGATGGCGCGCGCCAACTTCATCAACACGCTGGTCAACAACATTACCACGAGCGCCCCCAATCCATTTGGGACGGCCGCCGGATATGCGTCGCAGGGGGACGCGCACGACTCGTTCATCCAGCGTATCGTCACAGGGGCACGCATACGCTCCGGCTGGGATCTGGTTGACTACTTCAGCAAGGCGCTCATAGATGGCTATATCAGCATTGATCGGCGCGCGTTCCTGGCTTCCACACTCAAGGAAACTCCCAATACGCATAGCGACTCGCGTTTCACGCAGCCCCTCAGGCTGGCGGAAGGCCCCTATCTGGAAGCGCAGAGCGTGCGCGAGATGCTCTATCTGCTCTTGTTCTCACCTGACTTCCTGATGAACTGAGTGAGCCAATATATCCTGAGCATGTTTCCTGAGCATGCCCTAACGCGCTCCTCAGCGTGCGCTAAGGAAGAGAGGATACCATAGGGGGTGAAGCTCTTATCAGAGCGTATGCCTGAACAACATGATGGCCCGCATTTGCGCCCGACCACAGACACAGACCACATGCGCAATGCGCAGGAAAGGCAAAAAAGGCGAAGGCGGCTGCCAGCACAGGCGATAATGGAGGCGTATCAGGAACATGACAAACGCTCAACAACCACCATATCCTCCCATTCCACCTCGCCCTGGGAACGCGGGAAACCGAACGGCGCGTATGCCTGCGCCGCAAACGCCGACACCCCAACAAAGTTACCTGGCGGCGCAAAGCGGCCAGGCGACCGCGAACTATGAGAACTATGATCCGTATTCGACAGACACGACCCAGGTGATACGCCGGGGCAGCGCGCTTCCTGCGCCGGAGACAGGCGAGCCAAAGCCGGGCATCTCGCGGCGGTCTGTGGTGATCGGAGCGGCGGCTGGCGCCGTGGCGGTGGGCGCGGCAGGCGCAGGGATTGGCTTCGCACTGCCCCAACTGCTCCACCATACCGCTCCATCCGCGCCGCTGAACCTTTCATCCAGCAACGAGTGGCAGATCAACCACCTGTTACGGCGAGCAGGGTTCGGCCCCTCGCCAAGCGACCTGAACACCTATCTCAGCGCGGGCGTTTCCGGCTCGATTGACCGTTTGCTCAACTATGGGAACATTGACAACAGCGCGCTCGAACAGAAACTCAACGCGCTTGGCAACAGCTTTGCGAAGGTTGCCGATTTGTTCACCTGGTTTCTGACACGCATGATCTACACGGCGCGCCCGTTTGAAGAGAAGATGACGCTCTTCTGGCATGGCGTGCTGACCAGCAGCGTCACGAAACTTGGCGGCAAGGGCCGCCTGGGTTGGATGATCAACCAAAACGAGTTGCTGCGTTCAAAGGCGCTGGGCCGCTTCGATGATCTGATCCTGGCCATCAGCACGGATCCTGCGATGCTCTACTGGCTTGATGGCCATGCGTCTACCGGCAGAAACCCCAACGAGAACTATGCGCGGGAACTGATGGAACTCTTCACGATGGGCATTAACACCTATACGCAGGACGACGTGCATAACGGCGCGCTGGCCCTGACCGGCTGGACGGTGCCCAGGGGACAGGATACCAGTGTCTTCATTCCTTCCCACCATTACGATGGAACCGTGACGTATCTGGGTGAGACGGGCCAGCTTGGGCTAAACGACGTTGTACGGTTGGTGTGTTCGCATCCCACAACGGGGGGTCATATCGCCTGGCGCATGTGGAACTTCTTCGTGTACGATGGGGTTTCAGCCAGTGATCCCGTCCTCAAGCCAATGATTGATGCCTACTACAGCAGCAACCACAGCATTGCCGCGATGGTCAAGGCGATGTTCACTTCGCCTGAGTTCTTCAGCCAGAAGGCGTATCGTGCGCGGGTGAAGAGTCCGGCAGAGTATGTGGTAGGTGTCGTGCGGGCGCTGGGCATTCCCACACCGACGCTGGCGCTAGAGTACATGGCGCGCGCGATGGCCAGTATGGGGCAGATTCTCTTCGATCCGCCGAACGTGGCAGGCTGGGTAGGCGATGCTTATAGCAGCAATTGGGTCTCGACCCAGGCGTGGATTACGCGCGTCAACCTAAATAACCTGGTGGTGGGCTGGATGACAGGCGCGCCGCTCCGCGCCTATGTCGCGCAGAACAACGGCAAGACCGTCGGCAGTCAGCAAGTCTCTCAGGCGGCGGTCAGCGCCTCGCTGATCCAACAGACGATCAACGCACAGAACCTGCGTTCCGCGCAGGATGTCTTGAAGTATTTCACTACGCTACTGTTGGACAACCAGATCACCCCCGACCGCCAGGCGCAGTTGCTCAGCACACTGACGAACGGCGACGGAGGCGTAGTGGACGACGGCACAACGCTGGCGCTGGTGGGCGGGGGTACCCTGAAGACCGCGTATGTGCGCGAGGCGCTTTATTTGATGCTGTCACTTCCTGAATACCAGATGAATTGAGAAAGCTGGGGAAACACGATGCCAATCCAACTGACACGGCGGGCGATGATCCGCGATGGCCTGCTCTCGGTGAGCGCGGGCATGATCATGCCGTCAATTTTCGCGCGCGCGGTGCAGGCGGCGCGCAACGCCGCACACGATGGCTCAACCTGGGCGCAGCAGCAACAAAACACCATCCTGATTGTGGTGCAGATGGCGGGTGGCAACGACGGTCTGAATACCATCGTGCCCTACACCGACAGCGCCTACTATCAGGCGCGCCCCACGTTGGCGATTCCCCACAGCCAGCTCATCACTCTGAATGACCGCATCGGGATGGCGCCGTCGCTGAAGGCGCTGCAACCGCTGTGGACGGCGAAGAAGATGGCAATCGTCGAAGGAGTGGGCTACCCTAACCCCAACCTGTCGCACTTCGCCTCGATGGACATCTGGCAGACGCTCGACCTGAACGGCCAGGGCGCATCGGGCTGGCTCGGCAAGTACGTCGCCGGACTGGTGGACAACCAGGGCCACCCCTTCCAGTCCCTTGCCGTCGGCCAGACGTTGCCGATGGCGTTGCAGGCGATCAATGCGCCAGTGCCGGTGGTGCAGTCGGCGCAAAGCTACCGGCTAGAAGGCGATCCCACCGCACCTATCTCTGCGGCGGAGGCGCGCATCCAGGCGCTCCTGAAGCTCTATAACACCTATCCGCAGTCGGCGCCCTACGCGGCCCTGCTCGACGCGACGGCGCAGAACGCGGTGAGCGGCTCGAAGCAGCTTGCGGTGGCCGCCTCAGCCTATAAACCCGGCGTCACGTATCCTGATACGGGGCTGGCGAAGGGCTTGCAGGTGTTGGCCGAGGCGATTGTGCAGAACCTGGGGCTACGCGTGGGCTATGTGACCCAGGGCGGCTACGATTCGCACGCCGATCAGGAACACTCACAGCCAATGCTGCTGCAAGAGCTGGCTGAGGCAATCTCTGCGTTCTACAATGATCTGGTTGCGCACAACGCCTCGCACAACGTGGTGATCATGACGTGGTCGGAGTTTGGACGCCGGGTGGAAGAGAACGCCAGCGGCGGCACCGATCACGGCACGGCGGCTCCGCTGTTTGTCTTTGGCGATCAGGTGATGGGCGGTACGACGTATGGCGAGCCAGCCGACCTGAACAATCTCGATCCGTATGGCAACCTGAAGTTCACCACGGATTTCCGTTCGGTCTACGCCACCGTGCTGGATCGCTGGCTCGGCGCCTCGTCGAAGGGCATCCTGGGCGGCTCCTTCACAGAAAGCACGACGGGCTTCCTGCCTGCGGGCGGGTGATTGCCCCCTCCCCTGCCCCTCCCCCAGCGGAAGAGGGATCGCTGGCCGAACGGATCGCGGATGGCTGTGTGTTGGCGTTTGGTGAGGTCGGCGGGATAGGCGGCGGGCGGGCGGAGGGGGCGGGTGAAACCGCGCCTAAGGGCTACGCCACAAAGGCCGCCTAAAGAGCGGACGGCGCGGGCTGGAGATCGTTTGCCCTGTGTGATCCCGTTCGGCAAAGGCACGGTCACACAGATGGGTATCTGCGTGGCTGCTGGCCTCGATGCGCGCGTTGATGCGCGCGCTCGGATGGCGAGGCCATGACCAGGCCAACGACGCGGGGCCGCCCGGGACGGCGGCGCTACTCGGTTTGGCGCCTGCCGCATGGCGTGTTGGTTCGCTTGCCAGCAGCGATCACCTCGGCGCATCTGAGTCCGCGCAGGCGGACTTTGTGGCGTAGCAGCCTCTGAGGGAGATTGACCTGTCCTCAGTAGAGGCATCTGAGTCCGCGCAGGCGGACTTCGTGGCGTAGCCCCTAGGCACGGTTTCAACCGCCCGCCGCGCTCAGTGCCGACGCGACGCCCACTCCTCCCCCTCGCATACCCCCTTTGCCCATTCGCTCGTATCTGTTCATAATGATATAGTGAATTCAGAACGTTGACCGGAGCGTGCAAAGGGGCGAGACAGTGAGCGAACACGAGGGACAACACGAACGAAGCGCCGATGGGAAGAAACGCGGCTTTGCGACACGGGCGATCCACGGGGCGCGCTATCGGAGCGCCGGAAAAGGATCGCCCATTGTGTTTCCGTTGTTCCAGACAGCTAGTTTCTCCTTTGAGAGCGCCGAAGAGCAGGCAGCCGTCGCGGCGGGCGCACAGGAGGGCTTCTCCTACAGCCGCTCCACCAACCCCACAACGAACGCCTTCCACGAGGTGATCGCCGATCTCGAAGGCGGCGAGGAGGCGGTGAGCTTTGCCTCCGGCATGGGCGCCATTCATGCCGCGATGACAGCTGTGGTGGGCGCTGGCGATCACATCCTCTGCACTGATAAAGTCTATGGCGGCACGGCCACGCTGTTGACGCGCACGTTGCCGCGTTTTGGCGTCACCCATAGCCTGGTGGATATGACAAACCTCGACGCCGTGCGCGCCGCCATTCGCCCGCAGACGAAGCTGCTCTGGGCTGAGACAATTGGCAATCCCCTCACCACCGTCCTCGATCTGAAGGCGCTGGCGCAGATCGCGCACGAGCATGGCGCGCTGCTTGGCGTTGACAATACCTTCGCCAGCCCGTATCTGGCGCGTCCGCTTGAGGATGGCGCCGATCTGGTGGCCCACAGCGCGACGAAGTATATCGGTGGGCATGGCGACCTACTGGCGGGCGCGGTGATTGGCTCGCACGATCTGATTCATCGGGCAAAGGTGATCTGTGTGGATGTTGGTGGGTGCGCCGCGCCACTTGAAGCATGGCTGATGTTGCGTGGCCTGAAAACGCTCAACCTGCGGATGGAGCGCCACTGCGCCAATGCGCTGGGTCTGGCGCGCTTCCTGGTGGAACACCCTGGGGTGGAGCGGGTAAACTATCCAGGGCTGCCCAATCATCCGCAGCATACGCTGGCGACCGAGCGATTCGGCGTGATGGTGGGCTACGGTGGCGTGCTCAGCTTCGAGGTGAAGGGCGGCAAAGCGGCGGCCTTCCAGGTGATTGACCGCGTGAAGCTGGCGCTCCGCGCGGGCAGCCTGGGCGACACCGATACGCTCATCTCGCATCCTGCGACGATCTCGCATCGCCTGCTGACGCCTGAGGCGCGCGCGGTCTCCGGCGTGACAGACAGCCTGATTCGTGTCTCGGTTGGCCTCGAAGATTTGCCCGATATTCTCGATGACTTCAGGCAGGCGTTGGCAGGGCTGGCATAGAGTATGTAGAGCATGTAGAGTATTTGAGTAGATAGGCGCACGCATGTAGGGTGTTTAGATCAGGCGGGGAGAACGAGATGGCGACGCTGATCGGGTTTGTGCATAGCCTGGGGATGATACCGCCGCTGGCGGTGTATGGCTTCGTGCTGCTGTGGCTGGCGGCGGAAAGCTGCGGTGTTCCTCTGCCCAATGAACTTGTCTTGCTGCTGACGGGATCGCTTGCGGCGGCGGGGCATATCTCGCCGTATATCCTCGTCGCGGTGGCCGTCGCGGGCAGCCTGATTGGCGCGAGCCTGGGCTACGCGATTGGCAAGATTGGCGGGCGAACCGCTGTGCTGCGTTGGGGGCGCTTCGTGCGGCTGGACACAGATCGCTTCGCCAGCGTTGAGCAATGGTTCGCCCGCTCCGGGACGGTGGCGATTTTCCTCTCGCGCATCACACCATTCGTCCGCACGGTCGCCTCGTTCCCCGCCGGAGTGCTACAGATGCCGTTGCGCAAGTTCTTCCTGGCAACCTTCGCCGGATCGCTGATCTGGTGTGGCGTACTGGTGGGTGTGGGCGACGCGCTTGGTAACAACTACACCATCGCGCTCAGGCTGATCGAGCAGTACACCATTCCGGCGGTGATTGTGCTGGTGGCGCTGATCGTCGGCTACTTCTGGCTACACAATCGCCTCTCGCATGTGGGGCAGGCCAAAGCGTCCGTGCAACAGGGCAAGCCAACCACAGTGAAAAACCCTGCCCTGGCTCCCAATGTGGCTGGCGCCTCACGCCCTCTGCCTGCGCATAGCGCCCCTCTGAAAGCCGGTGGCGCGCCACGGGGTAGGCCCGCGCAGTCGCGAGACTTCAGGCGCAAACAACGAGCGGCAGGACAAACCAGGAGGAATGGCTAGCAGCCAGGCTAAATGCTGAGCTTGGCTTCTGGTGGCCCTTATCCCACCACAGCCGGGCGAGTGGAAAGCGCCCGCAACCGCTCCACGATCTCAGGCAGGCGCGCTATCACGAAGTCCACGTCTTCTTCTGTGCTGCTGTGGCCAAGCGTCAGCCGCAGATGCCCACGCGCTGCGCTTGCCGGAATGCCCATCGCCGTCAGCACGTGCGATGGCTCAACCGAGCCGGATGAGCATGCGCTCCCGCTTGATGCCGCCACGCCGATCAGATCGAGGTTGAGCAGCAGCGATTCGCCCTCCACACCGGCCAGTGTGAAGCTGGCGCTGCTGGCAAGCCGCCGCGTGGGATGCCCCGTCAGGCGCGTCTCGGGGATGCGCAGAACGCCCGCGATCAGCATGTCGCGCAAGGCAGTGAGCCGCGCGTTCTCGCTGGCGCGTTCGGCGTGGGCGCGCTCCAGGGCAAAAGCGGCGCCCACCACGCCCGGCACGTTTTCAGTTCCGGCGCGGCGGTTGCGCTCCTGCGAGCCGCCAAGCACCTGTGGCTGAATGCGTGTCCCCTGGCGCACATACAGAATGCCAACGCCTTTAGGGCCGTAAAACTTATGGGCGGAGAGCGTCAGCAGGTCAACGTTGAGCGCGCCAACATCCAGATCGAGCAGAGCGCCCGCCTGCACGGCGTCGGTATGGAAGGGAACGCGTTGCGCCCGACAGAGCGAGCCAATCTCCGCGATGGGCTGAATCGTTCCCACCTCATTGTTGACGTACATGATGGTGACGAGCGCCACCTTGCCCGCATGTTCTGCCAACGCCTCGGCCACCACCGGCGGAGCGACCAGCCCATCGCCATTCACCGGCAGAGAGGTGACGGTGAAGCCCTCCTGCGCCAGCCGCTCACAAGTATGCAGAATGGCGTGGTGTTCGATGGCGCTGGTGATGATATGGGTGCGCTGGGGATCGCGTTTACGCTGGGCGTAGGCGACACCCTTGATCGCCAGGTTGTCTGCCTCGGAGCCGCCGCCAGTGAAGACGATTTCGGTAGGGCGACAATGCAAGACGCGGGCGACGGTCTCGTGCGCCTCATCCAGCGCGTCGAGGCTTTTGCGTCCCAGGGTATAGACGCTGCTGGCGTTGCCAAACCACTGACTGAAGTACGGCAGCATCCGCTCGACCACCGCCGGATCGGTTGGGGTGGTGGCCGCGTGATCCATATAAATAACACCATCCGGGAGCGCCATGGTTACCGCTACTTTCTTGATCTATCGCTCAGGTTAATGGGTATCGTTTAGGAAACTCCACGATTTGAGGTCTCGATCTAAATGATAGCGCAACGTTGCCCGTAGCAGCGGCTCGATCTCATTACGCAGTGAAGCTTCGATGCGGATGGCGGGCAACGCCTCCCATTCGGAGGTTTGGAGCAGGCGCAGCACTTTGAGCGCGTTGAGCGAGACGCGCCGCGCGCCAAGATGCAGGCAGGCGGGACAGAGCGCGCCGCCCAGGTCGGGACTGTAGCCGTTCTCTTCCGGGCGCAATGGGGTATCGCAGTTGACGCACTGATGGAGGTTGGGCCGGTAGCCAAGTTCGCCAAGCAACCGCAGCTCAAAGAAGCGCAACGCCAGCCAGCTTCGCGTCTCTTCATGGGCCTGCGCGCCTGCCTCCATGCGCCGCAACGTCTCGGCGAAGAGGGTGTAAAAGCGCGGATGGGGATCATCCTCTTCGAGGAAGCGATCCACCAATTCGGCGACATACCACGCGCCCGTCGCGTGCCACACATCGCCGCGTAAGGCTTCGAGCCGCTCGCGTCCCTCGGCTTGGGTCACGATGTCGAGGTTGCGTCCGCTGGCCAACAAGAGTTGTGTGCGCGTGAACGGCTCCAGGTGGCCCGCCAGACGGCTTGTCGTCCGGCGGACACCCTTGGCGATGGCGCGCACCTTGCCATAGGCGGGCGTAAAGATGGTGAGGATGCGATCCGCCTCGCCGAAGTCTGTGCGGCGAAGGATGATTCCCTCAGTTGAATAGACACGCGGATGTGGCATAGGTAGCTCGAATAGGTTTTCTGGAACGGCTGACTCTCTTACCTATTCTAAGGCAGCGCGCCACATCCGGTCGTGTCCACCCATCAAGGGGTGGGCGTTGGGTCGGGCGTATTCGTCGGCGTCGGACTCACAGTCGGCGTCGGCGTGGGGGTGGCTGTGGTGGTCGGCGTCGGTGTCGGACTCACAGTCGGCGTCGGCGTGGCAGATGGCCCAGAACTGGTGTACAGTGTAACGGTTGTGCCTGCCGGTACAGACGAGTTGGCAGGGGGATTCATCGAAGTTACTTCACCGGCAGGGAGCGAGCTGGCAATCGTTCCTCCCGGAACGCATTTCAGATTGTGCGTGCTGAGAACGTTGCAAGCTGTGGCGTAGTCATCGCCAACGACATCCGGCACAGTGACATTGCCCGGACCATCGCTTACATCCACCGTCACAGTGGCCGGTAGGCGCACGCGGGTATTGGCTGCTGGCTGCTGGCCGATGATGGTACCCGCAGGACTCTGGCTTGTGACATGCTGGCAGACAACCTTCAGCCCCTGTTGCGCGCCTTTTTGCTGCGCCTGATCGCACGTCATGTTGGAGAAAGATGGGACGATAGCAAACTGCGTGTTCGTGGCTGGCGGGCCAAAGAGGTTGAAACCCGAAGCGGCTATGATCAAGAAGGCGCTCAGGCCAAGCAGGACGACCGCCGCGACCACGATCAGCGCGATCAGCGGAGTGTTGCGGCGCTTGCGCTCATCGCCATAGGCGTCGCGTGGGGTCGTTTCGTCAGATGGGCGATAGGGCGGAGGCGGATAGCCGCCGTATGGCCGGTCGGGGCGCCACCCACCATCGTAGTCCTCAATGGTTGGCTCATCGGAGGTCGTCGGATCATCGAGCAGCGATGGCGGCCCAATTTTCACGCCTCGCCCCTCCGCGCGGTAGCCACCAATGCGTGGCTCACTGGGGATGGTTGCGCCATTGACGCCGCTGATTAGGCCGGAGCGCAGATTTGGGCCGGAAGGGCCAGCCACCACGCCTGGCATACTGCGCGCCCCTGGCATGGACACAGGACCAAGCACACCCAAGCCGCCGCCCCGCGCGGCTGGCCCTGAGCCAGGAGAGCGTACCGCCTCGCGCATGTAGCTTTCGAGCGCCTGCGCCAGCCGATCTCCATCTTTGTAGCGGTCGCGTGGGTCTTTGGCCATACAGCGAAGGATGATGCGCTCTAACCCAGGAGTGATGCGCGGGTTGTACTCGCTGGGCGGCGTCGGCTCCTCCTGGATGTGTTTCATCGCCACGGCGACCGGCGTATCGCCATCGAACGGCGTGCGCCCGGTCAGCATCTCATACATCACGATGCCCAACGCATACACATCCGCCGCCGGTTTGACGATCTCGCCCTGGGCCTGCTCAGGCGCGTAGTATTGCACGGTGCCGAGCGTCATGCCTGTGGTGGTCAGCCGCTCAGCCTCGGCGTCTTTATACATGCTGGCGATGCCAAAGTCAGTCAGCTTGACCAGCCCCTCGTCGTTGAGCATGATGTTCTGCGGCTTGACATCGCGGTGAACAATGCCGCGCCTATGGGCTGCCCCCAACCCCAATGCTACATCATGGGCGATCTCGACGGCGCGGTCGTTGTCCAGCACACCCCTCTTTTTGAGGTAGCGGCGTAAGTCCATGCCGTCAATGAACTCCATGACGATGAAGTAACTCTCGTTGCTCTGGCCGTAATCGAGCACCTGGACAATGTTGGGGTGTTGCAGCGTGGAGGCCGCCAGCGCCTCGCGCTGGAAGCGGGTGACGAACTTGGGGTCGGAACTATACATCTCGCGCAGAATCTTGACTGCGACGATGCGTCCCATTTTCAGGTCAACGCCACGGAAGATGGTAGCCATGCCGCCGCGCCCAATCGGGTCTTTGATTTCATACCGATCGGCGATGACATCCGGCGTCGGTGGTAGTTCCTGACTCATGCCTCTCTCCGTTGTGACCTGCTGACTCCGCTCTGCTACTGTAGGGCTTTACGCGCGGCATGTCAAGCGGTTTCTGTCTTCATGAAAAGCTCTCAGCGTTCCCCAAGCTGATCGCCTGTTGATTCCTGGCGCGCCATCAAGCGTTCTCACCATTCGCGCCATCTCGCAGTATAGCATACCTGTGGACAATGTACCCATTGTTGGGCCTAATTGGCCGTGGCAGCCTCCACCCCTGACCCCTCCCCGCGCTGTGGGAAAAGGGAAAGTGACCAGCACGCCACGAAGGCTGCCTCCACTGTCGTTACATTATACGGCGCAGGTGATCGCCCTGTGGTGTGGCGTCCGTCACTTTATCACACACCTGGCGCCCTCTCAGTATCACCATTATGCGCCTGCCCATACCTCAGCCAGAGTACCACGGTACCGGTCGAGCCAGAGCCAGAAGCGATCCGCCCAGGCCAGCCGCGCCAGCGCATCCTCTTCGTCAAGCTCGCCCTCGTAGTCAGCGTGGAAGACCATATCTTCGCCCGCGCCGTTGGCGAAGACGATGGGAAACACCAACGCCAGCGCATCGGCCAGCGCGTCGGCCTCGCCAACATCTGGCGGCGCCTCTTGTCCATACGCCGCCAGGAAGCTGTGCGCCCGCACGACATCCAGCCCGTCGTCCACCAGTGGCGGCGTCACGCCGGTCGGCTGGAACTTTTCGCCCTCAGGGCGCTCCCAGCGCACGCCGGTAAAGAACAGCAGGCTATAGGCAAGCTCGATCAGCCGTTGCTCCCAGTGGGCGGCGTCGAAGTCAACGATAGCCGTTACTTGGCCGCTGGCGTCAGGCGCAAACGCGAGATGGTGCGGCTGGTAGTCGCCGTGGATGTGGAGCGCGGGGAAGCGTGGCGAGAGGGCCACGGCGGCAAGCTCGCAGCGTTCATCGCAGGCATCGGCCAGCCTGAGCAGTCCATCGCAGACTGGCTGGCCAAGCGACGACTCATCCGCTGCCGCGTGTATCAGATCAGTATAGGTCTGGGCCAGCGCCAGCGGCGCTCGTTCTGCGGGCCAGTGATGCTGACCCCAGGAGAACTCCGCCGAGGCTTGATGGAGCATGCCAAGCGTACGCGCGGCCTCGCTCAGACCTGCGCTAGCGGTTGGCCCTTCCGTCTCGAAGGGCTGCCCAGGGAGCCAGCGTTGCAGTTCATAGACGCCATTGGCCGCGTCCTCGGCAAGGATGGCATAGGTATGCCCATCGGGGCGGGGCAACGGCGTGGGGACTGGCAATCCGGCGTCGGCGAGATGGCGCATGAACGCCTGGCGGAAGTGGAGATCGTCTTCGGTGAGGTCGGGCGTCTGGCGGCGCAGCAGATAGCGCGGCGCGTCGGGCCGGTCAGGATTTCCCTCCTGGCTAATGGCGATGATGGGGCGGAGGATAGCGCCCTGCATGCCAGGGACATAGCTGGTGATGCGCCATGCGCCTGCATCGAGTTCCCATGCGGCCAGCGCAACGCGCGCCTCATCCTGCATGGCGTCGAGCGCCGCTGGCCTTGGTTGCATGGTTGGCTACTCCTTATGATCTTGATGATCTTGAACACGTTATAGATGCTTATTGAAATTGTAGCGCAGGAATGACAGTTTCTTGGGGCGCCTATGAACATTTCCCCTCGTTTCCGCTACTCACTCTTTGGAAACGTTGGAAGCGCCGGGGACGAGGGAAAGCATGATGGGAGTTGGCGTATGCGACCGGCAGCGCGGGCGAGGGTGATGATCGAGCAAACTGGCGCCTGCGACGCTCGCGTGCAACAGCAGCATGGGGAGAACGCCTGGATGGCTGAACCCGCATCCATAGAGTCGGACGCGCAGTGTGAGGCTGATGAGCGCGCCCAGGCAGATCGCTTGCTTATCCAACGGATAGGCGCAGGGGATCGGCAGGCGCTCACGACGCTGTATACGCGCTATGGCCAGGCGCTTCTGCGCTATCTGCTGCGGCTGACACCGGATCATGGGCTGGCCGAAGAGATAGTGCAAGATACGCTGCTGGCCGTCTGGCGCAGCGCCGCCAGCTATGAGGGGCGTTCGTCGCCGTTGACCTGGCTGATCGGCGTGGCGCGTCGGCAGGCGCACAATACGCTGCGCCAGCGTGGCTTGTCCCTGATCGAGGACAAAACGCTTGAAACAATTACGGCGCCCGCCGTGCAGGCCGACCCCGCCGAGATCGCGCTGGCGAACGTTGCGCGCGATGAACTGATGGCGGCAATCAACCGGCTCGCGCCAATCCATCGCGAGGCGCTGACGCTGGCCTTCGTGCATGGCCTGACATACCAGGAGATGGCGGAGGCGCTTGAGACGCCGGTTGGCACCATCAAGAGCCGCCTGTATCATGCGCGCCAGGCGTTGCGCGCGCTGCTGGCGACTGTGAGCGATGGCTCATCCGACGCAATAACATCCGCAGGCAAAGGCGATCTGACAAAGGAGGGACGATGATGACCCATCAGATTCCTGAACCGTCGCAGCCATTCTCTCAGCCATCTCCCGATGATGGGCCTATCCGCTCTCGCCCATATGACGACCTGCAAGCGGAATCGCGCGAGTGGCAGGCCATCGCCGAGGCGACACGCGCGCTCAGCGCCGATGTTCCGCCGCCCTCGCTGGCCCTTCTCGAAGGCGTCTGGGCGCAGCTCGATGCTGAAGCAACCCAGACGCAAGCGCCAGTCGCCATGCCTTCGCGTGCAAATACGGCGCTGGCGGCTGGCGGCTGGAGGTTTTTCATTGCTCAGGCGCGTGTTATTCATCGTGGCGTCTGGCTGGGATCGGCGCTCAGTATCGTGATACTGGCGCTCTTTGCGGCGCTGACGCAAGGCGTGATAGGAATGAGGGCGCTTGCCGTCTTCATCCCACTAATCGCCGCCGCCGGAGCAGCGTTTGTCTATGGGCGTGAGGCCGATCCCGCGCTTGAACTTGCGCTGGCTGCGCCGGTCTCGCCGCGTGCGCTTCTGTTGAGCCGTGTCGCGCTCGTGCTAGGGTTCGACCTGACGCTCGGCGTGGGGGCGACCTGGCTGGCGGCAGCGCTGCATGGGCAGAGCGTTGGCGGGGCGCTGGCGCTCTGGCTGGGGCCAGCCGCGCTGCTTTCTATGGGCGCGCTGTTGCTCTCGTTGCTGCTTGGCCCGGTGGTGGCGGCGTTCTCTGCGCTGAGCTTCTGGCTGGCGCAGATCATCGCGCTGGATCATGCGCTGGGTGTCCATCTGGCGCTTGATCTCTTTTGGCAGACCAATCCGCTGACGCTGCTCGTCGCGATGGCTCTGCTGCTGATCGCGGTTGCCTATACGCCGCGCCAGGAGCGTTGGGCAGAATAAAATCTACAGGAAAGAAGCATGTTTGTATGGGGATGTCTTCACAATCACTGGGGGTGGCTGGCGTGTCGTCGCTCAGGTTGGCTCCCGCAGCCTCATCATTGCGCACGTTTGGAATAACGGCGCGCTATGAGTTCTGGATGCAGCTTCGGCGTTATGCGCTCTGGATCATCTTCGCGCTGCTTGGCCTCTTTACGCTGCGCACGTTCAACTCCTTACTGTCCGATCCAAATCTCACCAGCGCAAAGATGACGATCAGCGTCTGGTCTAGCTTCATCGCTGAGTTTTCCCCGTTGGGCGCCGGATTGCTGCTGGCGGATCGTTTCCCGCGTGACCGCGCAACCCACATGGATGAATTGCTCAGCGTGACACCCGCGCCACTGGCGACACGGCTGCTTGGCAAATACGTCGGCGCGACGCTGGCGACCTTGCTGCCGATCCTGCTGGTCTATCTGGCGGGCGCCCTGGTGATCATGCTGCATTGGCATGATGTGAGCGTGCTGCCGCTGGCGCTGGTGGAGTTCGTGGCGACGACAGGGGTAGCTGTATGCTTCGTCGGCGCGTTTTCCATCGCTTGCACGACGGTGATCTGGCCGTTGCTCTATCAGTTTCTCTTCATCGGTTACTGGTTCTGGGGCAACTTCCTCAATCCAAAGCTTGGCATCCCTACCCTCAATGGCACACTGCTTACCTCAGATACACGCCTCATTGAGGACGGGCTTTTCACACTCCCACCTGGCTATGGGCTGCCTACGAGTCCGCTGGTGGGGTGGGAAAGCCTGGGCGCGCTGCTGGGCTGTGCGGCGCTGGCGCTCATCGCGACGTGGGGTTTGCTGCGCTGGCAGACGACGCATCGCTAAGGAGAGAGACGATGAACAGTGCATTTCTCCGGCGCATTGGCCAGGAGCTTCGCATCCTTGGCGCGCTCAACCTGCTGGCGCCGCTGATCGTTGCGGCGATCTACCTGGGTTTCAGCCTCATTGTAGGCTACGCGACGCTGCACAACAGCGGCTCACCTGCGGATGCGCGTTTCCAGGCGGCGCGCGGCTTGCTGGCGCTCCTCGAAAACGGCCTGCCGCTGATTGGCGGATTGCTTGCCGCGTTTGTGGTTGGTAGTGATCCTGCCATCGAACTACACCTGGCCGCTGCTACACCCTATCGTTTCACCGCCGGATTGCGCCTGGCGCTCATCATCCTCTGGACGACGCTCTGTACGGGTGGCGCGGCGTTGGTCATCACCGCCGCTGGCTACTGGCTGGCGATCCTTCAGTCGCTTTCCATCGGGGAAAGCATCCTGCTCTGGCTGGCGCCGCTCCTCTGGTTCATCGGCGCGGGCGCGACGCTGGCGTTGTTGCTGCGCAGCCGTGCGGCGAGCGGCGCGCTGTTGGGGATGGTCTGGATCGCACAGTTTATTTTCAAACCACAGTTCTTGCAAAATGGTGTGCTTGAGCGTGTCTACCTGTTCCTGACGGAGGAGGCGGGCGTTCCGTCGTACTGGCTAGCCAACCGGCTGATTCTGCTGGCGATCGCGCTGGCGCTGCTTGGCCTGACGATGCTCTTGCTGGGGCGGAGTGAATCGCTGCTTGGCGGCGAGCATTGAGATACATGAGATACCTACGAAAGAGGAGAGAGAGACATGGTAATTACGATGCGCGGCGTCACGAAGGTCTATCGCGGCCAGGCGCGGGCGCTCAGCGGGGTTGATCTGACCATCGAGAATGGCATGTTTGGCTTACTGGGGCCAAACGGCGCGGGCAAGACGACGCTGATGCGGATTCTCGCTGGCATCTTGCGGCCAAGCGCGGGGTCGGTTGTGGTGGATGGTATAGACTGCTCAACTGAGCGGGGACGCACGGCGGTCAAACGCATGCTGGGCTATCTGCCGCAGGAGTTGGGCGTCTATCCCGACCTCAACGCGCGCGAGTTCCTGGACTATATTGCCGTGCTCAAAGGGCTGAACGACGGGCGCGCCAGGCGTGCGCGGGTCGCCGAGTTGTTGGAGACGGTCGGGCTGGCCGATGTGGCCGGGCGTAAACTGAAGACGTATTCCGGCGGGATGAAGCGACGGGTGGGCATCGCTCAGGCATTGCTCAACGATCCCCGATTGCTGATTGTAGACGAACCGACCGCAGGACTCGATCCTGAAGAGCGCATCCACTTCCGTAATCTGCTGGTTGACCTGGGCGGCGAGCGCATCGTCATCCTCTCGACGCATATCGTCGAAGACATCGCCCAGACCTGCCAGCGGTTGGCTGTGCTCGACAAGGGGCGCATCATCTTCACTGGGACGATTCCGGCGCTGGTAGATGTCGCGCGGGGCGTCGTCTGGACGGTGACGACGACTGGCCCCAGGCCACAGGGCACGGTGATTGCTATGCTGCGGAGTGGCGAGGCGGCGCAGTATCGCATCCTCAGTGAACAGGCGCCGGTTGTCGCGCAGGGGATTGTCGCGCCCGCCGAGCCGGGGATCGAGGATGGCTACGTCTGGCTGATGCGCGACCAGCAATCCGCTGGCGCGATGGCTGAGCTCACCCCCGTAGCGTCAGCGTGAACGGCGGGGCGGGCGTCTTGCGGGCGGCGTCGGCGGCTGTGCGCAGCCGCTCGACCACCTCTGGGGGAACATAGCGCCCACCCAGCGGCGTAGGATGGATGTTTGGCCCGTGGTAGTCGGAGCCGCCCGTCGCGATCAGGCCATAGCGATCTGCCAGCGCCAGCAGCCGGTTGACCGTCGCCTCGTCGTACTGGCCGTAGTAGCATTCAAGGCCGCCCAACCCCGCACTGACAAGCGCAGGCAAAATGAGGTCGTCAAGCCCCAGAATATACGCCGGATGCGCCAGTGTAGGGACGCCACGCGCCGCGCGGATCATGCGGATCGCTTCAGCGGGCGCCAGCCGGTAGCGCGGCACAAAGCCCGGCATTCCTGGATTGAGATAGCGGTCAAATGCGTCGCTGACACTGCTGGCGTAGCCGCCCTCCATGAGCGCGCGGGCGACGTGTGGGCGACCCACGGCGCCCTGACCAAGCTGGCGCACACGCTCCCAGGTAATGTTGATTCCCTGCGCGCGTAGCTTCTCCACCATGCGCTCGCCACGGCGTTCACGCAGATCGCGCAACAGCTTGAGGTTGGCCTGCAAACCTGTGTCGGAGCGGTCGAGAAAGTAGCCCAGGATGTGCGCCTCGCCGCGTGGTTCCAGGTTGGTGTTGATCTCGATACCGGGGATCACCGTGACGCCAAGCGTCGCGCCAGCCGTTTGCGCCTCGTCCAGCCCATTGGTCGTATCGTGGTCGGTCAGCGCGATCAGGTCGAGACCGGTCTCGTGCGCCAGCCGCACAAGCTCACTGGGAGCATAGAGGCCGTCCGAGGCGGTGGAGTGGGTATGCAGGTCAATCCGCCGGGGTGGCGCGGCTGATGGATCGTCGCGCTCCATATCGGCCTGCATTCCCACGGTCGGCTCGCCAAAGTCGTTGTTTTGGTTCATCTGGCGTAATCCACCATGCGCGTCTCGCGCACCACACAGACCTTGATCTGGCCTGGATAATCCATACTCTCTTCGATCTTGCGCGCTACGTCGCGGGCAAGCTGCGAGGCGGCCACTTCGTCCACCTCTTCGGGCTTGACGATAATACGAACCTCGCGGCCCGCCTGGATGGCAAACGACTTCTCTACGCCGCGAAACGAGTTGGCGATGCCCTCCAACGCTTCGAGCCGCTTGATATAGAGGTCAATCGTTTCGCGGCGGGCGCCCGGACGCGCGGCTGAGAGCGCATCAGCCGCCTGGACAATGGCGGCCTCGAGCGATTGCGGCTCGGCCTCGGTAGCGTGGTGCGCGACGATGGCATGGACGATCTTGGGCGAACGGTTGAAGCGCCGGGCGACCTCGCCGCTGATCAGCGCGTGCGGCCCCTCCACCTCCTGGTCAATCGCCTTGCCCAGGTCATGCAATAACCCTGCCACCTTGCAGACGTTGACATCGGCGCCAAGCTCGTGCGCCATCGTCGCCGCCAGCACCGAGACCTCAATCGAGTGGTTGAGCACGTTCTGACCATAGCTCGTGCGGAAGTGCAGCCGCCCCAGCAGGCGCACCAGATCGGGCGGCAGGTTAGTCACGTTGGCCTCCATGCAGGCGCGTTCACCCTCCTCCTGCACAATCTGCTCCACCTCCTGACGGGATTTGGCTACCACCTCTTCGATGCGCGCGGGATGGATACGTCCATCTATAATCAGCTTGGTCAGCGCCACCCGCGCAATCTCGCGCCGCACGGGATCGAAGCCGGAGAGGATGACGGCCTCAGGGGTATCGTCAATGATGAGATCAACGCCGGTCATGCTTTCGAGCGTGCGAATGTTGCGGCCCTCACGCCCGATGATGCGCCCCTTCATCTCCTCGTTGGGCAGCGGCACGACGGAGATGGTCACATCGGAGACCTGATCCGAGGCGCACCGCTGGATCGCCAGCGTGATGATCTCGCGCGCCCTGGCCTCGGCCTCCTCGCGTGCGCGTAGCTCGATCTCGCGTGCGCGCTTCTCACCCTCGCGGCGGGCCGCCTCTTCGACCGAGCGGATCACCTCGGCGCGAGCCTCGGCCACGCTCAGCCGCGCCACACGTTCAAGTTCGGCGCGCCGCTGCTGCTGAATATCTTCAAGGCTGGCGCGCTGCTGCTCGCGTAGTTCTTCGAGACTGGCCCGTTGCGCCTCAAGTTCCTGCGCGCGCTGGTTGAGCGTGCGCTCACGCTTTTCCAGATTGTCAATCTTACGGTCGAGCGTCTCTTCTTTCTGCTGAAGGCGCTGCTCCTGGCGACGCAGCTCCTGGCGGCGCTCGCGCGCCTCGCTTTCAAGGGATGTGCGGATTTTGGCAGTCTCATCTTTCGCCTCGCGCAGGGCCACCCGCTGCTCTTCTTGCAGGGCGAGCAGGCGCGCCTCGGCGGCTTCCGACGCCAGGCGCATCTGTTCTTCGTGGTCGAGTTTCGATTGCTGGCGCCCATAGGCGAAGCCGCCACTCATGCCTATGATCAGGCCGGGAAGCACGCCTGCGATGATGATGAGAACAATCTCCTCAGGGATGTTCAAGACGATAAACCTCCAGAGAGCGCCAGGTATGCTGGCTCCCTCGTTGTTGGAAAACGAAGAAATGAAGAACGCTGGCGTGTTCATTCCCGTGGGTCGGGTGGTCTGATGGGCCAGCGCTGATATGTGACTCTTGGGATGTGTGATCACGTGCGCTGTTGCGCTATGATGGGGATTGCAGGCGCACACGCCACGCAACCTATTCTCTTAACTATACTGAGGACGGCGATTTGATGTCAAGCGGGCAGCGCGTGAGCGGCACAAAGATTCTCGCACAGGTGAAGGATTGGCAAGTCAGGCAAGGTGACGATAATCACAAGACAGTTAGCAATTCCTTTGAGAGCGAACACTTGCCGCTTCGTGGTAGCGTTCTCCACAGGTTGCCGTTCTCCGACGCGCCGATGGGGCACCAGCTTGCGCTGAGCGAAGGCATGCTTGCTGCGTTTGGTGAGGGCAATGGTAGCGACTACGAGCCAACGCCAGCCTTTCGCTGGTATGTTCCACGCCAGACTGCGCTTGTGCTGGGGAATGGCCAGCCGCTCACGGCGGTGGACGCCGCAGCTGCCAGCAAAAGCCAGGTAACGGTCTACCGGCGCACATCCGGTGGGACGGCGGTGCTGGTGGATCGGGCGCTGCTCAGCCTCGATATTGCCCTGCCACACAATCATTCGCTGGCGAGCGCCGATGTGACGCTGGCCTATCGTTGGGTGGGTGAGATGTGGGCGCGGGCGCTACATACGCTGGGGATCCCCAACGCCTACGCGATCCCCACCGCCCGTGTGCGCGCCATCTCACCGCTGGCGCAGGATGATCCGTTGCGGCTGGCCTGCTATGGCGCGCTCTCGCCGTGGGAGGTGGTGGTGGATGATCCGATGACGAGAAAGCCGCGCAAGCTGGTGGGTCTCTGCCAGGTGCGACGACGCCATGGCGCGCTCTTTCAGACGGGCGTCTACCGGCGGCTCGATGCGTCTCGGCTGGCGCGTTTGCTGGCGCTACCGCCTGACGCGCGCCAATCGCTCACAACGAGACTAAGCGCAGCAGCCATCGGGATGGCCGACGTGACGCCGCCACACACACGCCTCTCGATGAAGCGCGTGATACAGACGGTTGAGCGTGAGCTTGCTAATGTATTCAGCGCGCCTGCCGAAGACGCCGAATGGACAGCGCCGATGCTGGCGACGGCAGAGAGGCTCGAACGAGAAAGGTTTCAGCCTGTTCAGTTTTGATACGGCAGGGGATCGCTTAGTCCGGCCTCGGCAAAGCCTTTCAGTCGCAGCAGGCAGCTATCGCAGCGCCCACAGGCCAGCGCGCCGCCTTCGTAGCAGCTCCACGTCAGCTCCCACGGCACGCCAAGCCGCGTCCCCTCGCGCACGATGTCGGCCTTGCCCAGCAGAATGAGCGGCGCATGGAAGCGCAACGTGCGGCCATCCTCTGTGCCTGCTTTCGTCGCCAGGTTGGCCGTGTGCGCGAAGGCTTCCAGGAACTCCGGGCGGCAATCGGGATAGCCAGAATAATCGGTGGCCGTTATCCCCAAGAAGATGTCGTCCGCGCCGATGACTTCGGCGTAGGCAGTGGCGAACGAGAGAAAGATCAGGTTGCGCGCAGGCACATACGTCACCGGGATGCCCTGGCCCATCTCGTCGAGCGGGCGATCCTGCGGGACGGCGATCTCATCTGAGGTGAGGGCGCTGCCGCCAAACGCGCGCAGATCGATCTCAACGATCTTATGCTCGTGGCAGCCGTAGCGCTGGGCAAGATGGCGCGCCGCCTCCAGTTCGCGCGCGTGGCGTTGGCCGTAGCGAAACGAAAGGGCATAGAGGTCGTGGTTCTGCTCCTTTGCCAGCGCCAATGTTGTCGAAGAATCGAGACCGCCGGAGAGCAACACGACCGCGCGCCTTTGTGTGGTCGAAGTGGATGATGAAGATGCTGCGTTTGTGGCGCCGGTCACAGGTGTGTTCCTTTCGCTATACGGCGATTTGCGCTATGAAACGAGACATACACGCCGCCTGGCGTATTATATCATCCCAACCGTCTTTTCCGGTGGATATGGTCTGCTACAAGATATAGCCAACGGCGTCGAAGGCACATCAATGGTTGCGCACAAATGAGAAGGGCGACAGTGTTAGCGGCAGAATTGTCCAGGTACAATCTACAATCCTATTGCCGATTGCCGACGTTGTATAGAACGTCGTTAGTTGTAGTGCGCCGCCAGGCCAGCCGGAGACTTGAGCGCCTGCATGACAAAAGATTCCCTACTCCCGCCGCGCAGGTAAGGGGCAGGGGTGGGCCATCACCGATGATACGATGGCGTGGGGGTCGCGCCTGTCGTATATGAGCCGCCGTTGGCGTTGGGTGGTAGCACGTAGACCCAGACCTGATCCTGCTCCACCTTCGTCCTGATGGCTGGCAGCGGGCTGTAGCGAATGGGCGAAGATGCCGCCGCCTTGCCGTCCTCAGTGAAGCGGCCACCGTGGCAAGGACAATCGAAGGTGCGCGCGGAGACGTTCCAGTTCAGGAAGCAACTCATATGTGTGCAGACGCCTGAGAGCGCCGAAAAGCCTTCCTCTGTGTGGCGGATGAACCCCACGATGTAGTTGGTCTGGAAGCGATGTACCTTGCCCAACGGGATCGCGCTGACCGGCGCGACCGCCACCCAGACGCCCTCACCCTCCGGCACGAGCGCCTGTGATGGTGGGGATGATGGGCCGTTAGGTTGGCTGGCATGTTCCAATGCAGCGCCCACTGCGCCACCAACGACCGCAGCGGCAGCCGCGCCCAATCCGCCTGCCAGCAGTCCACGCCGCGAGACGCCACCCTCGCCGTTGCGCTGCTTACGCGGGCGGCTCACGCGCCTGGCGCGCGGGTCGGTGGTATGCAGGCGCAAGGGAAGCGGCGCCTCATCGTGTTCATCCGCCGGTTTCGTGGCTGGCGCGCCCTCGCTCTGGCTTGCGGGGAGTTGCGCCAATAAGCGGTTGAGAAACGCCGGATTGGGATCGGCTGCGCCAGGGGCGGCCGCACGGAACAGCGCAGCCATAGGGTAGGCGTCCGCCTCATCCGTTGAGGAAAGCAATGGGGCGTTGGGACGGCGCTCCATACGCAGGCGCTCGATGTACGTGTTGAGTTGCTCGGCGCGGGCCATCTCGGCTTCCTGTTCCGCCGGATTTGTTGGCTCAGGGTACTCCTCGTATTCGCCAGGCGAGGGGGAGTGATGATTTTCCCAGTTGCTCATTGCGCACTCTCCCTGTGTGTTAGCCCCGCTGGCTGGCTCTGTGCATGCTGGGCAGTGGATGATGTCCGTGACGATTGCGTGCTTTGCGCGATCTGGTTAGCCTTTTTGAGCGCACGAAACTGAAGCACCTTGATGTTTGCCTCGCTCAGGTTCATCCGTGCGGCGGTCTCCTTCAACGAATAGTTCAGCAAAAACCGGCAGGTCAACACCTCGCGATAGCGCGGGGGCAAGGCCGCCAGAATCTCTTGCGCCAGCGCCTCGGCGGGGGTCATGCGTTCCCCAACCTCTGGCGTATATGAGAGCGCCGCCCTGATGTTAGCCCTTTCCATCGCTTGCGCCGATTGCATGGCGGGAACTGTCGCCAATGGCGCGCCTTCCGGCCCAATAGGAGCGCCTCGACCGATCTCGCCAGATTCCGTCAGCGCCGCCAGGTCGTCGTCGGTTGAAGGGCCTTCCCAGCCCGCTTCCAGCAGATCGTCGAGCGAACGCGCATGCAGGCGATAAAACGCGCGCCAATGATCGGCGACTGTTGTGCGCGCCACTTGAAAAAGCCAGTTCTGAATGGTCTGCGGGTCACGCTCTTGGTCAAGGTCGCGCAGCGCCTTCAGGAAGACCTGCGAGGTGAGGTCTTCGGCTTCTTCGCGGTTGCCCACTTTACTATAGATGAAGCGATAGATCGCCGTCAGATGTGTTTCATAGACCGCGCGCAGACGCTGGTCGTCCGACATGAATGCCTCGCGATTGCTTCGGCGACTTGTGCGCCGTGCTTCCTGGAAAGCCATCTTTGGTTGGGCGTATACTCCGACAAAAAGAGGCGCCTGCAGAACATACGCTTGCAGGTTACGGCGTTTGCGGATATGATAGCACAATAGTCGCTTTATCTTCCTTTACCCTCTTGCTTGCGCTTCACGGTTGAATGGCGCATTGGCGCTCATGCAGGTGTGTCGTTTTCTCGGAGGGGATATATGCCTGGCCTGACCACCATCCTTGTGATTGTCGTCGCAGTTGTCATCATCGTTGTTGTTCTTCTGGCGTTGGCGCTCTGGTGGGTCTTGCGCACACGCCACCGGTTGCGTGAGGCTTCGCGCGAGGGGCGGCGTGTCTCGGCGCAGGTCACGCAGAATCCGGTGACGAGCTTCAGCCGCAATGGACTTCCCAGCGATCCGCTGAATGTCAAGCTGATCGGCACATCCGGCCAGCTTGGCGCCGCCTTCGCTGAGGCGGGCTGGTATCGCGCCGACGAGATTGATTTCGTGACCTCCGTGCGCATCAGTGTTGATTCGATCCTCGGACGCAAGTACAGCACAGCGCCCGTCAGCAGTCTTTTCTTGTTTGGTCGGAAAGAAGACTTCGCCTTCGAGCGTCCAGGCTCTTCGGTGCGCCAGCGCGACCATGTGCGCCTGTGGAACACTGGTACGCCCGCTACTGATGGGCGGCCGGTCTGGATCGGCGGAGCGACACACGACATCGCGGTAGAAATCTCGCATGTGACACATCTGCCCACCCATAAGATCGCGCCCGATGTGGATGACGAGCGCACATCGCTGATGGATAGCATCATTGAGGCAGGCTGGGTGATTGACGAGGGCTGGGAACCGGGCTTTGGCAAGCCAACAGTGCAGCGCAACTCGCTTGGCGATACCTATCACACCGACGGGCGGCGCGCAGTGCTGACTCTGGCGGATGTCTTCACGCTGACACCCATCGCCACCCAAGTGCGCGGGCGCTGGGGACTACGGCTGGCGCAGGCGCTTGGGGGACTGCTCCGTCGCCGCCTGCCTGAAGAAGGCAAACGGCGGGCAAAGGCGCATCGCGAGGCGAGACTTGCCAGCCAACAGGGACACCCTGCGCAAGCCACGCCTGCAACCGAAGAGCCGACTCAACTGCAAGAGGCGGCAGAAGCCCAGGCTACTCCCACACCTGCGCCTGTCGCTTCGGTTCCCCCGGCTGCTTCGGAGCCACCCACGGCAACCGAATGATGAATGCGTCGAATGGGTCAGGGCAGGGAGGTGGTATGGCATACACGGGGGAGCGAAGCGTGCATCCTGGCCATCCTGGCATTCCTGTGCCCACGCTTGCCGCTGGCTGGCGTGCATTCCAGGCATTGAGGCGGCACAGGCATATTCTGGGAGCGTTAGCCGCCTTGCATGAGGAATTGGGCGATGTCTTCCGGCTGCCTCTTCCTGGGTTTGATGGCGTCTTTCTCGTAGGGCCAGAAGCCAACAGGTTTGTTCTGACCGAAGAGCGCGCGAACTTTCGCTGGCGCGCGGAGGCTGATCCTGTTACCCATCTGCTTCGCCATGGACTTCTTGTCGAAGATGGCCCCGCGCATGATGCGGCGCGGAGCCTCATGGCTCCTGCGCTTCATAAAACCATGCTCGCCAGCTATGTCAGCCAGATGCAACGGCGCGCCGATCAGGTCATCGCGAACTGGGCGGATGGCGACCGTGTGGATATGCTGGTGGAGATGCGGCGCATCGCGTTGCTCATCCTTATGGACACCTTGTTTGCAGAAGACTTTGATCCCGAGTTGAAGGCGCTCTGGCCTGCCATTCTGCGTACCCTTCGCTTTATCTCGCCGGGCGCGTGGCTCGTGTGGCCGGGGATTCCCCGCCCCGGCTACCGGGAAGCGTTGCGGCGAATGGATCAGTATTTCTATCAATTGATTGCTCTACGGCGCGGCCAGCAAGGCGTTGACTCAAAGACAAACAATCTGCTCGATACGTTGATCGCGTCCGGTATGAGCGATGACCTCATTCGTGACCAACTGTTTACCTTATTCATCGCCGGGCACGACACCAGTACCGCCCAGCTCGCCTGGAGCCTCTATCTCCTCTCGACCCATCAGGACATCCTGGCGCGTGTGCGCGCGGAACTCGATAGCGCGTTGGGGAAGGCAGGATGTGAAGAGGATGCGGCTGGCCCGACGCTGACGCAGCTCAAGCAACTGAGCTACCTGGATGGCGTGTTGAAGGAAACGCTACGGCTGTATCCGCCGATTCACCTTGGCTCACGCATCGCAGCGACCGATCTCACGTTCCAGGGCTACTTTATTCCGGCAAGAACGCGCGTGCTGTACTCCATCTACCTGACCCATCGGCAAAAGAGGTATTGGCCCACGCCGGATCGTTTCGAGCCGGATCGCTTCATCGGTGAACACGCCGGACAGCGCCCTGCCTATGCGTATACGCCATTTGGCGGCGGCCCGCGCAACTGCATCGGGGCCTCTTTCGCTCAACTTGAAGCGAAGGTTGTGCTGGCGCGTATCCTTCAGCGATTCGATCTTCGCTTCGTTGGCGGCGCAGCGCCATCCCCGCGCATGCGCGCCACCCTTGAACCATCGCCAGGTGTGTATGTCCAGGTACGGCGTCGGCCATAGCCGTTCACGCTTGCTCACTTCAATGCGGATAGAGCCGCCCCTTCCATTCGCTCTTGCCTTTCCGCCATCGCCGAGAGAGCGCACCAAGCCCAATCGCCAGAACGCCCCAGGCCGCCAGCGGCGTTGTGAGCACCTCATTGAGCGGCCTCTTCAGGTGGCGCGCGACAATGGCGCGGAGCACGCCAAGCCAGAAGATCTCACCCGCTGCCATCCATCTGTGCTTCCCAAAAGCCAGGCGCCAGAATGGGATGATGAATAGACAGACGTAGCCCCAGGCGAAGAGGGGAGCGCGCCAGGCGGTTCGCCAGAACGGGCGCTCGCTTGGCGAGGACAACGAGAGCGCCGCCAGCAGGTTCTTTGAGAATCCTTCCCACACAGCGCGCGGCGAGGAATACATGCGGCAACTGAGCATCCCCGCGCCATCCGCCAGCGCGATACGATACCCCTGATCGCGGAATTGCCCCGCAAGAGCAAAATCATCCACCAGCGCACTTCGAATACTGGCGTGCCCACCTGTCGCCCGATAGGCAGCGGCCTGCGTGAGCAGATATTGTCCGTTGGCGGCCACCCGCGTCTGTTTGTTTGTCCCGCGCCAGATGGCCCCAAAATCAAGTCCAATGAGCGGCAGAAAGTCAAGAATGAACGATACCATCAACCGCTCGCTCCAGGTGTTCGTCTGCTGGTAGGGAAACGCACTCAGAAAAGCCACATCGAGGGCCGACGCCAGCCCGATGCCACGCGCGACGCTGTGAGCGGTATGCAGCGTATCGGCGTCGGTAAAGAGCAGCCACTCGCCATGCGCCAGTTCGGCAAGGCGCTGGCAGGCGTAACTTTTGCCGTTCCATCCAGGTGGCGGATCGGCATCGCTATGGATGACGCGAAAAGCATAAGGTTGTGGATACTGCGCATACTGTAGCACGAGTCTGTCGAGTCGCTCGCTCGTGCCATCAGTTGATCCGTCATCCAGGACGATCACTTCCAGGCAGGGATAGTCTTGGCTCAGAAGCGAGGTGAGGCAAGCGGTGATCGTCGCAGCCTCGTTGCGCGCCGGTACCAGGACGCTGACCAGCGGTACAGACGTTGCCTTGTCCGTCGCCCGCCGATTGGCCCAACGAAGAAAGCGAAGGTTGGCGCAAAGGCGGTTGGTAAGATGCGCTAAGAGCGCCAGGCTGGTAAGATGTGCTCCTAGCTCGAAAGAGAGGCGGAGCAGGCGCCATAGTCGCCAGATACCCATCATGCCACTTCCCTCTGGCTGTTTTGCCGGGATTGAGCAGGCGGGTGAAGATAAAACGCGCCGATTTTGAGCATCAAGACGAACAACTGCGCAGCCGCCAGCCAGATCATCCAGCTCGCAGCGCCCGTAACGAACAGAAAGGCAATGAGGCCAAGCGGGATCGCCAGCGTCCGGTAGTCATCTTTCTTGAAAAGCACGAACGCGAGCAGCCCAATCACGCCCATCACCAGAGGAATCCGATAGAGCGTTAGCCCCGTCCAGACGCCAAACATTGCGACGATGCCGCGCCCGCCCCGGAAGAGCAGGAAGACAGAAAACGCATGCCCAATGGTCGGAGCCAGCGCAATCCAAAAGAGCTGGATGGGGGGAAATCCCCCCTTCCAGGCAGCCAGCGCAACGGGGAGGAAGGCTTTGAGAAAATCCAGGATGAGCACACCAGCGCCCAGGCGCCAGCCGACCGCACGAAACGCATTGGCCGTTCCCGGATTGCCATCCGCCTGTGCGCGGGGATCAACATGAAAGAAAAGTTTTCCCAGCCAGACTGCCCACGGCAATGCTCCCGAAAGATAGGCGCTGAGCAGCCAGAAGATGAAGCGAACGCTGAACATATAGGGCTAATCCCCCTCTGCATTCAAAGCATTGAGATCGAGCAGGAGCCGATGAATCCTGGCGTAGCCTTCATCGAGCGTTTGCCCCAGCAGTATACCGGGAATCTGCTCGGCAAGCAGCGGGTTTTCTGTGAAGGCACGACCACCATAGCCAACGAGCGGCAGTTGTGGCGCCGATTGCCCAGGTTTCCTGTGGTTTGCGTTCTCCGGCTCCTGTGGCAGCCAATGAGGCCAACCCATCAGGGCAAGCGCCGTCTCCTCACTCATTGCAACAAAGACGATGAGCGCTGGCTCAACCGTGCGCGCCACGGTGGCGAGATCGGACAACGGGAGCAATTGTCCCAAATACACAACGGGCCAGCGTCGTTGCCGCAATACTGCTCCCAAAATCAGCAGGCTTCCTTCGTGCAGTTCGCCAGGCGCACACCCCAGGACAACCGGAGACACACGATAAGCTGGCGGACTCGCGCGCATCATGCTGAGCAAATGATGACGCAAGAAATTTGTGGCAAAGTGTTCGGTTGTAATGTCGACATCTCCCGCGCGCCAGGCGTCACCAATCGCTGAGAGCGTCGGACGAATCATCTCAAGGATCACAGTTTCCTTTGGATAGCGCCGTGGCGCCTCTTCGAGCAGTGTGGTGGCCCCTGTACTATCGTAGGCCAGCAACAACTCATACAGACGTCGCTGCTCTGACGCTAGTTCGGCAGCCTGAGAGGAGTCCACCCGGAGAGAAGAGGAGAGCGGTAAAGCCATCTGGAAGGTAGTGGCGACTGCCGCAGCGCGTGGTACCTGATGAAGGGCTGCAATGGCCTGGCTGGCGCGCATCCCTTCCTCCAGACGCAGCTTGACCCATTGCAACTGAATCACCATCTGCTGGGAATAGAGGCGATGTCTGCCTGCGCTACGAACAGCCTGAGGAAAACTGTAGCGCCGCTCCCAGGCTCGCAGCGTCGCCTCAGACACATGCGTGATCTCTGCGACCGAACCGATAGGAAAGAGCAGGTCGGTTTCCTGAAGAACACGCATGACTTCCCAGGCTGGTTTGCTCATGATAGGCGCCTTTGGAGAACTAGAGAGTTCGAACATTGCAAGATAAAGATGAGGTAGCCGTCATCTCACCACAGGATCACCAGTGTCGTCCTCTGAAGTGTATCGCTGACCGGGCGATTTGTCCAATTATTTAGCAAAAAAACCTGGACATACTATTGACAATGACCAAACAAAGCACTTACAATCCCTTTTAGTCCTGTGTCAAAGCGAAAACTCACGACGAGTAGATGTGAGGCGCTACATGGAAATATGGAAATGCCGGAGTTGAGGAATGGAGTTGCATACCACATCGTGGGAATACCCGTTACTGGCGCAGGCGTTTGAAGCCCTCGATACAGGCGCCATGCTCTCACCAACCGCTCACATCTCTGGCGCTTCCGGACGAGATGAACGCCAAGACGCCTATGACTACTGTGCGCGTATCGTCAGGGCCAACAGCCGCACCTTTGATCTCGCTGCACATCTCATGCCGAGTGAGAAACGGCGCGCTATTCATGCGCTGTATGCTTTTTGCCGCGCTACCGATGACCTTGTAGACAAAGCTGCGAGTACGAGCGAGGCGACGCGACTACAGGCAAGCTGGCAGGAGCGATTGCAAGGCTGCCCCAATGCGTATGATCCGGTGGCGCTTGCCTGGGCGGATACTCAGGCGCGCTATCAGATTCCTCATGGGTATGTGGCGCAACTGATGAAGGGAATTACGCGCGACTTATATCAGCAGCGCTATGCTACCTTTGTTGAGCTGGCCGAATACTGTTATGGCGTGGCCTCAACGGTGGGCTTGATGGTGATGCACATCATCGGCTTCTACGGGGCAGCCGCTTTACCCTATGCCGTGAAATTGGGTATTGCCTTGCAACTGACCAACATCCTGCGCGACGTTGGCGATGATTGGCGCGCCGGTAGGCTCTATCTGCCGCTCGATGAGCTAGCGCAATTTCACCTGAGCGAAGACGACATCGCCGCTGGCCGCGTAGATGATCACTGGCGCGCGTTCATGCGTTATCAGATCGCTCGTGCGCGACGCCTCTATCAGGAAGCTGAGCCTGGGATTGCGTTGCTTCATCCTGAAGGTCGGTTTGCCATTGCCGCCGCGTCTAGCCTCTATCGCGCTATTTTAGAGGACATCGAGGCCCATGACTATGATATTTTTTCCCGGCGCGCGCATATCGGCTTGTTTGGCAAGCTCAGACGCCTGCCGGGGATTTGGTGGCGTGGCGCCCACCTGGGGCAACCGTCGCTGACTGACCTGGATCAGCCAGCATTGCGTGTTCGTTGACCTGGTTTCTCTTTGGAGAGTTTGGGGAAGATTGGGCGTAGAGACGAGCGGATGGGGAAGGACACAAGAAGGAATGGCAAAAATCATCGTTCTTGGCGGCGGCTTTGGTGGATTGAGCGCCGCTATTCGGCTGGCCGCCAGAGGGCATCGCGTAGACCTCTTCGAGAAGCGCGATCAATTGGGTGGACGCGCCTATGTCTACCGCCGCAATGGCTTCACCTTCGATGGTGGCCCGACCATCATTACCGCGCCATTCCTCTTCGATGATCTCTGGGCGCTGGCGGGCAGACGCCGCGAAGATGACGTGCAGTTTGTCCCCTGTGATCCATTCTATCGCATCTTCGACCACAACGGGCGTAGCTTTGATTACAATGGCGACGAGGCGTTTATCCTCAATCAGATCGCGCGCTGGAATCCGCAGGACGTGGCTGGCTATCAGCGATTTATCGCAACCACCAAACCTATATTTGAGAAGGGATTTGTCGAGCTGGCCGATCAGCCATTTCTACGCCTGGCGGATATGCTCAAGGTCGCTCCAGATCTCATCAAAATGCAGTCGTACAAAAGCGTCTATCGCTATGTCTCGCAGTTCATCCAGAACGACTTCTTACGGCGCTGCTTCTCATTTCATCCGCTGCTGATCGGCGGCAATCCATTTGACGCGCCTTCCATCTACGCGATGATTCACTATCTGGAACGCCAATGGGGTGTGCATTACGTGATGGGCGGAACGGGCGCGCTGGTGTCTGCGATGGGGCAGCTCTTTCAATCGCTGGGCGGGACGATACACCTCAATGCCGAAGTCGCGGAGATTCTTGTCGAAAAGCACCGGGTCACCGGCATACGCCTCATGGATGGAACGACTCATCCCGCCGATGATGTCGTCTCGAACGCTGATGTCGCTTTCACCTATCGCAACCTGATTCCGGCGGCCTATCGCCATACCTACACAAACCGCAAAATCGAGCGGATGAAATACGGTATGTCTCTGTTTGTGCTGTATTTCGGCACAGATCGACGCTATACCGATACCCGGCTGGCGCACCATAACATTCTGCTTGGCGAGCGGTATAAGGGATTGCTGACGGATATTTTCGAGCGCCATATTCTGGCTGACGACTTCTCGCTCTACCTGCACATGCCCAGCCTGACCGACGTCTCCGTGGCGCCCGCCGGATGTGAGGCGTTCTACGTGCTGGCTCCTGTGCCGCATCTTGGCGCGGCTGTGGATTGGCGACAGGCCGCGAAACCCTACCGCGATGCGATTGTGAGCTTTCTCGAAGAGAACTACTTGCCCGATCTCTCGCGCCATATCATTGCTGAGCATCACATTGACCCGCTGCACTTCAAGAATGAGCTCAACAGCTATCTTGGGGCGGCCTTCTCGTTCCAACCAACGCTGACGCAATCCGCCTGGTTCAGGCCACATAACCGCTCGGAGGAGTTTGACAATCTCTATTTCGTGGGCGCGGGAACACATCCAGGCGCAGGATTGCCGGGCGTGCTCTCCTCGGCTATTATCGTCGAACAGCTTATCGGTGGCGCGTCCCTCCCTGCGCCTCTTCCCATGCCTCCACACGAAGTTGAAGAAGCTGAAACACGATTGCGAGCCACCTCATGAGCGCCATGCTTGCCATGAGCATCCTCGCTGTTGTCACTAGCAAGGCACGCGCGCCACTCACCTATGGAACCCTGCTGCTGCTGTTTCTTGTTGCGCCGATGCTTGCGCTTGCCTTCATGCTCTGGTGGGATAGCCGCCGGAAGAAGCCAAGTTTGTCCGATGCGCCCACCGCGCCCACCGCGCCCGGCTGGCGTTTTTCCGGCGTTTTGCTTGCCCTGGTCGCTGTGGCAATCCTCTACACGCTGCCGTGGGATAATCATCTCATTGCCCTGCGCGTGTGGTGGTACAGCCCTGCGCGGATCAGTGGCGTGGTTTTTGGGTATGTGCCGCTGGAGGAAGTCGCGTTCTTCGTGTTGCAAACGCTCTTCGTTGGCGTGTGGTTTCTCTGGCTGGTTCGCCATGCGCAGCCCCGTCCACAAGATGTCGCCGCTCGTGCGAATTACGCGCTACGCTTGCTTGCAGCAAGCGTTGGCGCTTGCCTGTGGGCGCTGGCCCTCGCGGCGGTGTTCTCCGGCTGGCGCGCCGCCACCTATGTGGGCTGGGAATTCATCTGGGCATTGCCGCCCATTATTGTGCAGCTTGGCGTGGGAGCCGACATTCTCTGGCGTCAGCGCCGTTTGCTTTGCCTTGCCATAGCGCCAATGGTTCTCTACCTCTGCGCGGTTGACGCCCTGGCCATCCGCAATGGCATCTGGACGATCAATCCGCAGCAATCCCTTGGTCTGCTACTCGGCGGACAATTGCCCATAGAGGAGTTTTTCTTCTTCCTGCTGACGACGACGGTTGTGGTCTTTGGGCTGGCGCTTGGCACATCCCCCCTTTTGAGGAGACGATTTTCCACCCTCTTGCAAAGGGCGCGCTTGGCGACGGCTTTGCGCCTGCCGTGGCTGCCTGGATTCCCTTTCTGGCAACGGGCGACGGCCTTATCGGCGCGCTTCAGGCAGCGTTCACTCTTACGAAGGTGACGCTGGTTCTCTATCACGAGGCCATGCGCCGTCACCAGGAAGACCTTCAGCCCCACATCTATGCCGGTTTCTTGGCCCGTCAGTGGCAAGGGCTGGATGGGCACGCCCTCACCACAGGAGATGCAGGCATACCACCCATCTGCTTCACGGCTGACAGCCCTCAAGGGACGGGGGCTTCAGCCGCGTTTTTGCTAATCTCCCTGGGATTGCTACACCGCCGCCTGGGTTGAGCGGCTATAGACCACTTTGGGATCGGTCAGCACGTTGACACAGGCGGGTCTGCCGGAAGCGAAGGCGCGTTCGAGCGCAGGACGGATGTCTTCGGGACGCTCAACCAGTTCGCCGTAGCCGCCAAGCGCCTCCACCATCTTATCATAGCGGATGCCTGGCGCAAGGTCGGCGGCGGTGCTGTGCCCAAGCATCGCCTTCTGGGGATGCTTGATCTGCGCCCACTGTCCGTCATTGCCAATCACCCCGACGATGGGCAGGTTGTGGCGCGCCATCGTCTCGAACTCCATCCCGTTCAGGCCAAACGCTCCGTCACCAAACAGAATCGCCACCTGCTTCTCGGGATGCGCCAGCTTGGCCGCAAGGGCAAAGCCGGTTCCCGCGCCAAGCGTGCCAAGCGGCCCGGCGTCCAGCCAATGCCCTGGCTCCCAGGCATTGATCACCCGCGCGCCGTAACTCACGATGTCGCCACCGTCACCCACTACATAGGCGTCGCGGTCAAGGAAGTCGCGCAATTCTCGGCAGAGGCGCAACGGATGGATCGGCGTCGCATCCGAGCGCATCAGCGCCTCCTCGGCCTCGCGCGCTTTGTTCTCAGCTTCGCGCGCATGCGCCAGCCAGCTTGCATGGTTGGCTGTATTGCCCAGCGCGTCGGTGATCTGCCCCATGATCAGTCCGACATCGCCGACGATGCCTACGTCCGCGCCACGATTAACGCCGATGTCCTGGCCCAATGTATCCAGCCAGACGATCTTGGCATTGGCGGGGATTAGTGGCGGCTGGCCGTAGTTCAGGCGGAAGTCCAGCTTTGTGCCGACGAGCAGCAACAGATCGGCCTCGCCGAGCGCAGTGCGTCGGGCCAATGAGAAGAAGAGCGGATGATCGGGCGGCAGGCTGCCGCGTCCACCGCCATTCAGGAAGACGGGCGCCTGGAGCTTCTCGGCAAGCGCACGCAGGGGAGCGGCGGCGTCATCCCACCAGACGCTCGTGCCTGCGAATATTACCGGGCGCTTGGCCTTTTCCAGCAGAGCCGCCGCCTGTGTGATCGCCGCCGGATCACCCAGCGCGCGCGCCTCTGTGCGGTAGCCCTCACCGGGGATAATGGCCTCTTCTGAGGGGATGAGGTTATTCAGCACGTCCATCGGGCATTCGAGGAAAACCGGGCCAGGGCGGCCTACCGTCGCCTCGCGGAAGGCGGCGGCCGTGTAGTCAGCCAACCGCTTTGTTTGAAGCACGGTGCGCGCCCACTTGGTGATGGGTCGCAGTAGCTCAATCTGGCGGAGTTCTTGTAGCGCGCCCTGGTCGAGATGTTCGATGGGCGCGGAGCCACCAAAGACGATGATGGGGCTACCTGCCTGATAAGCGTTGGCGACACCCGTCACGCCGTCGGTCACGCCCGGCCCCGCCGTCAGCAGCGCCACGCCGGGGCGGCGCGTCACCTTCGCCCAGCCCTCGGCGGCGTGCACCGCCACCTGCTCGTGGCGCACATCCATCACGCGAATGCCCTCACGCACGCAGCCATCGTAGATTGCGGCGATGTGGCCGCCGCTCAACGTAAATACCACCTCGACGCCCTCGCGTTTGAGCGTCTTGGCGACCAGCATGCCCCCGTGGACAACCACTTCTTCCATTGGTGTGTTCCCCTTTTATCGTCTCCTCAACAGTGAGAAGTTCGCTACTCTTGCGATGAGGATACCACGCCATAGCGGCTAAAGATAGGTAGCTGGGAACAGGTTTGCCAATCACTGGGCCAACGCCACAAGCCGACCGGATGGCGTCTTACCTGCGGTCGGCTTCTCTTCTCAATTGGGCGCTCTTGGATTGTTGGTCTGGGCGTCGGCTGGCGCGGCGATGTCTCTAGGGCTTAGAGGCCCTGGGCAGCCGCCTTTGCGCGGGCTTTGCGCGCCTTGCGTTCGCGGGCGTCGGCCTTGCGCTTGCGTTTAACGCTGGGGGGTTCGTAGTGTTGGCGGCGTTTGGCTTCCGAGAGCAGGCCGTCCTGCTGTACCTTGCGGGTAAACTTTTTCAGGGCGGCCTCGAAGGAGTCGCCTTCTTTGATCACGACTTCACTCACGCGCGATGTTTCGCAGGTTCGTTCGCCGCATATGTGGCGTTGTCCACCTGCGGTCTCCTTTCTGTCTGGATTGCGAATGTTTCTAGATATGGCAAGATAAAGCTGGACGCATGCCGCTCACGGATATTCTGGTATGCTGTCCGCGTGGATACATGCCGCTTCGTACATAGCATACTATAGCATACCATAATTTGGACGTTTGTACAGAGCTTGAGGTTGCAATTTTGGCTATTCGCTCGTCACGCGCGCATAATTGATAAAAGATAGCCGGATATGGCGTCTGATGAAACAAAACGTGGAGGGCGAGAGAGACAATGCTTCGAGCGTTACGTGGGCGCAATGTGTCGCATGTGGGATGCGCCTTGGGCCTAGTGCTAGGACTGATACTAGGATTGTTCGCAGCGGTAGGGGTCATCCAATTCGTGGTCTCGTCTGCGGCGGTGACGCTTGCCGTGGTGGCGCTGATTGTGGTGACGCTTGGGCTGGGGATTCTCGGCTTCGTGGTGGGCTGGCTACTCTCGCCACACGGTTCGCGCGCCGAGTAGGCACGCACGCTCTGCTATCCATACTGCCACTATGGCACAGGCATCATCCGCCGTCCCGAGCACATCCCCAACGGGGGCGCCATCTAGTGAGGCAGGCGCTATTCCAACGCCGATATGGTTTCCTGAAACCAGCGCGTATTGGAGCGGATATTCCGTTTCGCAGTGTTGTATGACACCGGCAAGATGCTGGCGACGCCTAGCAATCTCAATAGCGATAGCTCGTTTTCTGTCGCGTACAGCGGCGGTTAGGGCGCGCATGCTCCTGCGGGCAGATACGGCGCGTTGGCGTTGCCATCGGCGTGGGTGGAGGGTGGCTGGCTACTCAGTCTCAGGGAGGCTACGCTGTTCGCGCAGCCGCTCCACCTGTGAACGCAACACACGCCGGTTCTGCTGTGGGTTAGCGACCGAGGGATCAGGTACCCAATCCAACAGGCCGCTATCAATCGCGCGGGCGATACGCATGCGGCTGGCCTGTGAACTCTCGCCAAACGCCAGCGCGGCGGCGTTGGTGATGGTGATCAGGTCGTCAATCGAGACCCACCAGCGCGCCCGCGAGATCAGCACACCAATCTCGGTGCGCCAGAAGTCGTCCGGCAGCGTCATCTTCTGCTGGAGCGCATTGCCCACCAGCACATCCATCACGCGCTGCAAGGCAAGCTCCACCCGCCTCACCTGCACGTCAGTCCGTTGTAGTTCACCGTTGGCTACCTTCATCAGCAGGGCCACATCCAGCGCCAGCGGACTCCGCTCATCGAGCGTAAGCGCTTCATTGGCTGGCGTTTGCCGACCAAGCGCCATGCCCAGTTCATGCCACCGCTGACTGACCAGCGTATTGATCTCTTCGATGGTTTTGTGCGTAAACAGCACGTTTGTCCAATCCCTTCTCTCTGTCAGAGTTCGCATGCGTCTCTGGCGTATACCTCTTATTATAACGTTACTAACGTTAGTTGTCAAGATCCCAGGCAAGGTGGCGTGAATTATGCTATACTGTAGGGAGAGAATGTATTCACAGGCCGCGCGGAAAGCGGGCAGGATGATGTGCAGATAATAGTGCGAAAGCGAATAAGTAGGGAAAAAGAGCGCCCACAAGGCCCAGCGACGCGAGCCTCTGGCGCGACGCAGGCGCTACGGCTTGGCTTCTTACTGACGCTGGCGATCCTTGTGATTGAGGTCATCGGTGGAACGCTAGCGCACTCCCTCGCGCTGCTCTCAGATGCGGGCCATGCGCTGACCGACGTGTTTGCACTGGGATTGGCATGGTTCGCCGCTGCCCAGGCCGAGCGTCCGCCGAACGCGCGTAGCACCTACGGCTACCACCGCGTGGGCATCCTGGCGGCTCTTGCCAATGGCGTCACGTTAATTGCCGTCGCCAGTGTGATTGGCTACGAAGCCTATCAGCGATTGATGCGCCCGCAAGCGGTGCAACCTGGCATTATGGTGTTGGCCGCGCTGATTGCAATTGGCGTCAATCTCTTCCTGGCGTTGCGATTGCGCGATACCCATGCAGCCCACGCTGGACACGATCATGACCACACGCACGGCGAAGCGCACCATCATGGCAACCTCAACACGCGCGCGGCGTTGCTCCATGTGATCGGCGATGTTGGCGCCTCGCTGGCCGTCGTTCTTGGCGCGGGCATCATCGCGCTGACGGGCGCGACCTGGGTTGACCCGGCGCTGAGCGTGCTGATCGCCATTGTGATCGCCTTTGGCGCGCTGAAGGTTATTCGCGAAACGATCAACATCCTGCTGGAAGCGACGCCAAAAGGCTTCCAGACGGCGCGGCTAGCCAACGATATGCGCCATGTGGTGGGCGTACTCGACGTACATGATCTGCACGTCTGGACGATTGCCAGCGGCATGCTTGCGCTCTCGTGCCATGCGGTGATTGACGATGTGCCTGTCAGCCAGAGCGCGCGCATTCTGGATCGCCTGGTGGCGATGTTGCGACGCGACTACCACATCACCCACACCACCATCCAATTTGAGTCGCACGCGCACTCCGGCCACAGCGGCTTCTGCGTCTGCCAGGAAGACCCGTGCGCTGATGGCTCGCTCTTCTGTAAGATGAACATGAACGCTGATGGCGAAGAGCATGAGACACAGGAGACCCATCAGCAGGCTCCCAAGCGCAAATCGGCCAGTAACAAGCCCGCCGCGTTGCGCAAGCCTCTCGCGCGGGTGTAGGTGGCGGGCGGGTGAACCCGCGCCTAGTCGTCAGTCCATTCAGCACAGCGGCAGCGTTCGGCGGAGGGGAGGCCGCACTGTCCGCTCTCCAAGCGGCCTTCGTGACTGAAGCGGAGCGTAAGCCTCAAGGCGCGGCTTGAGCCGCCCGCCCGCTGCGCCTGCCGCTGTCCTCTCTGGACTGACGACTAAGGGCTGCGCCACTCCAAACCCACCTAGAGAGCGGACGGCGCGGACTCCACTAACATCTACCGTGTGCGCGTTGGCAAGAGTGGTGGGAAGCCATTACTGCCTTGAACTGCATGATGGTGGTAGGGCAGGGTGAAGCTGAAATGCCAATCGCCATGCAGCGTGACCGTGTGCGATGAGCCACCCTTCGCCAGCATGATTGTTGAAATTTCGAGCGTTACGTTCAAGGTAGAAACACTTCCCGGCAAATTGAGCGCCCCCATGTCCATCAGACAATATTGCGCGCCACCGTTCCCCGGCCCCTCCTGGCAGGAGGTATAGCCGCCCTGGTTGATCTCACCAAACTGATCGCGCAGATCGTAGGTCATCCAGAAGTAATTGTTGTAGTCACGGGTTGCGACGGTAACGCCCATGCTGTGGTAGCTAAGGTAGAAGTCGCCTGGGTCGGCGTAGGCCCAATCCAGCGTCACCTGCACACCTTGCTGCGTCTGCGTCTGATTCAGCGTCGTATAGTGATGCTCCGCCTCGATCTTTTCCAGTTTCGGGTTGCCTAGCCAGCCAAAATACGACGCCGCGCCATAGCCAGCGCCCATTAGCGCCGCAGCCACCACAACAGCCGCTACGGCCGTCAGCGCCCTTCGCCGCCAGCCCCAATGCCTCCTATCCGCTTGTACGCTTCTTTTGCCTGATGTACTGTTGGAGACGCCAACTGATATAGGCGCCTGCCGCTCACGCTGTTTATCGCTCGTCGTGTTCATCATGGTATGTATTCCTCCGGTCTGCGTCGGCATGGGGCCAGACACAGGCATAGTGATCATCTCTTTGTTGGCGTCGCCCATCTGCACGAGACGTGGCGCGATGCGCGCCCAGGCAGCGTCGGTCGCGATTGGCTCCGCCGCCTGCTCGGCAAACAGCGCACGCAGATCACTTTCGAGGGACTCCTGGCTGCTGTCGGTAGCTTCGTGGGCGCCGTTTAGGCCAACAGCGTTCTCAGGGAGGTGGCTCTCAAAAGAATTCATCTGGCGCGCCTGCCTTTCATCATGTGGATACTGTTCACTGTCCATCGTCCACCTCCCTGCTCATACGCTGACGCCATCCGATGGGGTGAGCGCGCCGTCGCTGGCGATACGTTCACGCAGCCGCGCCAGCGCACGGCTCAACGTGACACGCGCCGCGCCCTCGCTGATCCCCAAAATCACGGCTATCTCGCGCACACTGAGGTCGGCGTAGTAGCGCAACACCAGCGGCAGGCGATAGTTTGGTGGCAACGCCTGCACACGCACCCAGAGGAGCGCGCGCCGCTCACCAGCTAGCGTGGCTTGTTCCGGTTGCGCCGAGGTCACATCCGGCTGTTCGGCTAACTCTGTGGATGCAAAGGCATCGAGCGAGACCTCACGCTCAGGACGTCGGCGCGCCAGCATATCGAAAATCTGGCGCGTGGCGATGCGATGAAACCAAAGTGGAAACGCCTTCAGGTCGGCAAGCTGCGCACGCCGTTCATACGCGCGTAAGAATGCCTCCTGCGCGCAGTCGTGCGCGGCGTCGGGCGGCAAACCGCTCAGCAGCGCCAGCCGCACCGCACGCGGATAATACTGATCGAAGACAGCGCGCACGCACTGCTCGTCGCCCCGCCGCCAGCCTTCCAGCAGCGCCGCGTCGGCATCGGGCGCGCCAGGCGTGTTTGACGCACCCGGAGCCGATGCTTCCGGCTGCGCCAGCAGGGAAGGGTGTTTCTCCAAACGTCGCCTGCCCTCCATGTGTTCTATGGTGTCAATTCTCGTCCGTAGGCGGCGCGCCACCCATCAGAAGTTTGAGAAGTTTGCGTATGTTGTCATGACGAAGAGAGGACGGCGTAACGCGACGATCTGTTACAGGGAAGTTTGGCCCCTCTGGCGCATCATGCTACAATCAAGGATGGTATCGTTGACATCTGTATTCAGCGGAGACGAAGAAAACAATGGCGGAGAAAGAGACCACGCGCGCGAAATCGGCGCATGCAACCCATACGACCCATACGACCCATGCTGCCAACGGCGCGACCGATCCCAATAGCAAGCGAACCATCTATGCGACCTTCTGGCTCTATCGCGTTGAGCCGGACTTCTTTCGGCTGGCGCCCGCGCAACAGGCAAAAGGCAAACAGGAGTTCCTGGCTGCGCTGGAAGGGCGATCTGCAAGCGTAACCCTGCGCGGCGCGTATTCGCTGGTAGGGCTGCGCAACAACGCCGACCTGATGCTCTGGGTGTGGGGCGAGGATTTGGATGCGATCCAGCGGCTTGCGGTGGCGCTGCGCCAGAGTGGCCTGGGGCGCTATCTGACCCAGGCGGAGGCGTATCTCGGCGTGACCGCCGCGCCGCGCTACGACCCCGAACACGGCCCCGCGTTCACCACAGGCGTCGCGCCCAAGCAGTACGTGAGCGTCTATCCGTTCGTCAAGACGACCGAGTGGTTTCTGCTGCCCTATGAAGAGCGCCGCAGCCTGATGGCCGAACATGGCCGGGTGGGCCGCCACTACGCCGTCCCTCGCGCGAAGCTGCTGGCAGGCGCAGGCGCCACCACGCCGGAGCGCAATGGGCATGGCAAAGACAGCAAGGGCAGCAAAGGCGCCACAGCCACCGCGACCCACATGCAGACCCAGACCGCCATCGCGACGGCTGAGGATGAAGAAGAGGGCGGTGGGGTGCTCTCAAACACGGTAGACGCCTTCGCGCTTGGCGATTACGAGTTCATCCTGGCGAACGAGTCCGACGATCCCGACGAACTATGCCGCATGATGATGTCGCTACGCGCGACCGAGGTACGCCGCTATACCAAGCTGGATACGCCGATCTATCTTGGCCGACTGAAATCGCCGGAAGAGGCGCTGGCCGATCTATAAGTCCAGAGGGAGAGCAGATACGGAGCCGTGCGGCTGGTCGTCGCCTAGCGTCCTTCATGTACCGCCGCTCAGATCCAGCATCCAGATTTGGGCGTTGAGTCTCTTTTGGACAGGGAGGCGCAATGAAACCTTTTGATGACCCGAAGCGTATCGTCGCGGCGGGCTACGATCAGATCGCCGGGCGGTATCTCGCCTGGAGCGGCGGTAATCCTGATGACCCCCGCATGCGCTCCGCCGCATTGTTGCTGGATAGCCTGGCGCCTGGGGCCGATGTGTTGGAGCTTGGCTGCGGCGCAGGCGGGCCAACCACCCAAACGCTGGCCAAACACTTCAACCTGACCGGCGTGGACATCTCTGCCGAGAGTGTGCGGCTGGCCAGACTAGCCATCCCAGGCGCCACGCTTATTCAGGCGGATATGGGCAGCCTGGACTTCCCAGCCGCCAGCTTCGATGCGGTGGTCGCCTTCTATTCCATCATCCATCTGCCGCGCGAAGAGCATGCGGCGCTGTTTCGCTCTATCGCGCGCTGGCTGCGTCCCGGTGGGTTGTTTGTCGCGACACTTGGCGTGAGTGAAACGGAGGATGGCTACGAGGCGGATTGGCTGGGCGCGCCGATGTACTGGAGCCATTACGAGAGCGCGACCAACCAGCGGCTCATCACTGAGGCCGGTCTGCATATCATCTCGGCGCGCGAAGAGACGACTGATGAGGATGGGTCGCCTGTCACGTTTCTCTGGGTGGTGGCACGGCGTGGTGTACCTACCCCTGGCGCCAACCCGTGAAATCTGATACGCTGAACAGGACATCACAGATAGCGGAACATGCGTGAGACACATACATCATCGCTTGATACTTACCTTGAGACAAATATTCAGGAGGGCCTGATGGCGACACAACAAGAGCGAGAGGCATTCCTGCGCGGCTGGCGTGCGGCGATGGACGAGGTGATCGCCGCGCTGGCACAGGAGGCCAAAGAGTGGAAAGTTGAAGAGGCCGAGGCCAGCGCGTCAGGTGGCTATAAGCTGCCGGGCAGCTTCGCGCTCGAAGAGGTGCGGGGCGCCTTCAAGGGGCGGCGCGATCTCGCCACCTGGATCACCCAGACAGGCCCCGCCGCCGGCCAGAAATCGAGCGGGCTGGGGCAGGCGCTTGATGCGCTGGTGGAGGGACGCGCCACCAACGCCGAACGCACGCAGCTTGGCCTGGCAAGCGTTGAGCCGGATGACGAGCAGCCTTCCACAGACGAACAAGAATAGCCCGCGATGAGCCACAAACAGGAGCCAAGCCAATTAGGAGTAAGCTAGGAGTAAGTTAGGAGCAAACGAGCATAGTATGGCTGGAAAAAAGGTGTTCCTCTGCTATGCGCTAGGGGATCAGTCTCGTGTTGCGCCGCTGCTTGCCGCATGCGACGCCTGGGCCGTTACGGCGACACAACTCAATCCCGCGAAACAGCCGCCAGGCCAGCTTCTTCCCGAAACCGTGCGCGACATCCGCGCAAGCGAGGTGTATCTGCGGCTGTGCACTGGCGCAACACGCGGCTCGCCCCAGGTTGCCCTGGCGGACGCAGCATATCGCTCACTGGTAGACGAGGATCGCCGGAAAGGCAAGGCGAACCGACGTCGGCTCGTCAATCTGATCCTGGACAAAAACTATGTTCCTGACCAGCAGGATAAGGCAACGCTCTACATAGATACCGCCAACAAAACACGCGCTCGCTGGCTTGAAGAATTGGCCATCCCGCTCGGCGTCGCCACGTTGAAGCAGCGGATAAGCCGCCGGGCGCTGGTGGGCATGGGCGTCGGGCTTGGGCTGGCAGTCGTCTCCACTGGCAGCGCCGTCGCTATTTATGCGCAGCAGCAAGAGCAACAGAGAGCGGCGCAACGGATCATTCCCAACACTGCCGGTTTATCAGGACAGGCCCGCTGGACGATACCACTTGGCGCTTTCAGCAACCAAAGCGCGCCTACCACACTTTTTGACGACGACGGCATGTATTATGCCACCGTCTCAGGGCTTACCACCGTCGGCGTCTACTCCGTTTCCCTTCCGGCCAAAGCGTCTCATCTCATTCCGGTGGCGCTTTCCTCAACTGACTCGATAAATACGCAGGACATGAGCGCCGCAGGCGGGCTGATCTTTCTGGGTTATACCGACGCCAATCAGGTGTTCAACGCCAGCGCCTTTCACGCCACTGACGGCGCGCTGGCGTTTCATATTGACTGTATCAACTTTAGCCATCCCCTCGCCGACAACACAAACATCTATTGCCTCGTCGCTTCCTCCTCCGGCAGTGTCTCGGTCAGCGCATTGCACAAGCAGACCGGCGCCGTTGTGTGGAGGCGCCCTCTCGTCATAAATAGCTTCGATGTAGCCCAACTTGGGGTCTCCAATATATTGGCGGTTGGCGCTGGCGCCGTCTTTGTCAGCGACTTCGATCATAGGCTCACCTGCTACGACGCCGCAACTGGCCAGCAAAAGTGGCGTTTTCTGGCGCGTGGTGTGGTGGCTGCGCCAGCCATTGTGAATGGAGTCGCCTACGCGGGGGCACGCGATGGCTCACTCTACGCGCTGGATGCGGCGACCGGCGGCGTACATTGGCGAACCTCGATTGCCGAGGGCATCAGCGCATCGCCACTCATAAACGACGGCGCGCTGTATATTGGCTCGCTGGACGGCTACCTTTACGCCTTCGACATCCGTACAGGCGCGCTCTTCTGGCGTGTGGCGCTGGGGAACCCGGCCACCAATACTTCAGTCTACACCATCACGGCTCCTCCTGCGGTCTATCACAATGTCATTGCGGTGGCGTCTCTCGATTCGCTCTTTGCGTTTGATCTGCGCGACGGCAGCCCTCGCTGGCATTATGCGCCCGTTCCAGGCAGTGAAGACCCCATAGATCGTCCACAGACCTATCAAGGGCTGTTTGTGTTTGGCAGTCCCGACGGCAAAATATACGCAGTGAACCCCTGAGCGTAGTGAGCGCGCAGAATGAAGCAGGAAGAGGAGGGTTTGCGTGTTTGGCAACGGCAAAGTGTTCATCAGCCACACCCACCAGGACAACGCGCTGTGTGACCTGCTGGCCGCCGCTCTCGACGCCTGGCAGGTGGGCTACTGGATGGATCTCAATGAGCTTTCGGCAGGGCAAGAGTTATTCGCCTATATCCACAAGGCGCTGACCGACCACGATATTTTCATTCGGGTTTGCACGCCAGCCGCCCAGCATTCTCCCTGGATGGAACAAGAAGAGATGCTGGCACGTAGTCTGCGTGCGCCCAACCGAAGCGGGCGGCGGCTGATCATCCACCTGATCCTTGCGCCTGGCTACCAATTGAGCGACGCCGAGAAGCGCGAGACCGTCATAGACGCAGCGCAACAACCACCAGAGGTGTGGATTCCCCGCCTGCGGAAGACGCTGGGCATCCCTGAGCCAGGCAGGCGGCTCAACCGGCGGGCGTTTCTAGGTGTGGGCGCCAGTTCGCTACTCGCGCTTGGCGCGCTGGGCGGCGTGGGGTATCTGCTGCTCAATCCTCCTACCGCTTCGGGGTATCGCCCCACCACTCATGCCACCATCATTCCACAGGCGAGCGAGCGGCGCGTCCTCTGGACGTACGCCATTGGGACTGAGCCGGTATTTGCACAAAGCCCAGGGTTGAGCGTTGACGAGAGCAGGGTATATGTGTCCATCGCTCCAAATGTGCTCATGGCGCTGGGAAGAACTGACGGCGCTTGGCGCTGGCAAAACTTCTCGTCAGCCTTGCCCTCCGGCCAAGCCGCGCCTGCTGTGGCAGGTAATACCACCTATATACTTGTCCTTCAGGAAGATGCGCTCTTCCTGCTTGCCATGAATACGCAAGACGGAAGCGTACGCTGGAGTCGCATGCTTGAGGAGAACCCAGGTGGAAACACCATTTTTTATACCGCGCCGGTCGTTGTGGCCGGGAATGACCTGATCGTTCAATACAACGGAACGACTGCTGTTGTGGATATGCGCACGCAGACAATGCGCTGGCAGCCTCACCACCAATCCATTGATGAAAACGTGATGACTGTCAGTTTCGATACGCTTGTGGCTGCGCCTGCCGTCCAAGATGGAATGATCTACGCAGGGCTGCTCGATGGGAACCTCTACGCCTATGACCTGGAAACCGGCGCAGAACGTTGGGCGTTCACGCAATTTTCCTTCTTTGCTCCCATTCAATCTACGCCTGTGGTGGCGAATGGCGTTGTCTATTTTGGCCGCGACGATGGCTACTGCTATGCGCTGGACGCACAGAGTGGACGTCTGCGCTGGAAGCAGTCATTAGGCCAGAGCGCCGGGGTCTCATCCGTGACTCTGGCTGATGGCGTCCTCTATCTGTGCGCCGCGCATGGACTCTCAAACATAGAACCGGTTGCGCCGCAGGGAGACGTTGTTTTTGCTCTCGATGCGCACAATGGCAAGATTCGCTGGCAGACGCATCCCTCGCAATCGGTAGGTAATCGCCAAACACCAGCGTTCGCGCTCATGAACCAACCATTGTATCTCAACGGCATGCTGTATGTCACTGGCGCGCTGGCTCCTACATCACAGACGAGGCAAGATGTTCTGTATGCGCTCAACGCGCAGGACGGAAGCGTCGTCTGGAACTATGTAGTCACCGGCCAGAGCAACACGACGCTCACAAACAACGATTTTCCATCGCAGCCCGTCGCCTTTGGCAATGTCGTCTACTTCATCAGTAGCGATGGAACGGTGTATGCGCTTTCTGCTGGCTAACTGGCGTTAGTTGTTACAGGGCGAAGCCTGTCCTCGCTACAGCCGCCCGTCAAGAGGAGCATCGCTCACATGGAATCACTCCAGGCCGAAGCGCCCCATGCCTCACGCCACACCCTTACAGCGCCAAAAATTACCTTTCTTGGCGCGGGCAGCGCCGTGTTTGCGCGTCAGCTCATCACCGACATTCTACACATCGATGGGCTTGACGAAGGCGCTTTCGCCCTGGTGGATATTGACGAGCGGCGGCTCGATCTGGCGCGGAGCATCGCCGAGCGGCTCGTCGCGCTCAGCGGCAAACAGTGGACTGTGACCGCCTCGACCGAGCGGCGCGAGGTGATGGCAGGCAGTGATTTTCTGGTGAACACCATTGAGGTGGCAGGGCTGGCCAATGTGCGCTATGACTACGAAATACCGCTCAAATATGGGGTGGATCAGTGCATTGGGGATACCATCGGGCCGGGTGGCATCTTCAAGGCGCTACGCACCGGCCCCGCCTGGCTCGACATCCTTCATGACGCCGAGCGGCTCTGCCCACGGGCGCTTGTTCTCAACTATACCAACCCCATGTCAATTCTGACGCTGGCGGCGCTGACCCAGACAAGTATGGCGACGGTCGGCTTGTGTCACAGCGTTCAGGGGACGTCAAAGCAGCTTGCCGACTACCTCGATATTCCCTATGCGGAGCTGGAATGGCGCTGCGCCGGAATCAATCACAACGCCTGGTTTACCGAGCTACGCCACCATGGCGAGGACATGTATCCGCGCCTGCGCGAGCGAGCGCGTGAGGCGGCACTCTATGAGCGCGATCCTGTCCGCTTTGAGGTGATGCTGCATTTTGGCGCGTTTGTGACGGAAAGCAGCGGCCACTTCTCTGAATATGTGCCGTATTTTCGCAAGCGCCCTGAGCTGATCGAACGCTACTGCCGGGCGGGCTACCTGGGCGAGAGCGGTTTTTACGCCAACAACTGGCCTAGATGGCGCGAACTCAGCGACATCTACATTCAGGCCATGCTCGACGGCGCACAAGACATCCCCCAGGAGCGCAGCCATGAGTACGGCTCCTACATCATTGAGGCGATGACACTCCATCGTCCGACGGTGATCTATGGGAATGTGCGCAACACCGGCCTGATCGATAATCTCCCGGATGGCTGCGTGGAGGTCGCCTGCCTGGTGGATCGAAACGGCGTGCAACCCACCCATTTCGGGCGCCTGCCGGAGCAACTTGCCGCGCTCAATCGCAGCCATATGGCCGTTCATGCGTTGATGGTAGATGCGCTACGTCTTCGGGATCGCGAGGCCGCGCGCTATGCCCTCCTGCTTGATCCCTTGACGGCGGCGGTGGCCAGTCCGGCGGAGATCAGCGCCCTTTTCGATGAGATGTGGGAGGCCGAGCGCGCCTCCCTGGGGTACTTCGAATGAGCCTTACGGCGCTATCGTCGCCGCCCCCATGCTTGTGATGTCCATTGCCGTTCCCGCCAGCACCCCCATCGTCCCCATTGTTGTTATTGCCGTTGCTGCCGGAGTTGTTCCCGTTTGTCGTTCCTGTATTCGCCAGGTTGCTCATACGTGTGATAAGCGTTCCATCAGTCAGATAGAGTTCATACAGGTAGTTTTCCGTCGTGACATACAGGATGTTTCCCTGCGCCATGAGCTGGCCCTTGACAGGCTGCGCCAGGCGATATATCCATAATCGCTTGTGATCGCGTGTGCGGTAGGCGATCAACGTCTGCCCCTGCCACGTAATCGTCACATGCAACCCATTGTAGGTAAACGTATCTGGTGGCAGCGTGGCGGTGGGGCGAACCGGATCGGAGAGATTCGGCGCGCTCAATCCTCCTCCCAATGGCGCATGCGACGCTATCCCTGGGGGAATCATTAGCACAGCGCCGACGATCAGCGCCAAGGCAATACATCCCCCAACGAGCGGCGCCAGCCAGCCAAGCGCATTGCCTCGCGTGCGCTGCCCCGCCCAGGAACGTACATTTTGACCCACCGTCAGGACATTGGCAAGCGTGGGCGCCTGAGAGCCGTTCAAGAGCGGGGAGAAAGCGCGTAGACGGGCGGTGGGCCGCTCCCCCACCGTCTCAAGCAACGTCGCGTTGGGATCAACGCCAAGCGCAAAGGCGCGCGCAAACTCGCCTGCGCTCCGGTAGCGGCGGTTCGGATTCTTTGCCAGCGCCCTCAGGATGGCGTAGTTGGCTGTCGCAGGAAGATCGGCGCGCAAGAGACGCGGCGGCTCCGGCTTGTCGTGCAGATGTTGCAGCGCCACCGCCAGCGGCTCTTCGGCCCGGAACGGCGTGACGCCAGTGACAAGTTGATAGACGGTCACTCCCAGCGCATAGACATCTGACTGCGGCGTGCTTGGCTCACCGCGAAGCTGTTCGGGCGCCATATAGCGCGGCGTGCCAAGCACGGTTCCCACCGTGGTGAGCGCTGGTTCGGTGTCATCACGCAGCCAGGTCAGCGCATCACTATCCATCGCAAAGAGCCGCGCGATGCCAAAGTCGGCCAGGTAGAGCCGCCCCGAATCATCCAGCAGCATATTTGAGGGCTTGACATCACGGTGTACCAGCCGCTGCCGGTGAATATAATCGAGCGCGTCGGCGATCTGCAACACATACTGGGCGATCTCTTTGAGCGAGAGCGCCGCGCCACGTTCAGCGAGACGACTGCTCAGCGCACCGCCTGAGACGAACGGCTCAACCATGTACTGAATGCCATGCTCCTCCCCGTAGCCGAGCACCGGCAGGATGCTTGGATGCTGAAGGCGGCTCATCGCCTGCGCCTCACGCAGAAAGCGGCGGCGTAGCCCTGCCTGCCGCTCTTCAGGCGTCTGCTCATCGAGCGCAAACGTTTTGATCGCTACTCGTGTCGAACCACCTGACTGGGATGATTCGTCTTCCAGCTCACCCAGATAGACAATGCTTGAGCCTCCTTTGCCCAGCATGCGCGTCAGGCGATACCCCGCCACTGTTTGCCCGACCAGGTTTTCCATTGCGCCGTCCTCCCTGCCTCGTCATCACACATATGCGCCAGAGGAGGGTCAGCATGTAGGGCGCCGAAACAATGGGCAAAGGAGGTAAGTCTGGGGGAATAGGTTAAGCGCCCGCAAGCGCAGTGCGTAGCAACTCGGCGACGCTCCACGCTTGGGCGGGGCAACCACGCAATGCGAATGGGGCCGCTCCCTCGGCGATCTCACTGACGCTGCCCAGGCAGCCCTCACGGATGCTCACACGGAAAGGAGCCAGCAGCGCGGCGCGCCAGGCTCGTTCCGCCTGTTCGCCAATGTCATCCGAGGCGACAGAGGCGACGTCTTTGGCGATGGCCTCTGCCAGGGTCGCACCACCAAAGAAGGTGGCGTGAGCGTCGGCGTAGGGGCCAAGTAGCCACGGCCAGATGGTTCCCTGATGGTAGGCGGCGTCGCGTGCACGCTGGTCGCCAGCATAGGCGCCGATAAAACGCGGATCGCTTGGCGCAAGCGTACGCAGGCCAAACGGTGTGAGCAGTTCGCGTTCCACCAATGACAACACGCGCCGCGCCTGAGCGCGTGGGATGAGCGTTGGCGCGACCGCCAGCGCGATCACCTGGTTCGGGCGTAGCGACCAATCCACAGCGCCCGCCACGCCATCCACATCCACCACATCATACAGATAACCGCCGGCCTCGTACCAGAAACGCCGCTGAAAGCTGGCGTCTACCCGCGCGCCAAGCGATTCATAGCGCGCGGGATCACGGCCCAGGCGCTTGGCCCAACGCGCCATCAGGCTGAGCGCATGACGCCAGAGCGCATTGATCTCAACCGGCTTGCCGTTGCGCGGCGTGACAACCCAATCGCCCACCTTCGCGTCCATCCAGGTCAATTGCACACCTGGCGCGCCCGCCCGTAGCAAACCGTCAGCCGGATCAACGCCGATGTCGTAAAGCGTGCCGCGCTCGTGCCAGCCGATGCTCTCATCCAGCGCATCGAAGACCTCGGCCAGCAGTGACCAATCCTCGCTTGCGGTCAGATAGGCGTCGAGCGCATGAAAGAGCCAGAGGGTCGCATCGGCGGTGTTGTAATCCGGCGCGGTATCGGACGAGCCATCAGGGAAGCGATTGGGGATCAAGCCCTGCTTCATGGCGCCGAGAAAGCAGCAAAGCATGTTGCGCGCCTCGCCGTAGCGTCCGGTGGCCAGCGTCAATCCAGGAAGCGCGATCATTGTGTCGCGTCCCCAGTCGGTGAACCACGGATAGCCTGCGATCACCGTGGCCACCACCCCTAGCCCCTCTCCCGCACGCGGGAGAGGGGAACTAGCGATCTCCTCCAATACGCCTTCTCTCCCTTCCCGTGTGGGAAAGGGGGCTAATGAAGGGACGGTGGGGTTAGGTCTGCGCATGACGAGAAACTGATCGGCGGCGAGGATCAGGCGTTGGGTGAGGGCATGGTTGGGATCAGCGCTTTTGGGTGGGTGGAGCGTGTTGGCTCGGTCAAGCAATGCCCGCTGGCGCGCCTGCTCACGGCGCAGCGCCTCGGCGACGGTCTGCTCATGCTGATCGCCGCCAAGCGAGGCAAGCAACTCAGGATCATCGGTCGGCAGCGGTGTAGCGCAGACCAGCGTCAGCGTCTGGCCGGGCGCCAGTGTCGCGGTGAACATCCCCGGCTGGTAGACGTCCTCAACGTCGGGCAGGCCACGCGCACGCTCGGCGCGGTGTTCCACATGCCAGTACCACACACCAGTCGCCTCGAAGCGCGCCTGTGAGCCAACGAGCAGGGAAATGGCAGGCGCATCGGGGTTGGCGCGCACAGTGCGGCTGGCCTGCTCCGGCTGACTGGAATCATACGGCTCGACCAGAAAACGCCAATCGGATACACCATGCGTGCTGCTGTGATGATCGCGTGTGACGCAATAGGGCGTCAGCCGGAGGGTGATTGGTACAGGAGTGGAGGGACGAGCATGGCGGCTGGCGGAATCGCCAGGGGGAAGGGTGGCGAGCGTTGCCAGCGTGCGATCAATCTCATAGGTGTATTGGATGTAGGTGAGATTGTGGTGATGTTCCATCCAGAGACGCTTGACAAGCGTTGCGCCAGCGCCAAGCCAGAACGTGAAAGTGGGGATCAGGCCGTCGAGCGCGAAGGCAGTGAGCCGCTCGAAGCCGCGCGGATCAATCGTGCCGTCGGCGTACTCGTTCGTCCCCAGCGCAATCTGTGCGCCATCGGCGGTGATGACCGTCTCATCCACCTTAGTGACAAACATTGTGCGTCCCAGTGGCGGGGTAAGCGCGGCGACGAGCAACCCATGATAGGCGCGCGTCGTGGCGCCACACAGGCTGCCCATCGCATAGCCGCCCAATCCGTTGGTCACCAGCCACTCGCGCGCAAGATCGGCGTTGAGGTCATTCAGGCTGGCGGGCGCAACCGTGAGCACGGGGAGCGGCTGCGAGCGTACAGTTCGCTGGCTGGCTTTGCCGCTGCGCCTGGTGACGTCTTCGCCCATTGTATCGCCGCCTATTCATGAGGGTAGATCACGAATACAAACACAGTATGCCACACCCAATGGGCCAGTCGTTTGCCATGAACGCATCACCTCTGCTATCTTCAAGGGGCCATCATCGCTATCATGACAATACACAACTATATGCGTAAGGGAGTAGGTAATATGCAGGAAGACATAGAGAAAACACCGGAGGAACGCAACCATCCTATCATGTGGTATCCAGGCCAACCGGAGAGCGATAGCGCAACGGAGAGCGCAGACTGGCAGACTCCCCTGGCCGATGTCACCGCTGTCACAGGCAGCGCTGATGTCACCACTGCCACCAGTGTCACACATGATCCCTATCCCGACTCCCCCATCAGTGAGATTTCTGACGAACTGCCCGATGAGGCAGACGCGACTCCCTCTGAGGCAGGCAATGTGCGACGGGGAGCCGCCGCGCAACATACACAGCGGCTTCCCGCCAGCGCGCGCATCCGGCCAACGCGCGTGGGCGTCTTCGCCGATCCGCTGTATGACGTGATTCCGGTGGCGCAGTGGGTTGAAGACCTGCTGGCGACCACGCCGTTCAAGCGGCTGGCGGGCGTCTCACTCTCCAACGCGCCAGGCGATCTGCTTTTCGAGTGGCGCTTCCCCTCGCGGCTTGAACACAGCATCGGCGCCTATCATCTGGCGCGGCTGGCCCGCCCGCGCGACCGCGCTCTTCAGGCGGCGGCGCTGGCACATGATCTGGGACACGGCCCATTCTCGCACCTCACCGAGCCGCTGATGCGCGAGCGGCTCGGGATGGGCCACGAGGAACGCTCGGCAATCATGTTGCGGCAGGCGCTCGATGAGGTTCCACGCGCGGCGGCCCGGCGGCTGGCCTGGCTCGACATAGACGAAGTGGCCGGGCTGATGTCGCCAACTGGCGCTGACCCGCGTGGGCGGCTGCTCAACGGTCTACTCGATTACGACAACATTGATAACATCGCGCGCTTCCTCGTCGCCGCCGACCTGGGCGACCTGAGCTACGATCCCATCGCGCTGGCGCGGGCGCTCCGACTGGTCGCGCCCCTCTCCGAGCAGGCGACGTCTCGTGAAGAACTGACGGATGGGCGCCAGGCAATAGCAGACAGTGAAGTTGGCGCTGGCAATCACCAGTATGAACATGAAGACGCTACGCAAGAAGCATATCATGAAGCTCATAAGGATGGAGCGAGCAGCGAGGCGCCACAGGTGATGTTGCTTGCCTCGGCTGAGGATGACGCGCTGGGCTGGCGCGACGACCGCGCGAAAGTTTATCGCTTCGTTGAGAAGGATGCGCCGCACGCCACACACGAGATGATACGCAAGGCGGTTGAGCTGGCGGCCTCGCTTGGCCTGCTTCCCACCGTGTTTTTCGACTTCACCGACGACCAGGCGCTACGCTACCTTGAAGATTACACCACACGCGAGGGCGCCTGGCTGGTGGCGCAGATACGTTCCGGCCAGCTCCATCAGGCACTCTGGCTGGGGCAGGCGTCGCTGCCTGGCGATGTAGATGCCGCTCAGGCGCTTCCCGACGACCCACTGACGGCGAGCCTGGGCGACTGGCGGCGGCGCCTGAAGCTGGAAGCGATGTTGGCGGCGGAGGCAGGGCTGCTGCCACACGAGGTAATCGTCACCTTGATGGTCTCATCGGCCGGGCGCGCACTGCCGCCACTCGTCACGACGAGTCAACTCCGCGACCTGCGCGATAACAGCGCGCTACGCCATCTGCCGAAGCCAACGCCACCCCGCCGCATGGTCAGCGTCTTCGTGGCGCATGGAGCCGGACGCGACTACCGCTGGCGTTTACACACAGCTGTCGAACGCGCGCTGAGCAGGCTGGGCGTCATCGCCTCCGAAAAACGCCAGTCCTCATGAACCAAGCTGCTGTGTGGGGCTGGCGGCGCGCTTCAAGTCCTGCTTTTCCTGCTTCAGTTCCTCGCGCTGACGGCGCAGGTTGTCCGATTGCGAGAGCCTGAGCAGCAGCCCAATGATGATAAAGTTCGCCACAAGTGAGCTTCCGCCATAGGCCACAAACGGCAGCGGCACACCGGTCAACGGCAGCAGCTTCAGATTCCCCGCCAGGATGACCAGCGTTTGCAGCGCAAAGATGGAGGTAAGGCCAATCGCCATCAGTTGGTTGAACGTCTCGCTCGACCGTGCCGCAATCATCATGCCGCGATAGACCAGCAGCATAAACAGACCGATCAACGCCAGCAGGCCCGCGAAGCCAAACTCTTCGGCGAACGAGGCAGCAATGTAGTCGGTGGTGGAGGCAGGCACAAACGTCGGATCGCCCAACCCTAGGCCCACACCGAACAAACCGCCTGTGCCAAAGGCGATCAACCCCTGAACGATCTGGAATCCCTGATTTGTGGCGATATTGATATTGTCAAACGCATGAGCGACAATATCCACACGCACACGCGCATAGCTGAAGACCTGATAGAAGATATATGAGAAACCAGCGAAGGCGATCAGTCCGCTGACCACGTAGCTCAGGCGGTTGGTCGAGGTATAGAGCATCGCGAGGAACAGGCCAAAGATCAGGATAGCCAGCCCAAGCTCGTGGACGCCGACGAAGATCAGCAGCGCCAGCCCCAACATGACGAGCAGCGGCCCAAGCTGCCTGACCGGCGGGAAGACGATCGGTCCCAGGCGTGTGCCGCCCAGCGCCAGCACCTCGCGGTTATCGGTGAGGTAGCTGGCGAAGAAGACCACCAGACAGATCTTGAGCAACTCCGAGGGCTGAAAAGACAGGGCGCCTGAGCCAATAGTCAACACATCACGCCCTGGCGCATCAGTGGAAAGGCTATGCGCATGCGCCAGCGTCACGCCTACCAGCGCGATGCCCACCGCCGCCCAGATGTAGGGATAGCGTTGCAGCCAGCGCAGCTGCTGGGTCGCCCAGACGGTGGCCACACACAGCACAAGTCCGATAATTACATAGACCAACTGCTTCGCGCCAAGCGATTGCTGCCCCAGGTCTGGGCCTAGCCGCGTCGCCTCAAGCACGCCAATGCTGCTGAGCAGCCCGGCGATGGGCAACAGTGTCTGGTCGGCGTCGGGCGCGATGATGTTCAGCACAATATGCGCCCCCACCAGTGCGCCGATCAGGCCGAGCACAGGAGTCAGCGCATCCTGCCAGGGCAACGACTTCTGGTCAATAGTGACGGGCTGCGTCTTCACTACCGCCAGCGCCACCAGACCGATCAGCAAGAAGAGCGCAGGCATGAGCAACAGCCAGAGTTCCGTCCAGCGGTAGCGTGTGCGTTTGATCATGGAGAACATCCTTTATTGCTTGTCTATCGCTTATCGCCCTGGCCAACCAAATGAGCGGATCGGTCAGAAGCGCATGATTGCTCTTTAATGGAGCGCTGATGGCGCTTAGAGCGTGAACCGCAGTCGCACATCGCCCACCTGTAAGATATTATCGGGCCGCACTGGAATCGGCTGGACAACATCCTGCCCTTCGAGCTTGGCTTTGTTGGTGGCGCCTGCGTCTTCCACCCAGAGCGTGCGGTCGCGATAGATGATACGCACATGCACCACCGAGACGTACTTGCTATCCAGCACAATCGTATTCGTTGGCGCGCGCCCAATCGTCGTAATCGGCTCGATGTCGAGCCGCTGTCCAATGCGAATATTGGTCGCCGATCCTTTATCCAGTACCAGTAGATGACCGACCACGCTTTGCGGACGGGTACCTCCTGCGACGAAGGCGGGCGCCTGTCTGAGTTCGCGGCGGGCCACCACCACAATCTGCAGGATTGCCAGGTACAAAATGACGACCAGCGCAATGCGCAGGATCAATAAAAACTCGAAAGAGTCCATGTGGTAGGGCTACCTCCGTTGGAAGACAAATTCATAGCCGCCGATGATGATACGGTCGTTGTTCCGCAGTGGAACCGGCTTGTCGATGAGTACGCCATTGAGCTGCACGCCGTTTTTGCTTTCGAGATCATAGAGCAAGAAATGCCCATGCTCGTAGGTGATCACCGCGTGATAGCGAGAAACGCGCCCATCGTTGATGATCACGTCGTTGTCGCTGCCGCGCCCAATGCGCATACTCGACTGCACCATGCGCATTGGCTGACCGACGCGCGGACGCGTTGGGGTCAACCAGGCGGGCGGTACGGTCTGCATATCGGGTTGGCGGCCCGCCTGTGCGTTTTGCTGGCGCTGCCACTCGGCGGCCTCGTCGGCGGTCATTGCGCGAGTCATCTCGATGCTTGTCATCCCGGCCAGGTTCGCCTCTGCTGGATTGTACCCCGGCGCGCGAGGGTCGCGCACAAGCGCAGTCACATTGAGGTGTCCCTTCGCGACGTGTGGGTCTTCGACCAAGCGAATGATCGGCGCGGTCGTCATCAGGTAGTTGCGCTGACGAGCCAGTGTAATGAGGGAGTCGGCTAGACGTTCGCCCATCGTCTGAATCTTTGGATCAACGGCGTGCTGTTGCTCCAGCGCATGCGCCAGAGCGGTAAACGCCGCATAGTCTGGCCTGCTCAGGTACGCCACATAGTAGTTTGGCGCAATGGTGCGCCCACCGGTGATGGTCAGGTTGTCTTCCATCGCACGCTGAAGCCGGTGTTCAAGCTCAACGGGTTGCAGTCGGGTGGGAAAGAAAAACCCAAAAGGCCCTTCTACCGCGCGCCGCATTCCCTCTTCGATTTTGTCAAGTAATCCCATACTTTGCGCTCCCACCCAGCCAATCAACCCGGCGCCCGCTGCTGGCGTTTGCCACGTCTGCCATCCGATGGCTACACAATGATGCTACGTATTTGTTTCGCTGCTGTTTCGCTGCCGCTACACCTTGTTACGTTACTCGCTGTCACTCTCTAATTATTACGTTGTAACGGCTACAGAAGTCGCCCTACGTCGCCCCAGGCGATCAAGAACAACTGTAGTCGTCCATCTGTGATCTCGATCACGTTGCCGCGCTCACTCGAGACTTCCAAGCACCTGGCGCGTCTGCTCGATGTCGCGCGCCATCTGAGCGACGAGATCATCGAGCGCGTGTTCGCCGCTGAAACGCACCTCCCCACGTAGACGGGCGACAAACTCCACACCAATAGTGAGGCCATAGAGATCAATCGTCGCATCCAGCAGGTAAATCTCGACAAGCCGCCGTGGCTCCATCCCTTCAACAGTGAAGGTTGGCCGCACGCCGACGTTTGCCGCGCCTGCATGGGTGAAGGCGCTTTCCCCTGGCAGCCGCACGCGCACAGCGTAGACGCCGTTGTCCGGCAAAACCTTGCGTGGGTCGCAGCGCAGATTGGCGGTAGGGAATCCCAACAGCCGCCCGCGCTGATCGCCTGGGCCTACCTCACCGTGTAGTCTATACGCATAGCCAAGCCGCCGCGTTGCCTCCGCCAGCCTGCCGGTACCAATCAGCGCGCATATCTCGGCGTGTTCTGCTGCGGCGCTGCCCTTCGTTCCATCCAGAGCTATTGGCGGCTCTGCGGGTCTGTTTGCGCCAGCGTCGCTTCGCGCGCCCGATACATTGGCGATCTCGCACTGCATCGCGACGATGCGCCCTGCGCCAAACCAGCGTTCACATTGCGCCATCATCGCGGTTGGCGAGCGCAACGTGTCCTCCATCGCCGCGCCATAGGACGCGCCATAGGACGCGACATAGACGCCCGCAAGCGGCGGATCACCTCCCTCGTCTCCATTGTTGGCTCCCTCGGCCAGTTCCGCCAACAGTTCCAGGCGCTCCTCCAGCGTGGTGAGCAACTGTCCGGCGCTGACCTGAGGGCCGTTAAAATCGCTGGCGATGCCAGGCTGCGGCCAAAATGTCAGCGCAACCGGTGTCGCCCCAAGCTGGCGCGCGAGCTGGCGTGTGTGGGCGATCATCCGCTGGTGTTCCTGGTGAACTCCGTCGAAGTCGCTGATCGCCAACACCAGCCATTCGCCCACTGCATGGAGTGGCTCTTGGGGAGACTGATCCAATAGATACCGAATGAACACGATCTGTTTTTGTTCCTCTCCTGTCGCCTTCTTATCAGAGATAGTATCACAGCATAGGGCGTTTTCGTCGCATTTCGAACCTATTGGGCAGTGAACATCATTGGTGGCTTGCGAAAGTTCCCATGCGAAGAACACCGAGAACCGCAGACGTGCTATACTGAGGGAAAGGCGCGCCTCGAACATCCGTTCAGCAACCTCCGGCGGTAGGGAGCGCGTGAAGCACGGAGAACAGGAAAACAGGCGCGATCCAGGAGAAGTCACATATGGCAGATGGGGATGATCGGATCGTCTCGCCAAACTACGGCGACGACGACGCGCAAGAGAATACACTACGGCCACGGCGCCTCGAGGACTACATTGGACAGGAGCAAGTGAAAGACAATTTGAGCATCCTGCTGGCGGCTGCGCGCAAACGTGGCGAGGCGCTCGATCACGTCTTGCTCTATGGACCGCCGGGGCTTGGCAAAACCTCGCTCTCGCTGATCATCGCCGCCGAGATGGAGGCCAATATTCGCATGACCTCCGGCCCGGCCATCGAGCATGCAGGCGATCTCGCCTCGATCCTGACGGCGCTGGATGAGCGCGATGTGCTATTCATTGACGAGATTCACCGGCTCAGTCGCGTCGTGGAAGAGCGGTTGTATTCGGCTATGGAAGACTATGCGCTCGATCTGATCATTGGCAAGGGGCCGTCGGCGCGCAGTGTGCGGCTGCCGCTCAAACACTTCACCGTCGTCGGCGCCACTACACGCTTCGGCGCGCTCACCGCTCCCCTACGCGACCGCTTTGGCGCGATCTATCGCCTGAACTATTATGACGATGCGGCGCTGCAACAGATCATCCGCCGTTCGGCGCGCATCCTGAAGGTGCAGGCGGAGGAGGACGGTATTCAGGAGATGGCGCGGCGGGCGAGAGGCACACCACGCATCGCCAACCGGCTGCTGCGGCGTGTGCGCGACTACGCCCAGGTACGCGCGAATGGCGTTATCACGCGCGAGGTGGCCAGCGCCGCGCTTGCCGCGCTGGAAGTGGATGATCGCGGACTTGACCCGTCGGATCGCGCGGTATTGTTGACGATTATCCAGAAGTTCGATGGCGGACCAGTGGGCATCGAGACGCTGGCAGCCAGCATGAGCGAAGAGGTAGAGACCGTAGAGGATGTCTACGAACCGTACCTCTTGCAGCTTGGCTTCCTCGCGCGCACCCCACGCGGGCGCATCGTCACACGGCTAGCCTACGAGCATCTTGGGCTGCCCTATCGCTCTGGGCCAACGCCGTTTGGCCTGTGGGATGATCCCAACGCGCCGTAATCCCCAGCGGAAGCCTCTAAGCGCGGTTTCACTCGCCCGCCTGCCTCGACGCGCGTTCACGCGCCGCCAGCCAGTCGCCCGCCGTCAACTGAGATGATGGCGCCCGTCATGAAACGAAGGGTAATCTGAACAGAGCCATGCGGCGGTGGTGGCCACCTCCTCCGGCCAGCCAGCACGGCCCATCGGCACTGCCTGTGTGATCGGCTTGCGCATCTCGTCGCTCAGGCTCGCGATATGCTCGTTCATGATGGGGCCAGGAGCAATCGCATTGACATGGATACCCTGGGAGGCGTAATCAAGCGCGGCGCTTTTGGTTAGCCCAATGACGCCATGCTTGCCCGCGACATAGGCCGACATGCCTCGCACACCGGTCAGCCCCGCAGTGGATGCCATGTTGACGATGGCGCCGATCTCGTCGTGCCAGTAGGGCGCCGTCCATCCACCGTAGGCGAAGCCGCCATCCATATCCTCTTCCGCGCCACCCGGAGCCTGCATCACTCCGTCCAGCGACATAAACTCCGAAACAATGATCTAATGATCTTACGCATGTATCCTCTCCTGTTTCTCAAACGACTTTTTCAAGTCTATCACCAAAATGAGCCGGGATGATCTGTCCGCAGAAAGCATCATATGAGGTGGCAGGAAGGCCATTGGGCGCGTTACGCTTTTCTCAGGAAGAGAGGAGCCATCATCCTATGTTATCGGCTGTCAAATGGGGGGCGCTGGTGGGCGTCGCCATCTATATCGTCTCGCAGGCGCTTGTGCTGGTTGATAACGCAGCGTTTCCAGGCGCGCCGAGCGTCAATAATCCGGGCGCGGTCTCGCTGGGCTGCCTGAGCCTGATGTTGATCATCTTCGCCTTCTCCGCGTCGGGGTTCTATACTGGTCGCGAAACAGGCCGCGCAGGGTTGGGCGCTGTGGCAGGCATGATCACCTTTGTGGTGTATGCGGCGCTGCTGGCGGTGTATAGCGTCGGCGGACGCATCATCCAGAGCGACGGGAAGGGCGGCATTGCCGGTACTCTGGCGGCAACGGTTGTCCCGGTCGTGTTGTATCTGGGGCTGGCGGCGCTGATCGGCTGGCTGGGCGGTCGTCCTGGCGCCTCACGCTCGCCCTTGCGCATGGGTGGCGCGAAAGCTGGCAGCGGAGTGGTGGTGACTGACGAAGCGGCTGAGGCGCCAGAGGAGACCACCAGCGAAGCGCCGGTTGAGGGCTAGAGCGGATCGCGAAAAATCAAATATTAGCCAGCGAAATATACGCCCGCGCCAAAGATGATCAACTCGCTGATGAGCGCAACATAATAGCCTGCCTCGTGCCAAACGCGCAAACCCGTATCGCTATACGTAGAGGGATCAAGGCCGGAAATTGCTGTCAGCAGCAGCAAAAACAGTGCGGCCAGGATAATGACACCACTAAGTGATCTGCGCAGACATCCTGGCCCAATCTGGATAGCAATTACACCACAAAGCGCAGCGAGGATCAACGGCCCAACAGACACAAGAAGCACAATGAGGGCGACTTGGCCGCTGGGAGCTTCTACTACTGCATTCCAGGGAATAAGGGGACTGGTGTCCGGCGCGATGATTGAAGGATCACCACCTGGCACATAGTAATGTCCCCATGGAAAGAAATAGGAGACCAAAATTGCTATACAGGCAATCAGCGATGCCACATACACGCCGAGTGACGTCCTGCTCACATTGCGAAAGTCGTTTTTCATGACGCTGCTCCTACACGAAGCGCATTGTCTGGTTTAGTTCGCTATTCTCTCTGCCGGAAGAAGTCAGCGATCTCCGGGAAGCGCGCGACCACATCTTGCTCGTAGCTCTGCGTGATCGGCAGGAAGGTTCCCGTCGCCTCGGCGATGATCACGCTGGGATCGTCAGCCAGCCGCACCTCGCCGGTTCCCGTGACGATACGCGAGCGGGCGGTGGTGGCGCGGGCCGTCACACGCAACGGCTGGCCAATTGGCGCGGCGCGGCGATAGCGAATATCCAGCCGAGCGGTCATCATCCAGCGGCCAACCGCGCTTGCCGTGCGGCTGAGCGTCTCATCGAGCAAGGTGGCTACCACGCCGCCGTGCAACACACCTGGGAAGCCTTGATACTGCCGGTCGGGCGTAAACTCGGTGACGATCTCATCGCCTTCCTGCCGGAAGACCAGTTGCAGGCCGATCTGGTTGCGCATGCCGCAGCCAAAGCAGCCCTGATAGCTGCTCCGGTCGTTGAGCAGATGATCGGTCTGCTCGGCCTGATCGGTCTGATCGGCTTCGCTCGATGTATCTTCCAGGCTCTCCGCTGGAGTCGGCTGATCGCTCACGAATGGTCTCCCCTTCACACCCTTGCTCTTGCCTGAGACTATCTTTTGTAGCCCTCGTTTTACTGTTCGGTTTCGCTTGCGCTTTCTTTGTCTGTCTCTTCTTGTGGTGTTTGCGGCGCGGGCGGGATGTCGCGCCCAGGCTGGCGCAGATAGTGGGCAAGCGCATTGCGATAGTGGTATAGCCCTTGTAAGCCAGGCTGTGTCTCTCTGAATGCGGTATAGGCGTCGAGGAGCGCGGCAGTGGTCGCGTCAGGCGCATCGGTTGGCGAGGGAGCAGACGGGGCAGCGTTCTCGTAGCGCGTATATTTCTTCTTCCGTGTGGCGCGATAGCCCTTCTGGCTGATCAGCGTCGCCTGCTGGCGCGCGGCGATGAGCGCCTGGATTGCGTCGGTATCGCCGGTGAACTCGTCGGCCAGCAAAAACGCAACATCGAGCGCTACAATGGCGTCGTCGAGCGCGCGCATCAGGATAGCCACGCGCTCGGCTGGCAGCGCAGCGTGAAACGCCCGGGCCAGCGCATCTGCTGATGGCTCGGAAGCCGTTGGAGGAACGGCGCTGGCAGGAGTGTGCGATTCCACCACAGCCAGCGGATCGGCCTCCGCTAGCGATTGGCGCAACATGGCTACCCGTGCGCCAAACGTGGCAGGGGTGATGTCTCCAACATCAAAGTGTGGCTGCTGATCTATCTGTTCCATTCGGATACCTCCTGGCAATGGCTGATCGAGCGTCGGTTGCGAGAAACGCTTCCCGCCTACCCACGCGCCCGCCTTTGCGCCTTGCGAATGGCCTCGGCAAGCGCAGTGTTCGCGTCTACGCCCAGACTGTTCGCCACTACCAGTGTAACGAACAACACGTCGCCAAGTTCTTCGCTCAGTTCCACAGCAGCCTCGTC
>JAJPIU010000157.1 GCA_021324535.1 Pseudomonadota bacterium
CCGCATGTCTACGATATGCACGACGACCTCTCCGAACAGTTGGTCAATGCCAGGTTCACCAAGAGCCGTCTGCTGATTGGGCTGATGGAAAACGTCGAACGGCTGATCTTGCGCAGCGCACGGGTGATCATCTATGTCTACCCAGAACTGCGCCAGACCATCGCTCGCTTCGCCCCCAAAACGCCCGATGAGCGCACAGTACTGATCTATAATACCGCTGTCGGAGGCGAGGCGCTGACCGCCAGCGGGTCTGAGGTTGAAGCAAAGCTTGCGGCGATGCGTCAGAGCCTCGATCTCGGCCCATCTGATGGCCCAGTGTTGGTGTATACGGGCACATTCGAGGGCTATCAGGGACTCAATCTGCTAGTGGGCAGCATGCCTGCCGTGCTGGCGCAGCATCCTGGGGCGCGCTATGTGCTGGTGGGCGGGCTGGCTGAGCAGATCGAACAGGTACGTGGGTGGGCGCAGGCGGCAGGTATGGAGCATGCCCTGCGGCTACCCGGACGCCGCCCGATGGAGGAGATGCCGCTGTATATGCGGCTGGCCGATGTGTTGGTCAGTCCACGAGCGGAGGGAACGAACACGCCGCTCAAGCTGTTCTCGTATCTGGCGGCGGGCAAGCCGATTGTAGCCACCGCCATCCACTCCAACACCCAGGTACTTACGCCGCAAGTGGCCGAGTTGGTGGCTCCAACGGCTGAGGGGCTGGCGCAGGGGACGCTGCATGTGCTGGGCGACGCAGGCTATGCCCAGTGGATGAGCGCCAATGCGCGTGAACTGGCTGCCCGCGAGTATAGCTTCGATGCGTTCGTGCGCGGCGTCGCGCACGCTTATAGCATGGTTGGGCCACCTTCGGGGAAACTCCCTGGTAAGCACGCGGCGCCCGATGCTGGCGTTGACGCACAGCCCATACCGACGCCGGTGGAAACCTCTACATAGGACACATAGGCCATACATATTGGGATAGATACGCTGTACAACATACTATTCACCTATGTCATACTCCCCTCTGTCTGAATCAGAGGCTATCCTCTCTGTACGTGGCTGTGTGGCTGGTTCATGTGAATAATGTGTATAGGGTAAGGGGGGAAGTCAGTGGATACAAACACATCGGTCAATTCCATCGCGCTATCCATTATTGTCCCTGTGCTTAACGAGGAGCAAAACATACCATTGCTCCATCAGGAGATTACCAATGCGCTGACTCCGCTTCGCCTCTCGTATGAAGTAATTTATATTGACGACGGCAGCCGCGATCAGAGCGTCTCGCGGCTCTCTGAGATCGCCGCGCGCGATACGCATGTGACGGTGATCTGCTTCCGGCGCAACTTCGGCCAGACCGCCGCGCTGGCCGCTGGAATCGCCCATAGTCAGGGCGACGTTATCGTGCTGATGGACGCTGACCTGCAAAATGATCCCAAAGACATCCCGGCGATGCTCGATAAACTGAGCGAGGGATATGATGTCGTGAGCGGCTGGCGGCGTAAGCGGCGCGATCCCTTCTTCAGCCGCAAGCTGCCCTCACGCATCGCCAATGGTGTCATCTCCTGGGCAACGCATGTCAGACTGCACGACTACGGCTGTACGCTCAAAGCCTATCGGCGCGAAGTGCTGGAAACCTCACGGCTCTATGGCGAGATGCACCGCTTTATTCCCGTCTACGCTTCGTGGAATGGCGCGCATATCACCGAGATGGTCGTCCATCATCGTCCACGCAAATACGGCAAATCAAAATATGGCATTGGCCGCACACTACGGGTGATGTTCGATCTGATGACCGTGAAGTTCTTGGGTGGCTACTGGACGAAGCCACTCTACGCCTTTGGCACAGTGGCCGTCTGGTTGTTGATCGCCGCGTTCCTCAGCGAGGCGCTGGCGGTGGCCGCGCGCTTCACCTCGCTCAAAATCTCGTTGCACAATGACCCCCTGACGCTGCTTGGCGCCATCCTACTGGCGCTTGCCGTACAGTTGCTCATGGTGGGACTGCTGGCGGAACTGCTGACGCGCACGTATTATGAATCGCAGGGCAAGCCAACCTACGTGGTGCGCAATGTGTTGATGGGTACGCCACAGGGGCTTGTCGTGCTGCCCTATCGCACGCCGCCGAGCATCCCTCTTCGCCGGACAAACCCGCCTCAGCACATTTTGACACTTCCTAGCGATCTGCCGCCGGAGGGTATACGCTGGCAGGATGAGCGTATGGAGCAGCACATGACACATATGGCGCCGCCGGGGCGCTTCGCCCCGCCGCAGCCACAATATGGTGGCTATAGCCCCACGATTCCACAGCCGCAACCAGAGGTCATGTATCCGCAGCAACCGCCCTATCCGCCCTCCCAGGCACCCAACACGCCACACACTCAGGCGCAGCACCAACAGCAGGTGGCGGCGCCGGAACAGGCTACAGTCATTCCTCCACAGCCATCATTTTCAGGCGAAGGGACGCCGGTAGCGGGCGCCCATGTGGTTGAAGCGGCGGCCCCAGCGGGCGGAGCAGACGCTTTCGCGCCCCCTCTGCTCGATGAAGATGGCCTCGAAGCGACGGCCCAGCGCCGTGCCCTGCCACGTTCTCCTGGCTCTTCTGCCGCAATGCAGTCTGGCATGGCGCCTGAGGGCAGCGAAAACACTCCAGCGGACGCAAGATAAGGGAGCGTGTATGACGATGAGAAGAAGCTCCCCGCATATGCGCCTGCGGAGGCGCGCACAGGTGAAGCGGCTGCGGCTTGCCATGCGTCAGGAGCGCACCATACGGCTCCTCACGCTCTATCGCCTGAAGCACCGGCTGGGCATCCTGTGGCAGATGACCACGACGCATCTGCGGGTTGTCCACCTGCCGCCTGCCGCCCAGCCATCTGGCTCCTTGCCTGTTTGGGAGCGGCCCACCACGGCGCTGGAGGCGGCGCCCCAGGGAACTGAAAGTGTAGATACACCACCCCCTCCTGTCTCTCCCGGCGCATCTGCGACGACTCCCATGCCAACGAACACACCAATCTGGGAGGCGGCGACGACGTATCTGGCGGTTCCACCCGACGCGCCACCCAAGCCCGACGCCGGGGCGCCAGCAGCGCAGAGCAACCGGGCGCCCATAGGGCAGCCGCACACCCGGACGACCGGCGGCCCACACAGGGAGGAGCATCGCCAGCGCGTCTGGGAGATGTTGCCCACAGCGCCTTTAAGGCCCACGCCATCTGATCTGGCGAATCCAGCGAATACCGCCGCGCAGGTGGAAGAACAGGCGACCAGGTTGATGCCTAGCGCCCAATCGTTCGCGCCGCCATTTGGAGACGGCATGCTGGCCGATGCGCCCTCAGGCATTCACGAAAGTTCCGCCGCCTTGCCTGCGCTGCGTATGACGCCCGTGCGGGTCTCGCCAGTGTTACGCGATCCGCGTCGCACCGGGCGCCCGGCCAGCCTATGGGATAGAGAGACACAGGAGCTCCCGATCGTGCGGCGGCCAGGGCGGCCCGATAACGTGTTCGCCTTACAGGCGCCGTCGCCACAGACCTCGACCCGCCTGCTAGTCATCTCGACAACTACCCGCGCCGTGCGCCCGCAATCGCAGAGCGCGCGCCTGAAAAGCCTTGCCTGGCTGGCGCTCCGCATCGCATTGAGTGTGGGGCTGCTGGCGTATCTCGTCATCAAGACAAATATTCACGCGCTGGTCAGCGTCATCGCTCAGGCTAATCCTGTCTGGCTGGCGCTGGGGCTGGGGGTGGGCGTCATCACAGTCGTAGTGAGCGCCTGGCAATGGCAAATCCTCCTGCGTGGTGAGCGCATCTCACTAGACTTGCTCTCGCTGACCTGGCTCTACTTCCTGGGCATTGCGTTCAATCAATTGTTGCCAAGCAGCATCGGTGGCGATGTCGCCAAGATCGCCTATGTGGCGCGCATCTCACGCAAGGGCGTGAGTGCGGCCAGCGCCACCGTGATGACTCGCATCGTCGGGTTGGGCGCGATGCTGCTGACGGCGCTGCCCGTCGCTGTGGGCGCGCCACTGCTGATCGCAAACTTTGGGCGCGTGGGCTGGGGCATGGCGGCACTGATGGCGGTGGCCTTGCTGGCCTATACAGCCGGTGTGAGCGTGCTGCTGTCAACGCCGTGGCTGCTCAGCCGCCTTGGCGTGGAGCGCGCCGTGCGGCTGCCCTATGCGCGCAAGGCAATGGATCTTGCCCGTTCGCTGACGGCTTACCGACACCGTAAGTCGGTCTTGCTCTCGGCCTTCTTCGCCAGCGCCGTGTTCTACGCCGCCAGTGACCTGAACTTTTATTGCTACGGGCAGGCGTTGGGCATTCACAGCCCCTTTTGGTTCTACTGGATCACCATTCCGCTGACCTCGCTGGCCACGCTGGCGCCCATCTCGCTCAACGGATACGGAGTACGCGGCGCAAGTTTTGTCGCGCTGTTCGTTCTTGTAGGTGAAAGTGGCGCGGCGGCGCTCTCGCTCTCGACGACGATGGAAGTGCAGATGCTGCTCTTCGCGGTGGTGGGGGCAGTGGTTGCGGTGGCGCTCCAGCGGCGCGGCTCTCTGATTCGCGAGGCGCCGGAAACCACGCCATTCAGCGAGAGCAGACTGCGGGCCAACGAGCCTGTTGCGGCCTTTATCGCGCCAGCCGGAGCAGGAGGCGCCGGAGCGCCCGTCGTAGCGACATCGAAAGCGACGCAGGGCGCCTCTGTTCCAAGTAGACGCCCCCTATCGGTCGTGGCGCCTGACGGATCGCTTCATGGGTCGCTCGCCGACCGTCCCACCGCCCGGCTGGCAAGCGCTGGGACGGTTGAGGCGTCGGCAAGCGAACCAGGGACACTACTGCCAACGACAAGGCGTTCGACGGGCTGGCCGACGCCGTTGCCGCCCACGCTTGAGCCAGTTGATGCGGACGGGTGGTCATCCACGCCAGGCGATGTAGCGCCGACGCGCGACACGGCTACGCCAATCGAAAGGCGCGGAAGAGACGGAAAAGGCGAGCCGATAGGCTCCAGGGCTTCGCCGCTGGCTGAACTCCCTACGGCTCCGCAGTTGGCCGAATTGGCCGATGAGGCCACCGCAGATGAGCAGCCAACCCGCCTGGGGCGGCCAACCGGTCGCCCACAAAGGCGCAACACAGCATACTAGCACATTGATACACGGGACACAACATACACGACAGACACGACACCAGGAGGAGTTGCTATGCAAGGTGATGGGCGCGAACGCTCTTCTTCGCCTGCCTCGCCCTATACATCATCCCGTAGAGCCAATGCGCCACAGACTCCGCCTAATGGGGCCAGTGACACATATGACACGTATGACACGTATGACACATACGGAGCGCAAGAACAGGCAAGCGAATATGGAGAGTATAGCGAATATGGGGCTGCGCAACAGACGACAACCTCTGGCCGCTATGCGCCGCCGAGCCATCCAAGCCAACCGGGTCAACCGGGTCAACCGAGCCAATCTGGTCAGGGGCGTCGGGGGGGGCGTTGGAGCCGGACGAATACGCCAGAGTACGGTTCGCATCCGGCCCCGACTTCCGCGCCATTGAACATCACCGATGAGAGCGCCCTCGACGACTTCCCAACCGCACAATTGCTGGCCCCTGCGCCACAGCGAAGCGTCGCGCGTGGTGGCGCATCGCAGCCTGCGCGAGACGCCACAGGCGCCAACCGACCCGGAGCGCCTGTTCCGGCCCGCGCAAAGACGAGAAACCATTCGCGCTCACGCACACTCCTGGCGGCGCTGCTAGCGGTCGTTTTGGTCGCAGGGCTGGGCTACGGCGTCTATAAGGTGTTTCTCTCCACCCCCAGGGTGCAGCTCTACGTCGTCAAAAATCAGACGCTCACCAGCTACGTTGGCGGCGGCGGCCTGACCTATCCGGCGCAGGCGCTCAACATCATCTATCCGGTCAACGCGATTGTCGTCAAGGTCAACGTACAGGTTGGGCAGACCGTCTCGCTGAATCAGCCATTGATCACGCTCAACAGCGCCGATCTCACCTCACAATTGCAACAGGCGCTCGCGCAGTATCAGGCGGCGCAAAACTATCTGGATAGCCTCTACGCGACGGGCGCCAATGCGGCGGCCATTGCGGCGGCCCAGGCGCAGGTGACGGCTGCCAAAGGGCGCTACGACGCGCTCAACGCCCAGTTGAACTCCTCGACCTATAGCAACGGCAATATCATCGCGCCCTTCCGTGGGGTCATCACGGCGATCAACGTTGTTGCGGGGACAATCGCGCCCGCCAACACGCCGCTGCTGACCCTGCAAGATGAGAGCAGTGTCGTGGTGCATGTGCAGCTTCCCCTGGAACAGCGGACGCAGGTGCAGCTTGGGCAGAGCGCCGAGGTTGACCCCGACGCTACCCCAAACGAGTCGTTCAAGGGTATTGTGACGGTGATCAATCCGGCGCTGACCAATGTTGGCAGCGACACGTTTGAGGTGTGGATCACCGTACTCAACCCACAGTTGCAATTACTGGTGGGCGAGAGCGTCTATGCGCGCATCAGCACACAGGAACTCTTGCCGACGGTGCCGGAACTGGCGGTGGTCAACCCCGATTCGGACTCTATCGTGTTCGTCTACTCCAATGGCCGCGCGCATGCCCGCCCCGTGGTGGTGGGCGTCCGCGATCTCGATCTGTTCGGCATCCAAAGCGGGCTGAAGGCCGGTGATGAGGTGATTCTGGTGGGACAGTATCAACTCTCGGACAATGAGCCGGTCATCGTGACAGGTACCCAACGCTAGACGACATGACAGACGAAGCAAGAGGCATACATCTGGGAGAACACGGAGCTATGGCAGCAAAGCCCCCAGCGCAAGCGCATCTACAGACGACAAGTGATGACAAGCCGACCGGCGAGGGCCGATTGGCTCGGCTGGCGCGTGTCTATGCGGTAGGAGGACTCCCGCGCCGCCTGGGGTACGCCTTCGCCGAGACGGGGGCGCTGTGGCTCTATGGGACCGCCGCGCTGCTGGGGGTGAGCCTCTTTGGCGCGTGGCTGCGCATCCCGCTGATCGGCACATGGAAAAGCTGGACGCTACCCATTGACATTGGCTGGGGTGTGCGAAGTGATGTCATCTCCTATGGCGCGCTGACGGCGCTGCTGGCGCTCTACTTTTGTTGGCGCGGTGCGCGAGCGACCGACTGGACAGCGCTGGCCCCTCTGGGCGTCCGCCGTGTGCAGCCGCTGCCCTATAGGCGCCTGTTTCGGTTGGGGGCGCTGGCGTGCCTTCCCACTGCGCTGTTTGTCTTCCAGGTGCTGTTCGTAGACTTTGGGCTGGCCGAGACGTTGGCAAATGACGAGAACCAGAGTTTGCTCATCACAAAACACCTGGGATACTCGATACCCCCGCAACATTTCTCGATGATCGCGTTTCAATTTTCGGTGACGGGCATTAGCGACCGGCTCTATCTGTTGTTCCAGGTCGGCGAGATTGGCGCGTTGGCGCCCGTTTTGGCCATGTTCGTCTGTGTGGCTGGCCCGCTCATCTGGCGAGTAGCCCAGCGCGTTCAGGCGGAGGGGCGCGCCGACGCTTCACAGGCGGCGTCCTCCTCAGCGCCAACAGCTCTCAGCGGCGCCACGGCCAGACAAGAGCAGGATGAAAGCGAACGCGAGAGCGAAAAGGAACGCGAAGAACGGCTCCGCGCACAACGGATCAAGCGATGGTTGATCATTGGCAGTGTTGCGCTGGGCTTGATTGTCTTTGGACGCGCGCCCGTCGGCCTCTTTGTCAAGTCGCAAGGGCTGGCTGCGCTGAACCAGGGGCAATACCAGACGGCGCTCAGTGACTTTGCGCTGGCCGAGACACTGAATCCCTCGCTCGATGCGCTGCCACACTTCCATGTGGAGCGTGGACAGGCGTTGTACCTGCTGGGTCAACGCGACACACTCGACGCAGGAATGTTCCTGGCGGGACAGTACGACGCGATAGGCATTCATGATCAGGCGTGGCAGGTGGAGCGGGAATTGTTGAGAAGTTATCCGACAAGCGGCGCGCTCAAGCAGGCAACCGAGCAAACACTTGAATTCCTGGCGGAGGCCAATACGAAGGTGGCGTTTACGCCCACGGATAACGAGGAGCAGGCGCTCAACCCGCAGGTGGTGGTGGAGGTAGCGCAGGTAGACGGCGCGCTTCCCTGGCTTGATCGCCTCCTCATGGTGCAGCCTGACAGCATCTATGCGCTCTATATGCACGGGCGCGTATTGTATAACGCGCGCTCATACGAGGCGGCGGGAAGCGATTTTCTTGAACTGATCTATGAATCGCACGACAGCAACATGCAGTCCTCGGCGTATACGTATCTGGCGCTCTGCTACGGTGGCCTGGGCAACATCACAACCGAACGGTTCTATCTGCGGATCGCAGTGGAGTTGGATCATGACTACTACAACACAACGGCGCGCGAAAGCGCATCGGGTCTCCACTAGCGGTTCTGGCGATTCCGGCCATCGGGCAAACGCGACGGTCGCCACCCCGCCGACAGGTGTTCCCTTCGCGGCGCCCGAAGAGACGGAGGAAGCAGCGTCGAGGCGCGCCGCACGTTTGTACCGCTTGCGTGAACTTGTTGGCGGGCTTTTCGCCCAGGCAAAGCGCGTGCGCCTGTGGAGCTGGCTCTTGCTGGCGCTGGTGACGCTTGGCTATTGCCTGTTCGCCTACCAGACCTTTCTGATCCCACAGCAGCGCGACTATCAGCCGCATTGGTTTGGCGCACAGTGGATCGCGGCGCGCGATCAGCCGGGCAATGTCGCCTACTTCCGTAAGGACATCGCGCTCAACAACACACCAGAGAGCGCCTTTCTTACGGTGCAGGCGTCGCAATATGTTTATCTCTACATCAACGGCTTCTATCTGGGGGCCACGGGAGGCGTCTTTACGTCGGGCGCGGTCAACCGGGCGTTTATTTATGATGTCACGCCGTTTCTGAGAGCAGGTGACAACGTTGTCGCGATGCGCGCCGAGACACGCGATGAAGGGATAACCGCTATCCGCGCTGTGCTTGGGTGTTCCTATGGCCAGCATCTCATCACTTTCCCGTCCGATACCTCCTGGCAGGCGACAGGAAACTCATTGTTGGTCTATCCACCCTATCTGCCGGCAGTCTCTGCGACGAACGCCAGCAGCATCAACATCACCACAGCCTGGCGCACGTCGGCGTTTGACGATTCCACCTGGCAGAAGGCCACCTATTATTTTGGCGCGCTACCCCCTGCTGGCGTCCTCAACATTGACCCCGCTGTGTATGAGCGCCCGTTCCCATCCACTTGGTTGTCCAGCGGAACTGCGCCTGATGGTTTTTTCTATCGTTCGCTCTTGCTGCCTGACCTGAGCAGCGCATGGCTGCGGTTGGCGTCGGATGGAGCGGCGTCCGTCTATATCAACGGTCAATTGCTGATCCAGCAGGCGGAGCGCATCACAAATCCCTATTTGCTCTCGGATAACGCGCAGAGGGGCGTCAATGGGATAAGCATCGGGCTGTACGACATCACTCCCTATCTGCACAGTGGCGCAAACACCCTGGCCGTTCATGTGATCACCTCGCACTATGACTTTATCGCGCAGGCTCCTTTTCAACGGCCAACGATGTTGGGAATCGATCTGTTGGGCATCAGCGACAGCGGCCAGAGTCTCTATATGATGGGCGATGGCGCGTGGCGGGTGGCGTCAACCTCTACCCCGAACTGGGTGAATGGCGCTGGCGTCGCCTCCTGGCGCCCAGGCGCAGAGACCGACTCTGCGTTGGTCTCGCAGTATTCCCCCTATAAGGTGCTGGCGACGACGCAGGAGCAACCTCACCTGGAAACCATCGCGCCAATTCTGCTGATTACCCTGGCGCTCCTGTTGCTAGGATGCGAACTGGCGCTGCTGGCGCACCTCTGGCGCATTGGGCTACGTGGCGCGCTGGCGCTGGCGGTTGATCGGCTGGCGCTGGGCTTCCTCCCCACGATTGGCGTGCTGGCGCTGCTGTTGATTCTAAGCGAAGAGCCACTCATTCCCAATCCATTCCCCTATACACCCTTCTGGCTCTGGGTACTGATCGGCGTCTCACTCGCGGGGCAAGCGCTGATCATCGGCGCATCCTGGCTGACTGAGTTTGAGTGGTGGGCTGCTACAGCCGCTCACCGTATGGGGGCCAACTGGCAGGGCATGCGCGCCAGTTACCAGGCGCGCTATCGGGCGGATTGGCTGGCGGGCGCCGATGAGGAGCAGGCTCAAGCTGCGAAAATCGAACAGGGTGAGCAAGATGACCAGGGCGAGCAGGATGAGCCGAAGCTGAGCGTCCGGGAACGCCTGCGCAGGCTACACGTTCGTTTGGGCTACTGGCTCACGAGCGATTGGCGCTCGACGCTGAGTTGGGGGTTGGTGGCGCTTGGCACGGCGCTTGGCTTCGCCATGACCGCCTTTGGGCTGGCCTACGAACCCTACTGGCAGGACGAACTCGATACGATCGAGGTGGCGCATAGCATCCTACAGGACGGCATTCCACACCTGGCGACCGGATTTATCTATCCCAAGGCGGAACTCTATCACTACGAGCTTGCCGCAGTGATTGCTCTCTTTGGCGATAGCCCCTTCGCCACACGCTCGCTTGCGCTGATCGCCTTCCTGGCGACACTCCCGCTGATGTATTTCGTGGGGTCGCGGCTCTTTGGCCGACGTATTGCGCTGGTGGCGACCGCGATTCTGCTCTTCTCGCCGCTGGAGCTGTGGTGGGCGCAACAGGCGCGGATGTATCAGCAGGCGCAGCTGTTTGTGTTGCTTGTGTTTTACCTGTTTTACAAGGCTGTGCAGCCAGGGGCGCGCATTCGCTACATCTATCTGAGCATGGGCGCTGTGGTCTTGATGTATCTCAGCCACGAAGAAGGATTTATCGTCTTGCCCGCCATCTTGCTCTACTTCCTGGCGACGCAACGACTGACCTGGCTGCGCAACAAGCACTGGTGGATCGCCGGATTTGGCGCCATTGGGATCATCTCGCTCCAACTGTTGATCGTGAAAGTAACGGGGCAGCCCATCCTCGGGCAGGACATCTCGCAGCGACCCGACATCGGCTACTCGCCGCAGAACCTCGACTACTATCTGCGGCTGCTCTTCAACACGACCTCACTTTCAAGTCCCACATATGGGCGCTATCAACTAACCTATGTCAGCATCCTGGGCTTCATCATGTGTGGTGTGGCGTTGTTCGTGCGCAATCGCGTGTTGCGCTATACCGCCGCGTTCTTTTTCATCTCGTTCCTGGTGTTGACCCTGATGTTCTCGCTCAAAGCCGACCGCTATTTCTACCCGCTCTATCCCGAACTGGCGCTGCTGGCGGCGGCGTTCGTGGTCTGGAGCATGGATCGCCTGGGCGACCTAGCGCGGCGGCGTGTCCCCGCTGTGACAGCGCGGGCATTTGTAGGCGTCTGTACACTGCTTCTGGTGGTGGCCCTGCTAGCCTCACAGATTCCGGCGATCTCGAATGCGAACCTGGCGATGAGCCGCACGCTGGGCCTGCCGTTTGGGCGGCAAATCCCCGACTACACGCAGGCAGGGGAGTACATCCAGGCGCACTGGCGGCCAGGTGACGCGCTGTTGGTGATGGCGCCCGCTGTTGAGGGGCAATACTACGTCAAGCAGGAACCGTTCACAGTGTATCTGGGATCGTCGCTCTATATCTACGAGCGCGGCGGCCATATCCTGGATAATTACACGGGTGGCCACGTCTTGCTCAACAGGCACGACTTGCAGGATGTGCTGGCGCGTTACCACCGTGTCTGGTTGTTACGCATCACCGGCTACTATCAAGACCAGGCCAACCAGTTCCAGATCACTAACTATTTCTACGTGGTCTTTGAGACTGACCAGATGACGGTCTATCTCAACACACCCTAGGCCAGGAGTTAAGCCGGGAGTGTCACAGATGAGCAAGCTCGCGGCGAATGGCGCTGAGGTCATCGCGCAGGCGTTGGTCGCTCATGAGCGCCTGGCTCACCCGCGCGCAGCCGTGCATGATCGTCGTGTGGTCGCGCCCGCCAAGTTGCGCGCCAATCTGGAAGAGCGAGGCGTTTGTCACTTCGCGCAGCAGGTACATCGCCACCTGGCGCGCCCAGGCTACCTGATGTTCGCGGCTCTTGCCCACCAGCGCCTCCACCGTTACGCCAAAGCGTTGCGCAACTGCGGCAAGCGCCTCTTTCACGCTAACCGTTGGCTGGCTGTGTCCCGTCGTGTTGCCGCCATGCTGGGCGGTGTAGGCGCTGCTGCCCATTTGTTCGGCGCCATTGCCCGGCGCCATGCCGGATGACGCGCTCAGGGGGGCCAGCGCCTGCATGACCAGCGCCGCATCTATCGGGCATTCATAGAGACGCGCACAGGCGGCGACGCGCGTGAGCCTACCCTCTAGCTCGCGTACACTCGCACAGGCAGGGCGGGCCAATGCTGCCAGCGCCTCGCCATCCATGTCGATCTGTTGCGCCTGAGCCTTTGCGCGCGCCATCTCGAAACGGCAGTCGGCGTCTGGCGGCTGGATGTCGGCGATCAGCCCCCAGGCGAACCGTGAGCGCAGGCGATCATGCAGGCGGCGCATGCTCTGGGGGGCGCAATCGCTGCCCAGCACAATCTGTTTGTTGGCTTCGTGCAACCAGTTGAAAGTATGGAAAAACTCTTCCTCGGTGGATTCACGTCCGGCGATCAATTGCACATCGTCCATCAGCAGCACGTCAACTGCGCGATACCGCTGGCGGAAGGTGTCGCTCGTGTGGCTGCGAATCGCCTCGACAAGTTCATTGGTAAACTGCTCGGCGGTCACATAGATCACCTGCAAGCCAGCCATGCGCGCCCGGTGGCCAATCGCATGCAGCAGGTGTGTCTTGCCTAGTCCGGCGTCACCACAGAGAACCAGTGGGTTATAGCTTTGCCCAGGCGCGCGTGTCACTTCCTGCGCGGCGGCGTAGGCCAGCCGATTGTTGACTCCCACGACAAACGTCTCGAAGCGGTACTGGGGATGGAGCGCATGCTGGATCTCGCCAGGTTCACCGGCTGTGAGCAGTCGTGGGGTGGCGAGCGCGCGGCGGGGCATGGCGGGCGCCTCCTGTGACGAGCGCGCGGGCGGCTGGGTCTGCTTCTGCGCTTTCGCTGACCGCTGGGGGGGAACCGCTGACGCGCAGGCGTCAGCGCGCAAGAGTGGCGGCTGCGCATACCACAAGCCAGGATGACTGCCTGCGCCAGGGGCGCTATGAGGCGCATAGGCAGGCGAAGCCTCATAAGAGCCAGCCTGTGTGTTGCGGTGGCTACGTATGGAGTGGGGCTGCGACAAAGAGCGGCATGGTTCGGCGCGTTGGGGCGTTCGCGGGGGGGTGGAGACCTGAAACACGACATGCGCTGGACGGGCAAGCGTCTCGCTGAGCGCGACCCGCGCCACATCGGCGAACCGCTGGCGTAGGTGTTCGCAGGCAAACGATGATCCGACGCCTACTGTGAGTGTGGCTCCGCTCAATTCCAGACCAAGCGTATCGCGAAACCAGGTGGTGTAAGCGCCCGCAGAGACGCGCTGTTGGATGCGCGCAAGAGCGGCCAGCCAGACATGCTGAGCGTCCATCACGTCGCCTCCACCAGGGAACATAGCCCACCACGCGCACGCCCTATTAGCGCACGCTTTGCCTGTTGAACTTCGATCATACCATGCCGACGCTTGCTTTGTACAGTGGCGCCTTGCCCAAAATCCAAACGCTCCTGCTTCACCTGGGGAATGGAAAGCAGGGGAGCAGACAATATGTCCTGTTTACGGATTATCGTCTGGCTACAGCGTTGGGTGAATGCTATAACGAGCAACCGCATGTCCCGGTTACGGCTCTTCCGCTCTCTACCCATTTGTCGTCTGTGAGCGCCCGCGCCGACTGGCAAGCCTGGCTCTCCTCTTGCCTGCCTTCTCCTCAGCCTCTTCTAAACCAATCCTCATGTGATCTTCAGGCGACCTGCGTATCATGGAGAAGTCAGAGAGACGCTGCCCGCTCGCCATTTCAACCCAATTGGCGCACACCACTCGGTGATCTGCGTTTCCCTGCATCTCTTTTCACCTGACCGATGTTGTCAATCTGCATACCCCAGGAGGATGCACACATGGTTATTGAACAGCGCGTACGCGTTCGCCAATCCAGCATGCGTAGCGCACAGACCACTCGCGCAGCCAAGGTATCGGCCCACACACAACAAGGCATGCCACTGGCAAAACGAATGAGCCGCCCGCTCGCTGTTGGCTGCTGCGCTGGCGCGCTGGCGCTGGCGCTTGTGTTTGCCGGTTGCGGCGGACAGGCGCATCACAACACAACAACCGGTACGACTACTCAACAGACGACCGGCGCGAATAGCGGCTCTACCACGTCCACCACGACGACCGGCAATGCGTCATCGGCAGCGCAAAAGGTGATCAATCTGGACAACCAGACCCAGAACGACGCCAACAGCATGGATAACGCCCAGAACGACGCCAACACCGACTACTCCAACCAGGATATTCCACAACAGCCGTGAATAGCCGTGACGATTTTGGGATCACCCGAACACTCACAAGACGTCCAAGCATAGAGAAGAAGAGAGAATTCCTATGAAGTTCACCTTACTTGTCACCGCGCTAAGCCACCTTCCTCGCTGCCTTGCCGCCGTTGGCGTCGCTGGCGCGTTCACGCTTGGCGCGCTCCTCCCGCTGACGACATCATCCGCAGCGCCGGTGGCAAACGCCGCCTCGCTGGCAGGCTGCAACGGCAATGTGCAGTGCATCATCTCGTTTGGCGACCAACGCATCAGCGACCGCCTGAGCGCGCTTTCCACCCTAAGCAGCAAATCCACCGCCCAGTTGAACGCCGGGCGCATCACCAGCGACCAGAACGCGACCATCCAGGGGGATGTGACGACCAACCAGAACGATCTGAACACGCTGAAGAGCAAGCTGGACGCCGAGACGACGGCGACTGCCGCGCGCCAGGATGTGCTGAGCATCTACGTAACCTATCGCATTTATGCAGTGGTCTTGCCGCGCGATTATCGTGAGATTGTCCTGGACATCATGACACATATTGACGGCAACTTGCGCGCGCACCAGAGCGACATCCAGCAGGCTATCAGCCAGGCTCCTGCCAGTGAACAAGCCCACTTGAACGCGCTGTTCAGCGATTTCCAGAGCCAGCTTACCAACGCCGAATCGCAGCTTGACGCCGCAAGCAGCCAGATTCCCTCGCTGACGCCGCAAAACTACGATTCCAACCGCAGCGCCTTTGATACGGCGTTTCAGAACTACAAAGACGACGAGCAAACGGCGCACACCGATCTCAAGAACGCGATCAATGACCTGCACCAGATTGCGCAGATTCTCAAGAGCAACATGACGCCTACGCCATCCGCGTAATCATGCTGCTCTGCGTGGGGCTTGCAGGCTCACCTGGATTAGCACTCATACGGCGTTTGAGCCGCCAATCCAGCAGAAACAATCCCAGCATGGCAAGCACGTCAGCCAGGGTCAATCCCTCGCGTAGTGGGAGCCGAGCGACAAATTCGATGAGTGGCGACCACGCGAAGAGATAGTAGGCGAGCACGCCCATCACAATCGCCAGCCTGTGGCGGTCGTTCCAGCCGGAGCGCGCCGCCCAACTGCTGATGCGCCAGAGGCAGAACGCGAAGAGCAGCGCGGTAACTGCCAGTGGAATCGGCAGCGGAGTATTTGGCAGGATGAGCGCCTGCGCGAAGAAGAGTAACGTCAGGCCGAAAACGCTCAGGCGCACCGTCCAGACGCCTGGCGCATGTTTGTCTGGGCGTGGGCGCGCTGTGGGAAAGCGCACGAAACAGCCAACCAGCAGTGTGACGATCAGCAGCGCGCAGGCGATCAGATAGCCAGCGAGCGGCGGCCCCGTATAGCCCTCTTTTGCGAATTGGCGAGTAGCCACATTGATGGCAAGCAGAGCACACGGAACGATCAACCAGATCAAGAGGGCAATGGCGCGCTTTGGCCCCAACCCTGGCAGAGCCGCGCGCCGGGGGAACAACAGGCCAAGTAAGATCAAAGGGAGCGTGATGCTGATGACGGCGTGATAGATGGTCAGGCTGAGCGCCCAATCCCAGTCCGTTCCCAGCACAATGCCATACGCCGCCCCGGTATGCGAGGGCGAGCTTTTCGCCATAAAGTTGAACCACGTCTGGACGATCAGCGCCTCCTGGGAGATACCAAACGCCGCCCCCAGGATCAACACGTTCGCCCAGCCCAGGCGTCGCCGCACGATCACCTCGCGAATCAGAATCGCGCTTGATCCATACAGCAGCGGGATGAAGATGAAGCCAAACGGCTGAATGAACATCAGTGGCGCCGTTGAGCCAGACAACACCTCGGCGAGCATGGGGGCGAGAAAGTACAGCGTCAGCAGCACAGGCCACATGCGCAGGCGCGGCGGCGTTGGCGGCATAGGCGGCGTTGGGTGCGTAAAAGGCGCTGGCGTCGCGGCAGGCGCACTCGACGCGGCGATGGGATACAGATCCATTGAGCGCGCCTACCCTTCACTGAGCGGCTTCCTTGTCGTCCGCCGCTTGCAACACACCGCCTGCCGCACGCCGCAGACGATCCCACAGCGCCAGCCCCATGCCGACCTGCCCGAAGGTATGCGCGTAGATCACATTGAGCGGCTGGTCGTCGAGCGAACGCAGCGCGGCATAGAGCCGTTGCGCCACCTGCGCCAGATCATCTGATGGGCCTAGCCGCGCCACCTGCGCGCCTACTGCTTCGAGCGCAGGCGCCTCATCGTTGGTTGCCAGCGCGCCCACGCGCTTACCCTCTCCTACGGCCTCGCGGGCGGCTCGCAATACCGTAGCGGCGCCACGAGCGCCCTCGGCGTCAAAGACGACGAGCGGGGTGGCAGGGGCGTAATGGCGGTTGAGCTGGCCGGGCGCACGGAGGGCCTGCCCCGCGGACGCATCCGTAGCATCGAGCGACACAGAGGGCGCGATGACATGAGGGATGACCGCCTGTAACGCTTCGAGCGTCAGGCCGCCGGGACGCAGGATGCACGGTGGGCTGGTAGTGAGGTCGAGCACGGTAGATTCGACGCCGACGCTGGTGGAACCGCCATCGAGCACTGCGTCAATACGTCCGTCGAGGTCGGCAAGCACATGGGCAGCAGTGGTCGGGCTGACACCCATAAAGCGGTTGGCGCTTGGCGCGGCCACCGGCACGCCAGCGGCGCGAAGCAATGCCTGGGCGATGGGATGACTTGGCGAGCGCACGCCTACCGTGTCGCCACCTGCCGCCACAACAGGTGGGATGTTCGCAGCGCGCGGCAGCACGAGCGTCAACGGCCCCGGCCAGAAGTGTTGCGCCAGCATATAGGCCATCGCGGGAATATCACGCGCCACCTGAGGCAGGTTGTCAACACCGGAGATGTGGACGATCAAGGGATCGCTATGTGGGCGGCCTTTGGCAGTGAAGATACCTTCGACTGCGGCGGCGTTCGTCGCGTCGGCGCCCAGCCCATAGACGGTCTCAGTAGGGAAGGCGACCAGCCCACCTGCGCGCAGAATCTCCGCCGCCTGGGCAATGCGTTGCTCATGCGTTTTGGGATCGTGGCCGTTGGGATTGGGCGCCACGTCTAGCCGGATGGTCATGTGCTGCCCTGGCTGGCTCTCCATCGTCGCAATCCCCTCTACTCCGCATTTTTCCCGTGGTTTGGCGTATGACCCCTCATCTGCTGTTCATTCACATCGCTTCGCTCGTTACACCTGTTGTAGCATATCACGCCGCTCCATGCTTCTCTCTGCTTTATGATGTTTCACGCCTGGCTGCTCCAGACAGCCAGGCGTCATCCCCGCCCGGACGGGCTAGCCCTATCAGGCGGGCAGAGCTTCCAACCGGAAATTGGGTTGTTGCCCTTTTGGGGCGATAGGCGTATGATAGCAGAGATGGCGCGGCGATAGAGCGGTTCTGTATAGGCGAGTGTGTATGCGATGTGGCATACCAAACGTTCGGAAACGTTTCCGAACGCCCGCGCGTATTCTCATCAAATCAAAGCGATAGACCTGGAGAGCGCCCAGCGCAGGGGGAGACCATTGGCCAAGCAACTTCGTCTGGCGGCCGCCGCGTTGACTGATGTCGGACGCCGACGCGAACGCAATCAGGACAATGTTACCGAGTACATTCCGCCTGAGCAAGACGAGCTGAATCAAAAAGGCGCTCTCTTTGTCGTCTGCGATGGCATGGGCGGCCATGCCGCCGGAGAGATCGCCTCGGAGATTGGCGTCAACACGATTCGCGATGTCTACTTCTCAAGTCATGATGAGAATGTGATCTCGGCAATTGCTCGGGCGGTCAAAGCGGCAAATGAGAAAATCTACGCCAACGCCCGCGAACACCCCGAACACGCTGGCATGGGAACGACCTGCGTCGCGCTGATCATCAACGGTGGGCGCGCCTATATCGTCAATATCGGCGACAGCCGCGCGTATATCGCCCGCGATGGCAAGGTGCGTCAGGTAACGCAGGATCACTCCTGGGTGGCGGAGCAGGTACGCATGGGCATGCTTACCGAGGATCAGGCGCGTGTGCATGCGCACCGCAACGTGATTACCCGCAGCCTGGGCACCCAACCCACCATCACCGCCGATCTCTTCGTCGAGACACTGCACGATGGCGACCGCATCGTGCTGTGTAGCGACGGCTTGCATGGCTACGTTGACGAACAGGCAATGATACGCGACATTGTGGCGCAGAACACGCCCCAGATGACTGCGCAGACGCTGCTGGATATGGCCAACGAGAACGGCGGCCCCGACAACATCAGCGTGATTGTGGTTGACGTGCTCGAAGCGCCTGAGGTGGTGGGGCCGGTGCCCTTGCCACCTTCCGTTGATGAGCCTATCGAAGAGGGAACAACACAACCGTTGCCAGCCCTTCCTGACCCCAAGAAGGTTGCGGCGGACGGCAAAGCGCGGCAAGGCTCAAAAGGCGCCAAGACCGTACGCAAGCGGCGCAGCGCAGCGGCGCTCGCCACGCGCATAGGCTTGATTGCGGCGCTACTTGCGATTGTCGTTGGCGTCTGGTATTTTACACTCGGCCCACTTGGCCAGCAACGCGCCGCCGACCAGCAGACACAAGCCGACATTGGGCAAGCGCAGACCGCGATCACCCAGGCGCAGCACGAAGACCCCGGCGCCGCGCTGGCTACCCTGGCGGCGGCGCGACAGCGGCTCATCAACGACATTGCCAACCCCGCGCTGGATGCGCAGCATCGCCAGCAGGCGCAGAACCTGCTCGACAGCCAGCTTGTCCCCGCTGTACAAACGGCGCTGCAACGGTATAACCAATCGGCGCTGATTACGCCTGTGCAGACAAGCGCCGCCCATACCTATGCGCTTACCTGTGGGCAGACGGCGATCAGCTCTATCACAGCATTGGCGCCTGTCGCGCGGCCCGGTGGTAAGCAAGGCGCCGCCTTTGCCAACGATCAATTTGTCTTCATCGTCAGCGCAGGCGACCTCTATCAGGCGCTTGTTCCGCTCGATGCGAACAGCCAGCCTACCGGTGGCTCGGCTTCCTGTGTGATAGCGCCGCTCAAAGGCTATGCGCAGGTGATCACAGTGATTCCAGGCGGCGCGGTAGCCTATGCGATAGCGCAGGAAAGCAACGGCAAGTATGATGTGTTGAGCCTGGCGCCACAGGGCTTCAACACTAATCACTCGGCGAACGTAAAGATCACCGTGCGCCAGCCGTTGCCGCTCGGCAGCCAGACGCCTACCCACCTGGCGACGCAGGGATCGAATACCTACGTCAGCTTCACCAACGGCTCCGGGTCAACACCATCCAACGGCCTGTGGTACTTCCTCGATGACCGTTCAACGCCGCCCACTACCCCCACGAAGACGATAAGTCTGCCTCAACCGGTAGCCGCGCTGACGGCCACGAACGGCACAGCCTATCTGGCGCTCACTGATGGCACGGTGGGGCAGGTGATCGGACAGCGGCTCTATCAGCCGCTTGCGGTGAATGTGCCTGATCCGGCGCTGCTCACTGACCCCAACTCCTACACCTCGGCCACACCGATCCCAACGCCATCGCTTGTCGCTGTGACGCCTGAACCTACTGCGACGGCGACCACGCCGCCCACCGCAACACCCAATCCGAGCGCAACTGCTACGCCGACCACAGGGGCAGGCGCGACTACCACGCCAACGCTGCCGCCCACCGTTCCACCAACAGTGGTTCCCGTCACAGGGGGCACGAGCTTCTTAGGAGATGTGACGTTAGTGGTTGATCCCGCGCAGCCGACATATGTGCTGATGGAGAATGGCGCGAAGAGCCGCGTGGTGGTGTTCACGACAAGTACAAGCGGGCCGGGCATGACGCTCCATGTGCAGTATGTGTATGGCGCGCCACTCAGCAAGGTGAGCCAGCTTGGTCTGGTATCGTTCAAGGGAGAAACCACCGCCTACGTGTGGAGCAATGGGCAATTGGCGACATTCCCTCTCCCCCAGGCGTCGTTGGGGTGACCTATCCCCCCAACCCCCTTCCCGTGTGGGGAAGGAGGAACACTCGTTATGGTGTTTGTGGTAGAATGTGCTGTTTGTGTCCTCATATCATCATAAAGCATACCCATCCCTGAAACAGTCAGGATAGAGGAGTAACATTGTGGCCTCACGCAGGTCTTCATCCGAAGCAGTTGGCTCGCCCACAAGCGCAGACAAAGTGGCTGAAACACAGAAATTACCAGCCAAAACAACAAAGACGCCCAAAACAGCCAAAGGCGCACAGGCAAACGGCAAACCCAATGGCGCAACCACGCCAAAGCACGGGCGCTCACGGCTGGCTACGGCGCTACGCACTGTGACCTGTGGCGAACTGACGGCTGCGAACATTGGTGAGTCGGTGATCCTGACAGGCTGGGTAGGGCATCGTCGCGATCACGGCAAGCTGATCTTCATTGATCTGCGCGACCGCTATGGGCTGACGCAGGTGGTGATTGACCCTGAACGCTCGCCGGAGTCCGCCGAGGCGCATGCGATAGCCAACGAGGCGCGGCTGGAATACGTCTTGCGGGTAGAGGGCGTTGTGGTGAGGCGCCTCCCCGGCAAGGAGAATCCCGCGCTCTCCACCGGCGAGATCGAGGTTGAGGCGCAGCATATAGACATTCTGAACCCTGCCAAGACGACGCCATTCCTGATCGCCGATCATGTGACGGCTGAGGAGGCGACGCGACTGCGCTATCGCTACCTTGACCTGCGACGTGATACCATGCGGAAAAATATCGTGTTGCGCCACCGCGCGGTGAAGTTCATCCGTGACTATATGGACGAGCGCGGCTTTGTCGAGGTGGAGACACCGATTCTGACGAAAAGCACGCCCGAAGGCGCACGCGACTACCTCGTGCCAAGCCGCACCTACCCCGGCGAGTTCTATGCCTTGCCCCAGGCGCCGCAGCAATTCAAGCAATTGTTAATGGTGGCCGGGCTGGATCGCTACTTCCAGATCGCGCGCTGCTTCCGCGACGAAGACCTGCGCTCCGACCGCCAACCGGAGTTTACCCAACTTGATGTGGAGATGTCGTTCGTAGACGAGCAGGACGTGATGGGGCTAATCGAGGGCATGCTGATCGATCTGATCCATGCGACCACGACGAAACGCATCAAGCAGATTCCCTTCCCGCATATCAGCTACGACGAGGCGATGCGTAGCTATGGCATTGACCGGCCTGACATGCGCTTTGGCATGCTGCTGGTGGAGCTTGGCGATCTGGCGCGCCTGGGCACATTCAAGGTCTTCCACGATGCGATTGATAACGGTGGCATGGTCAAGGGGATACGCGCTCCAGGTCTGGCAAGCTCCACACGTAAAGAGCTTGACGCGCTGACGGAGTTCGCGAAGAGCCTGGGCGCGAAGGGGCTGGTGACGCTGGCGCTGACGCCTGAGGGGCCGCGTTCGCCGCTGGCACGCTTTATGAGCGAGGATGAACTGCGCCAGATCATTACAAAGATGGGCGGCGAGACGGGCGATCTGATTCTGTTCGTGGCCGATAGCGCGAAGGTCTGCAACGACGTGTTGTGGCGGTTGCGTATAAAGCTGGCCGAGCAACTGAAGCTGATCGATCCTGATGAGATGTCGCTCTGCTGGGTGGTGGACTTCCCGCTGCTCGAAGAGATCGAGGAGAACGGCGTCACACGCTACCACGCGACGCACAACCCGTTCTCAGGCATGCAACCGGGGCAGGAGGCCATGTTAGAGAGCGAGCCGCTCAAAGTGATCGCCCGCCAGTACGACATTGTGTGCAATGGCTATGAGATTGGCGGCGGCAGCATCCGTATCAACAAGGCCGATCTGCAACGGCAGATTTTCCGTCTGCTGGGGCTGAGCGAGGAGCAGATCGACGAGCAGTTTGGCCATATGCTCGAAGCCTTTGAGTATGGCGCGCCGCCGCACGGTGGCATCGCGCTGGGCATTGATCGGCTGGTGATGCTGCTTGCTGACGGCGAGACCATCCGCGACGTGACGGCCTTCCCGAAGATGCAGACGGGGCAAGATGCGCTGATGCGGGCGCCCTCGCCGGTGACGGAGGAGCAACTGCGTGAGCTGAGCCTGGCGATCAGGCTGCCGGAGAAGACGGAGCAGACAGAGCAGAAGAAGGCGGGCGGTTGAAACCGCGCCTAAGGGAGGCGCGTCTGCGCCTCCACGAAGTCCGCCTGCGCGGACTCATCTTTGCGTCGAGCCAGCTCACGATTGGCTTCTAAAACAAGCGCCACTGCTTCTTTCAGGTTCTCGCGCGCTTCATCCAGGGTAGCGACTGGATGTTTGCGCCTGGCAGTTCTTCGACGTAGCCGATCCACCAATCTCCTGCCCGCTCAAAAACGGTGGTAAATGTATTGGTCATAGGTCTACGCTCCTTTCGTGTCTGTCTTCATTTGGTTATTGTATGCCAGGCGAGAACCATTCTTCAAACGCCCTATTCCTGTCGCCCGTGATAAGATATGCTATAGAAAGTATCCACGAAGGAGTAAAGGGCAAGCAGAAGGTGAGCGCAGACACCAGCGCCGATACATTGAGCAGCGCCGAAGAGAACCTGCTGGCGACCGTCGCCGTTCCGGTGGAACGCCATGAGGTCGTCGTCAACGGCGTGCGTTTGCATTACCTGACGTGTGGGCCGACTGACCTATCCCCCCGGCCCCCTTCCCAGGATGGGAAGGGGGTGACGGACGCGCCGGAGAGCGAAGATACTCCATCAGCGACCATTGCTGAAACGCTGACCCATGAAGCTGACACCACGCCGCTGCTGCTGTTGCATGGGCGGGGAAACGCTAGCGCATTGTTCGCGCCTATCCTGGCGCAGTTGGCCTCGCAGCGACGGGTGTTTGCGCTCGATCTGCCTGGCTGGGGACTCTCCGACAAGCCGCCGTTTCATGGGCATTCCGCCACCGACGCGCTGGCCATCTGGCGCGAGGGCGCGCTTGGCTTTCTGGATGCGCTTGGGCTGGCGCAGGCCGACGTGTTGGGCCACTCGATGGGCGGATTCACGGCGCTCAGCCTCGCGCTGGAACATCCTACGCGCGTCAAGCGGCTCATCCTTGTGGATTCCGGTGGGCTGGGACGCGAGGCACATTTTGATGTGCGCCTCTACTTCTGGCTTAAGCCGGAACGCATCCATCGCTGGCTGGGTCGTGGGCTGATGCGCTACGCCCTGCGACAGGACAACCCCAAGCTCACCGGCATGAGCGATCCCTACTTCGAGATGATGTACGCGCTGACCACCCAGCCGGAGGTGATCCCCAGTGGCGCAGCGGCATTCAATCGCTGGGTTGATCTTTTTGGCGTCCATCTCCATCTGCTGGATCGCCTGAAACACCTCGATACGCCGACGCTGCTGCTATGGGGCGAGCGTGACCGTGTGACCCCCTACGCCGATGCGCTGGTGGCCGTGCGCCATATGCCACGCGCGCGGCTGGTCGCCTTCACCGGCTGCGGCCACCAGCCGTTTGTGGAGCGCGCGGATGACTTCGCGCGCGTCGTGCTGGTGTGGCTCAATGGCGGCGGCGCGCCCTCGCGCGTTTAGCAGGCATAACAGACGGAGGGCGCAATGGCTATTCACCACATCGAACCAACTCGTGAAGCAGTGCACGGCTGTTTCAGCCCTGACCTCGCGCCCATCCGTACTATTGATGCTGGCGATACCGTGATCTATCGCACGCTGGACTCCAGTTGGGGGCACGCCGGAAATCGCCATCGCCATCTCCATCTTCCCCTTTTCGAGCGCGCGCCTGAACGCGACGCTGGCCATGCGCTCTGCGGGCCGATTGCGATTCGTGGCGTGCAGCCGGGCGAGACGCTTGAAGTTCACATCCAGCGTATCGTTCCCGATCATTGGGGATGGACATGGGCAGGGCCAGGATATGAAACAGGCGACGGACTGGGACTTGACGAGGAAGTTGTGGTTGGGTGGGAGATTGACGCAGCGCGCGGCGTTGCATCGGATGTGTCCGGTATGGGAGTGACGCTGCCAATCCGCCCATTCATGGGAGTGATGGGAAACGCGCCCGCCACGCCTGGCTACCATAGTACCTTCCCACCACGCAGAGTGGGTGGCAACCTGGATTGCCGTGAACTGGTCGCAGGCAGCACGCTTTGGCTGCCTATCGAGGTGGAAGGCGCGTTGTTTTCTGTGGGGGACGGCCATGCGGCGCAGGGCGATGGCGAGGTATCGCGCATGGCCATCGAGTGCCCTATGGAACAGGTGAAACTAACCTTCTATGTGCGTTCCGACCTCAATCTCCACATGCCGCAGGCCGAGACGCCAGCGGGTTTTCTTACTCTTGGCATCGGCCCAACCCTTGATGAAGCGCAAAAGATAGCTCTCAATGGGATGCTGGATCATCTGCAACAGATCGTTGGATGTAGCCGTTCGCATGCGATGGCGCTCGCAAGCTGCATCGTGCATCTGCGCATCACGCAGCTTGTCAATGGAACGGTCGGCGTCCATGCGCTTCTCCCGCCTGGCGCCTTGAACATAAGGGAGTAAGGTATGAACATAACTGAACTGATCGAGACGAATCTGCCGCTGCCGCTCTTTGGCAAGGGCAAAGTACGCGACACCTATGACCTGGGGGATCGTCTGCTGATGGTGGCGAGCGACCGCATTTCAGCCTTCGATTGCATCCTGCCCAACGGCATCCCCGACAAAGGGCGTGTGCTGACGCAGCTTTCGGCGTTCTGGTTTGGGCGCATGAGCGAGATCATTCCCAACCACCTGATCAGCATGGAGGTCGCCGACCTGCCCGATGAGATTCGTGCGCAGCCGACGCTGGTGGAGCAGCTTGCCGGACGCTTTATGATCGTCAAGAAAGCGCAGCGGCTCGACTTCGAGTGCGTGGCGCGCGGCTATCTGGCAGGCAGTGGTTGGGCTGACTATCAGCGCACGGGCGCTGTCTGCGGTGTTTCCCTTCCGGCGGGGTTGCGCCAGGCCGACGCCCTACCTGAGCCGATCTTCACACCAGCCATCAAAGCCGAGAGCGGGCACGATGAGAACGTCTCGTTGGCGTACATGAAGGGCGAGATTGGCGAGGCGCTTGCCCAGACCATCGCCGATATGACCATCGCCATCTATCGCGCCGCCGCCAGCTATGCGCTTGATCGCGGTATCATCATCGCCGACACCAAGCTGGAGTTTGGCCTGCTGGATGGCCAGTTGATCTTGATTGACGAGTTACTGACGCCCGACTCGTCGCGCTTCTGGGCGGTGAGCGAATACAAGCCCGGCGGCTCGCCTCCCAGTTTCGACAAGCAGTATGTGCGCGATTGGCTGGAAGGAACCGGCTGGAACAAACAGCCGCCCGCGCCCGAACTGCCGCCGGATGTGATCGAGGGGACGGCCAACCGCTACCGCGAAGCGTACGCCTGGCTGACCGGCGCGCCACTGCCCTAAGCGCGACAACGGAGCCTATACAGGCGTGCAACAGTTTGGCGCCGAAAACGCTTTATCTTAGTTGATGCGCAGGCCAGCGTAGACGGGGAACGCTCCGTTGACCGATGTTGGTATACCTAGCGTACGCTGCCGTCTTGTCGTATAATGGAGTCGAGAAACATCAGCCGACGACATTTCTTGGGGAGCGTTTGCATCGGCGCAAGCGCCTTGTCGTTGGTTAGCGCCCGCAACGTAGCAGGTGTTTCCTGGAAGGCCTGGTGTATTGCATGACCGAGACCGCACACCATCAGTTTCTGTGTGTGTATGGCCACTTTTATCAGCCGCCGCGCGAAGACCCCTTTACCGGTGAGATTCCACACGAGCATGGCGCTGCGCCGTATGATAACTTCAATGAGAAGATCACCGCCGAATGCTACCGCCCAAACGCCGAGGATGGCAACTTCGAGGCCATCAGCTTCAACCTGGGGCCAACGCTTGCCGCCTGGCTCGAACGCCACGACCCCGCCACCTATGCGCGCATCATTGCCGCCGACCACGCCAATCGCGCCACCTATGGCGTGGGCAATGCGCTCGCCCAGGCGTACAACCATACGATCCTGCCGCTGGCCACCACGCGCGACAAACGCACGCAAATCCTCTGGGGCATGATGGACTTCGCCCAGCGGTTCGGTCGCCCCGCCGAGGGCATGTGGCTGGCTGAGACGGCGGTTGACCTCGAAACGCTGGACATCCTGGCCGAGTGTGGCGTGCGCTACACCGTGCTGGCGCCGTGGCAGTCCGCCGAGCCGATTGACCCCACCGA
>JAJPIU010000017.1 GCA_021324535.1 Pseudomonadota bacterium
AAGAAAGCCAAGAAACCAAGAAAACCAAATGGCGCCAGCGTGATTGACAATCCGCCTCAGATGCGATATGCTATTTAAGTTGGGCGGTCTACACCACACCTCTTCCTGGCAGCCACATCCCCAGGATGCGCAAACACTTGCAGACACGCACGGACACTCATTCAGGCGCCGATTCCCCATTCCAGCGGAAACATCCTGTGAGCGCCATCCGGGTTCTATCTGAGCGCCTTCTGCTTGCCTGGCTTGCCAACGAGCGTGTGCGACAACGCGGACAGCGAGAGTAACGCTATGGGAGCGTAAGTAGTTTTCCTTCGCGCAGAATACCTGAATTGTACTGCGCCACATGCGACGCCGGAATGGTGTCTGCTTCTGTGGCCTACGCCAGCCGCAGTATGCGCTGGCATGTCGCTTTCCCTATTTGGATGTTGGCGGCGGTATTCGCGCATGACAAAGCCTGTTCCCTGGCTATCCGCGCCGCGTTGGGCTGGTGATCGTCTAGATCGCCAGCCTGTTTTTATCGGTGGCTGTTTGCGCGGATCGCTCGAATAAGGAGGGTTTTATGGCTGATACTACGTCATCTCGTTCTTCTCGGAGCGCCTCCACTGGCGCTCAACATACGACTCCTGCGCCCGCGCGTCCGGCTACCGCTCCCTCTGGCGCCACACGTCCTGCCCCAGCTACGAATACGCCAGGTACGCCTGGCGCAACAGGCATGCGCCCCGCTGGGACGAATGGCGCACGCCCTGCTGGCGCCGCTCCCATGCGTCCGGCAGGCGCGCCAGGCGCTCGTCCAGCGGGAACGACTGGTGTGCGTCCCACAGGCGCCCCAGGACGGTCTGGCGGGAACGGACGCTCTGGCGGTGGCAGCGGTGGCGCACGCCCAGGCGGAAACAGCCAGCAGCGTTCAGGCGCGAATGGCGGCGGAGGTCGCAATGGACCACCCCAGCGTGGCGCTGCACCCGCAGGTTCCCAATCGCGTGTAGCGACTCCGCCCAAGCCCACCGGGCCAGTGACCATTCCTTCGCAGGTAGTGGTCAAAGACCTTGCCGATCTGCTTGGCGTGACTGTCAACGAGGTCATTCGCACGTTGATTGCCCAGGGTATCTTCGCCGGCATCAACGAGGTGGTCAGCTACGCCTCGGCGGCCAAGGCGGCTGAGGCGCTTGGCTTTACGCCACAACCGGCCGCGACGGTGGCCGCCTCGCCGGTGGTGGCCGCGCGCAATGCGATGGCTGCCGCCGCCCAACGCGCCGCCGCGCAGGGTGGTGTGGTGACACGTCCGCCGGTCGTCACGGTGATGGGACACGTTGACCACGGCAAAACCTCGCTGCTCGACGCGATTCGTAATACGCGCGTGGCGGCTGGCGAGGCGGGTGGCATCACCCAGCACATTGGCGCCTACCAGGTGGAGATCAACGGGCGCAAGATCACCTTCCTGGATACCCCAGGCCACGAGGCGTTCACTGCCATGCGCGCCCGTGGCGCCCAGGTGACGGACATCGCTGTGATCGTAGTGGCCGCCGACGACGGCGTGATGCCGCAGACCATCGAGGCGATTGACCATGCGCGCGCCGCTCAGGTGCCAATCATCATCGCGCTCAATAAGATCGATAAGCCCAATGCCAATCCCGATTTCGTCAAGCAGCAGCTTGCTGAGCATAATGTGGTGATCGAAGAGTACGGCGGCGATGTGATCTGCGTGCCCGTCTCAGCGAAACGCAACATCGGTATCTCCGACCTGCTGGAAATGATCCTGCTGGTCGCCGACATCCAAGAGTTGCGCGCGAATCCCAAAGGCCCGGCGCAGGGCGTCATCATCGAGGCCCGCATGGAGCATAGCAGCGGCGTGACGGCTACCGCGCTCATCCAGGAGGGCACACTGAAGGTCAGCGACATCATCGTGGTGGGCACGCTCTCCGGCAAGGTGCGCGCCATGTTCGATGACACCGGCAAGCGCATCCAGAAGGCGCCGCCTAGCACGCCCGTCAGCATTCTTGGCCTCTCGGAGGTGCCGACGGCGGGCGACCGCTTCGAGGTCGTTCCAGATGAGCGCGCCGCCCGCACGCTGATCGCCGAGCGCCGCAACGAGGCGCAACTGGCCGCCCAGCAGAACATCACGCTGGATACCCTCTATGCGCAGATGCGTGAGGGCAAGGTCAAGGAACTCAATCTGCTGATCAAGACCGATGTGCAGGGGTCGTCCGAGGCGATCAAGCATACGCTTGGCCGCGTTGGCGACGAGCGCCTGAAGGTGCGCCTGATTCACGAGGGCGTCGGGAACGTCAGCGAGACCGATGTGCATCTGGCCTCGGCCTCGAAGGCGATCATCATCGCGTTCAATGTCAAGGTGGATAGCGCGGCGCTCCGCCTGGCAAGCGCCGAGCATGTAGACATTCGCTCCTATGACGTGATCTACAAACTGACCGAAGACATCGAGGCGGCGCTGCAAGGGCTGCTTGAGCCGGTCTACCGCGAACAGGTGGATGGTCACGCCGAGGTCGTCCAGCTCTTCAAGGCGGGACGCTCGATGGTGATCGGCGGCTGCCGCGTGACGGATGGCAGGCTCACCCGCTCGTCGCAGGCGCGTGTCATGCGCAACGGCAAGGTCATCTACACCGGACTGATCCAGTCGCTCCGGCGTGGCAAAGATGACGTGCGCGAGGTGGCGCAGGGCTACGAATGCGGCCTGACGCTCGAAGACTTCACCGCGCTTGAGATCGGCGATGTGGTCGAGGCGTTCAGCAAGGTGCGCGTCTAATCTCTCACCTGGCGCTGTTCAAGGGTTCGTCCAATCTGGGCGAACCCTTATTTCTTGCTCTTTAATGTGAAAATTGGATAAGCCTACGCGGACTCCAATAGTCACGTCATGGCTTAGGCTGGGCGCTCCACTGCATAGCGGAGGAACGTGACACCGCTGGGGATGGGTCGCGCCTCGATAAGCTGCAAAGTGATCTGTGCATCATCGGCAAAGACCTTCTTGCCGCTTCCCAACACAATCGGAAAGACGAGCAGGTGATACGCGTCGATCAGGTCACGCTGAGCCAGCGAGTGGATCAACTGGCTGCTGCCGTTCATCAAGATATTTTTGCCAGGCTGCTCTTTGAGCGCCCTCACCTGCGTCATCACATCGCCGCTTGCCCCGCTGATGAGCGTCGAGTTGCGCCAAGCGTCAGCCGAGGACAATGTGTTGGAGACGACATATTTGCGCATCGTACTCAGCCCTGCGGATTGAGGAGCATCGTCGGCCAGCGGCTCGAACGTGGCGGCAAATGCCTGCCAGGTCTTGCGCCCCAGGAGGCAAGTGTCGAACTCGCTCATGGCCGCTTCGTTGTAGGCGTCAATGTCGTCGTGCCAGTAGGGCCATGCCCATCCGCCGTGAGCGAAGCCGTCCCCTGCACCCTCAGCGTCCTCGTCGTTGCCGCCTGGCGCCTGTATGATGCCATCCAGCGTCATGAACTCCGCAACAATGATCTTGCGCATGTGTAGCCTCCCCTGTTTGTGATTGCAAGCGTGTTCAATGTGAGAGGGCGCTCAGCCCAGAGACGCCATTCTGCATGAGCGCTCCCAAAGCGGTAGAGGGTTTGAAAGCGGCAACAGGTGGATACAGCAGCGACTCAACGTGCATAGTGGACAGGCTTGACCCCTCATGAGCAGATGACGTTCGCATTGGGAAAACCGTCTTACTGCCAGCCACGCGCGCCCACTTCATCCCAGATGGCGGTTCCATCTGCGGCGACCATCAAGAGGTGATCGTGCAGGTTGACCATCGTACAGCAATGCACAGGAATGATGACGACACGATCTCCAATATGCAGCCTGGTCTCTTTCTCGGCGGTCAGCACGCCATGCTCCTCACTCATTCTTTCGAGCGTGAGATGAGGAGCGCCGAGCACGATACCAAAGCCCTTCAATCCGGCGACGGGCGCATCAACGGGCAGCGCCTTCGTTCCCGCGTCAATCACGGCGCGATCCTGAGCAGGGGTGGAAACGACGGTGGCGACCACCCCCAGGGCGCACGTATCGATCGCCTGGCTGCCCAGCGTGACCTGGTTGGCGTCGCCATAGACATAGGTTCCAGCGCGTATCTCCGTTGTCTGCTCCATTGCCTGCTCGAAGGCAGATGTTGGAGTCGAGCCAACGCTGAATTCGCGCACGGCAATCTGCTCTGTTTGCAGCAGCGAGGCGGTTTCTTGGAGGAGCGCGACTTCTTGGGCTGCGATGGCCTTGCACGCTTCGATGTCCCTCGCCTGATAGACATGACCGGGAAACGTCAGCAGTCCCAGGAAACGCTCTATCCCAACAAGCTCGACGGCCTGTTTGACCGCTTCAACGGTGGGACGCCCCGGCTGCGTTCCAAGACGATGATGACCCGTATCCACTTCCCACAACAGCCCCACCGATTGAGGAAGCCCTCGCGCGGCTTCGAGAGAATCTACAGCGACCGTGAGGTGGGGAACGCGCTCGGCCAGCGCGGCAAGACGTGTGAGCTTGGGGGCGCCGATGGGAGGGTGAACAAGCAAAAGGTTCTCTACGCCGTGCTGAGCAAAATATTCCGCCTCGCGAAGCGTTGCGACCGTGAGGCCACGCGCTCCGGCTTGCAACTGAAGGCGCCCGACGCGCGCGCTTTTATGCGTTTTCGCATGCTGACGCAGCGCTGCGCCAACGCTTTCCGCACGCGCCTGCATGGCGGAAATATTCGCCCGTAGCAGTGTTTCGTCTACTACCGCAATCGGCGTGGTGTAGGGGTCAGCAGCGGCGAAGAGAAGATCGAGATTCATGGTGGCTCATGGCTCCTTGTGGAAAGATTACGGGAAGAGCATGACGTGTCCTTGCATAGTACCATAGGCGCATTCAGGCCTTTTGGGCAGGGGTGTCATGTCCAGTGGCACATCTGGCATATCGCCTGTGGCATTGTTATGCTGAATCGCCGTCCCAAAAACAGCCTATGCGCTTGCGGCGCGCCCCGCGACGGGGTATTCTTAGCATAGGGGGGATGTCTCCAAAGGCGCCAGCGGATGGCGCTTGCTTTGCCACATGCTCCCTATTGGAGGCTTGTATGGCGCATCAACCACAACAACATCGGCGCAAGGATCAACTCAGCCATCTCATCGCTCGTGAACTCAGCGAACTAATCGCGCGGATGAAAGACCCGCGCATCGGTTTCGCCAGCGTGACGGGCGTTGACCTCTCGCAGGATTTGCGACATGCCAAGGTCTACATCAGTGTGATGGGCAGCGCGGATGAGCAGCGCGCCTCGATGACGGCGCTGACCCATGCAACGGGCTTCCTCCGCCATGAGCTTGCCCAGCGGTTGACCATTCGCTACACCCCAGAGCTTGTCTTCCGGTTAGATGACTCGATTGCGCGCGGCGCGCATGTGCTCGACCTGATCAATCAGACAATGGTGTCCACGCAACCCGCGCCGAGCGCGCAGCCTGCTCAGCCGCCAGCGCAGCCCACCCAGCCGGGCGAGTAAACGCGGTAGGCATGATGTGATAGATTCCAGGGGTCGCAGGGCAACCGCTCTCCGGCCCCCGTATTATGTGGCGCTCTAGATTACACCAGACGAGACCGAAAGAGGCGCTATGCAAGAAACACGAGAGACGCCAGAGACGCCAGAGACGCCAGTGAGGCCAGCGACAACGCCAGCCGCCACCACCGAGATCGTCAACACCCACTTCGAGGATGCGCAGCTTCCCGCGCAGCTCCGTCGGCTCGCTGAGCGCAAGACACAGGTTGGAAACATCCTCGCGGGCGAAATCGATCACGAGCTGGCGACACGCGCCTGGGAGCTACTCAGCGGCGCGACGGATATCCTCATCCTTGCCCACGAGCATCCCGATCCCGATACGCTTGGCTCGGCGCTTGGCCTGATGTATGCGCTCGAGCCGCTGGGCAAACGCTGCGTGGTCGCCTGCGCCGATCCCGTTCCAGCGGACTTTCGCGCCTTCCTGCCTGGCTATGAGCGTGTTGTCTCTGAGCTGCCCAATGAAGACTTCGATCTGGTGGTGGCGCTCGACGCTGGCGATCTCACTCGCTACGGTTCACTGTATGATAACCACAAAGCCTTTTTTGACGCCGCCCTCTTGCTCAATATGGATCACCACGTCACGTCGCCAGGGATCGGCGTCTGCGCCATCATCGACGTTCCCTCGGCGGCTACCGCCGAACTGTTGACGATCTTTCTGCTGCATGTCGGCCAGCCCATCCCCAGGCTGGCGGCGGATTGCCTGCTCGCAGGGATCATCACCGATACGCGCGCCTTTGAGTTTGACGCTACCACTGACCGTACGCTACTCGCAGGGGCGTATCTCGTCGCATGTGGGGCGATTCCCGAAGCGATCATCAAGCCGATGTATCGGCTGAAGCCCCTGGCGAAGGCGCGCCTGTGGGGACGCGCGCTGAGCGCCGTGCGCGATACGGCAGGCGGGCGCATCGTCTGGGCGCAGATTAGCCAGACCGACCTTGCAGCCGCCGGGGCGACAAGCGATATGGACGATGGCCTCTCTACCTATCTCGTGGATATTCCAGGTGTCGCCTATGCGGCGCTTCTGCGCGAAAGCCTGGACGGCTCAACGCGCGTGAGCCTGCGTACCACGGCTCCCTACGATGCTGCTGCCGTCTGTGCGCAATTTGATGGCGGCGGCCATGTGCGCGCCGCCGGTTGCACGCTGCATATGGGGTTAGAGGAGGCAAGCCAAACGCTGGTGGCGGCGCTCGAAGCGGCGCTCGAAGCGGCGCTCATTTCAACGGGCCGTAGCGCGCAATCACCTCATCCAGCGTAGGGATTGTGCTCGTCCCCTGTCCCTCAACCGAGATGGAGGCGCAGCGGTTGGCGAAGTCCACTGCGGCGCGCGGATCATTGGTCTCGCGCAGGCGATAGAGGAAGGCGGCGGCGAAGACATCGCCCGCGCCCGTGGAGTCTACAAGCTGCGTCTTGTACGCCGGAAACATCTCAGGCGGGCCGCCATTGAGCCGTAAGGAGGCTCCCACCGAGCCGCGCGTCGCCACGACGATGGGCGTCACGCTGGACCAGACGCCAAGTTGCGCGTTGGCGTCGGCGACGGTGATGGGGATGCGATCCAGCGGCGAAACATAGACGTTTGGCGGTAGCAACAGGTCTTCGTAGCTCAGCAGCAATGCCTGCAAGGTGGGCAGCGCCACCAGGTCTTGTTCGAGCAGTTTTGGAATCACATTGCCTGAGGCTTCCAGACGGCGCAGCCAGCCCTGGGCCGTCGCCGCGACAAGCGCATCGGGAAACGCCGCGCCGAGTTCGGGATCGATCTCATGGATGACCGGCGCCAGCAACACCACCGGCGCGGAACGCCAGGCCAGCGGAATGTCGTTCAGGCCAAGCGGGTTGGCGCGCTCGCGCAAACGCAACCGCCGCACCCCATCTGGGTAGATATGCTCAAACGTGGTGGCGACGGGCGACAGCGAGGCAGCAATCGCCGCGCCTGGAATCGCCGCCTGAAGGCTGAGCAGTATCTCGTTGGGGCCGCTGGTGACGATGCCCACACGCCAGCCAAGCCGCGCGGCGGCCAGCCCTGCGTAGAGCGCCGTGCCGCCGAGGCGTGTAGCTCCCCCCGGCAGAATGTCATAGGTGACATGGCCCACAAGAAGCAGATCGGGCGCTGGTTCACTTGGAGCCGCTTGATCAGCATAGACATCAGAAGTATCACTCATAAACCGCTCCAAGAGACGCAAACGAGGCGCCTAGAGTAATGACCTGAAGAATACGTTTAGATCGGCATAGAGAGAACTTGGGGAGCGCAGAGAAACCACGGGACGGTATACACCTTTTGGGCCAGCTTAGCGGCGTTTGAGCGCCACCACCACGCGCCGCTGTTCTCCCTCGCCCGTGCTATCGCTCGATATGTCGGGGTAGTCGGCAAGCGCAAGGTGGATCAGGCGCCGCTCGTTTGGCGACATCGCTTCAAGCATGACGGGCGCGCCTGTGCGACGCACCTGCTCGGCGACGCGCTCGGCCATGACCCGCAGGTTATCCTCGCGGCGCTGGCGATAGCCTTCGGCGTCAACGATGACCCGTCCATGTTTTCCTGCCTGCTTGGTGACAATCATATTGATGATCAACTGCAAGGCGGCCAGCGTCTCGCCCCGCCGTCCAATCAGCAAGCTCAACGGCTGGTTGTCCACTGGCACGATATTCAGGATCAGCAGTTCATCGCCAGTCGGCTCCAGCGCTTCAATCTCACAACGGATGCCCATATGACCGAGGATCATGCGGAGCGCCTCGATGGCGATGTCCTCGGCGCTGGCGTCCGGCCCCAGGGCGTCGCGAAGCGCGGCGGTGATCAGTTCTTGCCCCAGGCCGCGCTCTTCGCTCTCGTCATACTGCTCAAACTCATCAAAAGTCGCCAGTTCGTCGGAACCTTTTTCTGTGGTGTATGGCCCCAGGGGCGCTTCCGGCCCGCCACTCTGAGCATCCCGATAGCCTTGATAGCCTGCCCCGTAGGGCTGAGGATAGTCGTCGTACACTTCATAGGAGCCGTACTCATCGAGTTCGTCGGCGTCATCTACTTGCGCAGCCGGACGACGCCCCTGGCCGTTCGGCTTGACAAACACACGCACGCGCGCTTCCCGTGGTCCCAACTCGCGTGCGCCGCCCCGGCGCGGCTCTTGCAACACGACAATCTCGACTTCATCGCGGGTACGCCCCAGGCGCGCCAACGCCAGGAGGATTGCATCTTCGATTGATTTCCCAGAGGTCTCTACACTCTCCACAGGCGCCTCTTTCGCTCTCTCGCTCTCTCGCTTCCACTCGTCCGCGCTCATACGCTCGTATGCGCTCTGCTTAAGCGCGCCTATTAGCGCCGTTTGCCCGATCCTGTGGGGGTACGACCGCGCTGCCCCTGTGACTGAGAGGCTTTCGGGCGATCCCCCTTCGCGGAGCCTTTTGCGCCAGCGCCGTTCGCACCGTTCGCACCGTTCGCACCGTTTCCCCGCTTGGCTGCCTTTTGCGCATCAGGCGTAGCGACCGCTCCAACGCCGTCGCGCTTGATCGCCTCCTCAGGCAATGGCCGTTTCTTCGAGCCACTTGCGCTGGTTGAGCCGTTCATGGCCGCTCCATTGCTGCCGCTCTCGCCGTTGGCGCTTGCTGTGGGAACATTTGCCTTAACCAGCGTGACACCCTTGTTGGGGCGTTGGCGTTTCTCGCGTGACGCTCCGCGCGAGCCGCCTGTCCCGTTCGCCCCGCTTGCGCCGTTTGCGCCTTTAGTGGTTTCAGCAGATGTGGTCGGCTCATCAGATGCGCTGGCAGTTTGTTGTGGCTCCGTAAGCGCCGCCGGTTGAAGCCCCTGGCGACGCGCCATGGCCTCTTGCTGTGCGGCGGCGGCTCGCTCCATGACCCGCTGCAAAAATCCCTTCGGTTGCGCGGGCATGGCTGTGGCGCCTGCTTTCGATGCAGAAGATGCGCCAGCGCCAGATCGGGAAGCGCCAGCCCCACGGCTCGTCGTTGTTGTGACGGGCGTTGGCTCTTTGGGCTGCGGTACGAATCGCTCCATGCCAGGCACGCCAACAAACAGCGATCCCCAGCCGGAGATGAAGTATTGCTGCACAGCGGAGAAGCCGGTTGAGATGCACCAGTAGAGCGCCAGACCAGCGGGGAAGCTCAGGCCGATGAAGACAGTAAAGAATGGCATGATGTACTGCATTGTCGCCATTGTCTGCGATGGGTCTGGCCCCGCGCTTGCGCTACGCGCCCCCGGCTTGCGTACGGGCAACGCCATCCGCAGTTGGATGAACGTCAAGATGCCCGCCAGGATCGGCAAGATATACAAATGATCAGGCGTGGCAAGGCTTGTCCAGAAGAAGGACGGGTCAGGCAGATGTGATATTTTCGGCAAAAACGGATAAATATCAGCGTTGATGCGCGCGAGATGGTGGGCGACAGACTCGGGAACCTGATGGCCATGTTGCATCACCTTCTGCACGAGCAGCACTTCGTCGAATGAATAGTACAGGGCATACAAGAAGGGCAACTGCACGAGCAACGGCAGACACCCACCATAGAGACTTACCCCATGCTCTTTGTAGAGCGCCTGTTGCGCCGCCAGCATCCCCTGCGGATCGTCCTTATATTGCGCCTTCAGTTCATTGAGCTGCGGCGCCAGTTCTTGCATGACGCGGCTTGAGCGAAGCTGCCGACGAGTGAGGGGGATCATACAGGCGCGGATTAACAGCGTCAGGATGATAATCGAGAGTGCGAAGTTATGTACACCTGCATTCACCAGCATCAAGACGTTGAACACCGGTTGGAAGAAGATGTAATGAAACAGGAACGTTATCGGCGAGAAGACCGTTCCCAAGAAATTGAGCAGCGGCGCAAAAAAACTACCCACGCGCTTTTCCTCCTGATGCGGCGGCCAAGTGGCGGGTCATCGCGTTGCGCGTGACGCACAGCGCGTCTGCGCCGCCTGCTTACGCGCGTCGCGTGCGCGCGTCCTACGGTCTGCTATCCAGCATCGTTTCCGGCTGAACCTGGACATGCGGCCAGCCTATGGAACGGGATCGTACAAATTGCCATGATAGAACGGATGACAGCGCGCAATGCGCTTGATGGTCATCCATCCCCCACGAAACAGGCCATACCGGTCAATCGCCTCGTAGCCATACTGCGAACAGGATGGCGTGAAACGGCAACTCGATGGCAAGACTACAGAAAATGTCATCTGATACAGACGTATCAGACCCATACCAAGATACTTCATGCGTTTTTTGCCTCTGCGGCCAGTCGCTTTCAGGTCAGCCATCGGTTGCCACCAATGGCGACATATCCGCTCGTCGCGCATCTCCATTCATCAGCAGACGCGCGCGTGTCAGCATGTCAAGCGTCTCAGCGCCCAACGTTGCGTAATCAACCTCGGCGGCGCCAGGCTTCGCTGTTATAATCATATCCCAGGCTGGCGCAACATTCCAGAGCAAACGCCGCACCTGTTCGCGTAGACGTCGCTTCACCAGGTTGCGCTGCACGGCGCTGCCGACGCGCTTGCTTACCGAGAACCCCACCCGGGTGAATGCCTCAGCCTCGTGCGCCTCAGATCGCCGCGCATAGCTCAACGTGAGATGTGCGCTGCTGACGCGCCGCCCACGCTGGCGCACAGCGGCAAAGTCTGCGGCAGACCGCAGCCGCCGCTCACGCGGAAAACGCTCGTCATGCGGCTGGCTCTGCGTCTGGCCCACTGCTCCGCCTGTCATGATTGCTACAGATGTCTACGAGTACCCCGCCCAACACGTTGTGCAAACACAAGAAGCGTCTCGCACAAGCGCAAAAAGCAACGGCCAACGTTCGGCGCTGCTCCATGCGCGCCTCAGCGCGAGACGCCGCTCCGGCGAAAATCGCTTTCCGCCGACTTTTCACCGCACGCTGCCCACTAGACGGTGAGACGCCAGCGGCCCTTCAGCCGACGCGCCTTCAAGACCAGGCGGCCATCGTGCGTGCTCATGCGCCGCATAAAGCCGTGCTTGCGTTTGCGCGGCAGGCGCTTGGGTTGCCATGTTCGCTTCATATGAAAATCGCTGCCCTTTCCAAGAGATAATCCCTCTGATTATAGCCGCTCTACCCTGGCGCTGTCAATCGGGATGGCTATTCCGTCGCCTGTTTGCGCGCCAGCACAGCGCCTATGATCAGCGCGCGGAGCCTCGCTGCGTCGTTTTGTTTCGCCAGCCGCCCGCCTGGATCGAGATGATGCTCCCGCACGATGGCGCGTAGCGACCCCAACCGCAGCTCGTTGAGTGTTGCCCGCAAACCTGCTTCGCCTATGCGCGCATAGAGTGCGAACGGATCGGGTACGCCCTGCCCAAGCTCAGGCGGCGCGCCCGTCACGATGCGCGGATGAAACGAACGGTTTACGCGCCCGCTGCTTCGCATCTCAGGCTCACCAGGCGCCTCTGGCGCGTCATCAGGCGCCGCGCCCAATGGAGGCGCATGCGTTTGCATAGGAGCGATCTCATGAGAGATGGGTGCTTCCAACAACGCCATCGAAGCGGCCACACGCTGCGCCAGGGACGGATCGCGCTCGATCTCCTGGGCGACCGCCCGCAAGACACGCGCCAACGTCGGCGCGGCCACGACCGACGCACTCTCTGGCGCTGTGGACTGATCCTGCGCCGTGAGATCAGACGTACCAGCCGCCGAAACGTCGCGCTCGCTGGCGCCGGTCTCTGTCATCTGCGCCTTCTTGTCGGCCTTTGGCGCTTTCTGTGATGCAGGCGCTTTAGACGGTTTAGGCGCTTTAGACGCTTTGGGTGGTTTAGGCATTGGAGTTGCGTCGGTTGTAGGGACGCGCACGCGCTGGGACAAGCCGCTTCACCTCCCTGGCAAGCTGTAGATACGCCACGCCGCTTGTGCTGTTTGGCGCGAAGCTCAGCACGCTTTCATGCTCACGATGCGCCTTCTCCAGATCAAGGTTCTTGGGGATGCGCGTTTCAAGCAATTGCCCCTCAAACTTCTTTTCGAGGATGTCCCAGGTGTCGCGCGCGGTGGTCGTATCCTCAAAGAACGTGGCGATCACCCCGGCGATCTCAAGGTCTTCGAGATCGAGCTGTTCGCGCAATTCCTCGATGGTGGCGTCGAGCTTATCTATGCCGATCAGGCTGAACTCGGTGAGCGAGATGGGAACCAGCACCTTGTGCGAGGCTGCAAGCGCGTTTTGCGTCAGCACGCCAAGCGAGGGCGGCGTATCAATGATGATGTAGTCGTAATCAAGCCCATGCAGCGCGCGCGCCAGCCGCCACTCGCGTCCCGCCTTCGCCGCAAGCTCCACATCTGCGTTTTGCAAGCGCCCATCCCCTGGAACCAGCCAGACGTTTTCCTCGTTGGTCTGCCAGATGACCGTATCAATCTTGCGCGACCCCACCAGCACGTCATAGAGCGACGGCACGGGATGCACACGCCCGGTCAGGGCATAGGTGGCGTTGGCCTGTCCGTCAACATCCACCAGCAACACGCGCTGATGTAGCCGCGCCAGCCCGGCGGCCAGATTGACGGCGGTAGTGGTCTTGCCGACGCCACCCTTATTATTGGCAATGCAGATCGCAACCATACAAACGACTATCCTTTACGCAAAAGAGGCGTGTAATGCTTCTGATACATCAAACAGGGAATGACTGGGCTACTTGATGTGACATGGGATCCGACGTTGCTGCAAGCGTAGCATGGCGCGCGTTGGCGCGTCAAAGCGATGGGACGGTTGGGGCAGATCTCATACTGAGCGCGCTGACCGCCGGAGTTTCGTTGCTTGGGCAGGTTGACAAAGCGCCTGCATGAGCACGCATACTGAGCGCAGAGCGGATGCTACTTCCCGCAGGGCGGATAGACGAAAGGATGGGCATGTGAGCGAGGCACAAGCCACGGGGCACATCATCGCAATTGGCGGCGCAGGGTTTAACAACGATGAGGGCAATCCGCTGCTGTGGCGCTATGCGCTGGCGCTGGTGGGCAAGCCGCGCCCCAAGGTGTGTTACTTCGGCCAGGCCAGCGCCGAATCGTTGGAGCATACTGTCGCCTTTTACCGGACGTTCGTTGGGCTGGGGTGCGAACCGACGCACTGCTCGCTGTTCGAGCCGCCCACTGCCGATCTGCGCTCGTTTATCCAGGAGCAAGATGTGATCTGTGTGGGCGGCGGTAACACCAAAAGCATGTTGGCCCTCTGGCGCGAATGGGGGCTGGATCACATCTTCCGTGAGTTTTGGCAGCAGGGGAAGCTATTGATGGGCATCAGCGCGGGATCGATCTGCTGGTTCGAGCAGGGCGTGACCGACTCCATCCCCGGCCCCTACACGGCGCTTCCCTGCCTGGGCTTCCTCCCCGGCAGCAATTGTCCCCACTACGACGGCGAGGTACGGCGCCGACCGGACTACCATCGTCTGCTGCAAACCGGGCAGATCGGAGATGGCTATGCCTGCGACAACGGCGTTGCGCTGCACTATGTGGGCGACAAACTTGATGAGATCATCAGCTCGCGTCCCGACGCGTTCGCCTACCATGTGACAAGGGACGGCGATACCGTGAACGAGACACGCCTCACACCGCGCTATTTGGGGGCGGATGAGGCGAAAGGATAGCGAGGCCTACAGCGTCAGCTCCAAAATGCCGCCAAGCCCTGTCTTACCGAAATGGGCCAGAAAGCCCCCGTCTTTTTAAGCGGGGGATGAATGGCGCCTCCCACCTTGACAGAAAAGTAGACGGATGATATACTATCTACATGGACTATCAACATGAACATCATGCCGTTCATCTCGTGGTCTACCATATCATCTGGTGTCCCAAGCGGCGCCGCAAAATATTGAACGGCCCAATCCATGACCGGCTAGAGGCAATCATTCATGAGGTTGCAGCGGAACATCAGTGGCAGATCATTCGGTTGGCGATCCAACCCGATCATGTGCATGTATTCATCCGTGCGAATCCCTACACACTGCCCACCGACATCCCGCGCCTGATGAAAGGGCGTAGCTCGCGGTTGTTGCGCGAGGAGTTTCCGGCGCTGAAGAAAATGCCGTCGCTATGGACGCGCTCGTACTTTATCAGCACGGCGGGCAATGTCAGCCAGGAAATCATTCAGAAGTACATCGAGGCGCAAAGCCGCCAATAGCGTATGAGGTAGCGTCGCCAGATGGCAGAGATAACGTGTAGCAAAGCCTATAAATACAAGCTCACTCCTACGCCCGCCCAAGAGCAGATCATGGAGACGACCTTGTGGCGTTGCCGCACGTTGTACAACACTGCCCTGGAAGAGCGCAAAACCGCGTGGGAACGGCGCCATGTTTCGCTCACCTGCTATCAGCAACAGGCGGAATTGCCTGATCTGAAAGCAGCGTTTCCCGAATATGCTGATATTCATAGTCTGGTGCTGCAAGACGTGCTGGTGCGGTTGGATCGTGCCTTTCAAGCCTTCTTCCGGCGCATCAAGAACGGCGAAAAACCAGGCTACCCACGTTTTCAGGGCGCCAACCGCTACCACTCGTTCACCTATAAACAATTCGGTAATGGCGCACGACTCGATAACGGGTTCCTTGTCCTGAGCAAAGTCGGGCGGATGGCCGTGCGCTGGTCACGCCCCATTCAGGGAACGCCCAAGACGGTGACGATCAGCCGCGAGGCGGATGGGTGGTACGTCTCCTTCTCCTGTGAAGGTGTGCCAATCCAGCCGTTGCCGCTCACAGGACAAGAGACCGGCATAGACGTGGGGCTGAAGGTGTTCCTGGTCACGGCGCATGGGCTGGTGGTAGAGAATCCGCGCCATTTCAGGAAGAGCGAACGCCGCTTGAAGCGCGCCGATAAAGCAGTGGCCCGTTGTCAGAAAGGCAGTCATGGCAGACGCAAAGCCGTGGCGCGGCGGGCCAACGCCTATCAGAAAGTGAAGCGCCACCGGCAGGACTTTCACCACAAGGTGGCTCTCCAACTGGTGCGTGAAAACGATGTGATCTATCTGGAGGATTTGCAGATCGCCAATATGGTACGGAATCACCACCTCGCCAAAAGCATCAGTGATGCAGCGTGGGCGCAATTTCGTAGCATCCTCGCATACAAGGCAGCATGCGCCGGTAAACGAGTGGAGGCGATCCCTGCGCAGTACACCAGCCAGGATTGCTCAGGCTGTGGGGAACGGGTTCCCAAGAGCTTATCCGTGCGTACCCACGTCTGCCCATCCTGTGGGCTGGTCATAGACCGCGATGAGAACGCGGCCATCAATATTTTGCGGGCTGGGCAAGCCCGTTGGGCGCTAAGCCGCACGGATGGATACAATCATCCCATCAGCCGGTTTGTCCAAGAATCCCCCGTGCTTTAGCCGGGGGAGTGTCAAAGCATGCTCAACGCCATCGCTCAGGATCTCCAGCCAGGCGACCAGCGCGCCTGTTTCTGTATCGCGCCCGCTGATCGTCGCCCAATAGCGCGCCGTTGCCTGTATCGCATCACGCCTATCCCAGCCGACCACCTCGCGCAGGTCGCCAACCTCTTGCGGCGAGATAGACTGGCTAATGGAAAACACCACCACAGCGATCTGCTCCCTTTTCGGCGGAGAGAAGCAAGCAAAACTTGCCAGGCGCCTTGTGCGTCTTTCCGCCTGGCTCGCGCGTATTATCTTATGAGATAACGATATATCGTGTTGGAGAATGCCTTCATGCTGGTATCGTTATGAAGAGGGACAGTTACAAGAAAGCGCGAGACACAATATATGGCAAGCATTGAGGAGATTGTGGGCATGGACGAAGACGACGCCAATCATGCCCACAGCTCTGATCGGGCCAACGATAGAGATCAGGCAGAGCCGATTCTACAAGCAGCGGATAATGCGCGCAGAGCGCAGTTTGCGGCGGACAGGCGTACCCAGAGGCAGGCGGCGATGCAGGCGATGATGGGGAGCGCAATGGGCGCACGGCCAGAAGGCGTCGCGACGACGCAGCGATATTATCCCCTGTGGATCAGGCGGAACCGCATCTGGCGGTCATTCCTGGTGGGATCGCTGCTGCTGCGCACACTCTATATCATCAACCGCGAACGCAGCCGTGTGATGAAGGCGCGCGCCCGTGGCGACTATCAAGCGCACCCCAACATCGAGGCGCTCATTCGCATTCTGCGCGAGTTCCGCGAGACGGCGGTGGCGCTGGGTGGCCTGCTGATCAAGCTGGGGCAGTTCTTTGGCGCGCGCGCCGACCTGCTTCCGCCTGAGGCGCTGAACGAATTGAGCGCCCTGCAAGACGAAGTGCCCGCTGAGCGATTCAGCGACATCAAGCGCGAGATCGAACGCTCCCTGCGCAAGCCAATCGGCGAACTCTTCGCCTCGATTGATCCCATTCCCGCAGGCGCCGCCTCGCTGGGCCAGGTACATCATGCTCGGCTGCTGGATGGCCGCGTGGTCGCCATCAAGGTGCAGCGACCTGGCATCCATCAGATTGTGCGCACCGACCTGGGGACGCTCAAGTTTGTGTTGCGCATCGTGCGCTGGCTCTCGCCCGCGCTGGATCGCATCATTGATCTGCACCTGCTGTACCGCGAGTTCAGCCGCACCGTCTACGAAGAGCTTGACTACCAGCGCGAGGGCTACAACGCCGAACAGTTCGCGCGCATGTTCGCAGAGGACGGGCTGATCAGCTCGCCAAAGGTCATTTGGGAGCACACCACACGGCGGGTGTTGACGCTCGAATGGATGGATGGCATCAAGATCACCGATGTCGCCGCGCTCGACGCCGCCGGAGTTGACCGCGACGAGATGGCGAAGCGGCTGGCCAACGCCTATTTCAAGCAGGTGTTTGATGTTGGCTTCTTCCATGCCGATCCCCACCCAGGCAACCTCTTTGTGCAACCGCAGCCCGACGGCCCCGCACGCCTGATCTTCGTTGACTTCGGCATGATGGGAACGATCACCCCACGCCTGAAGAAGGGTCTGCGCGATTGCTTTGCGGGCGTCGTTCAGCAGGACGCCGGATTGCTGCTGGATGGCCTGGAAGCGCTTGGCTTCTTTGGCCCAACGGTAGACCGCGCGCAGTTGGAACCGGCGATCAGCAAGCTGCTCACGCAGTTTAGCGGCCTGCCGATCAGCCATGTGCGCGATGTGGAACAGCGTGAGGTGATGGCGGATTTGAGCGAGGCGCTCTACGATCAGCCGTTGCGGTTGCCAGCGCAGTTCGCCTTCTTTGGCCGCGCGATGGGCATTCTGTTGGGTGTGACGATAACGCTCTCGCCCGACTTCAACTTCCTTGAAGTGGCCACTCCCTATGCGCGACAGTATCTCCGCACAAACGATGTTGGCGGCTTGCTCGGTTTGCTTGGCGCGCAAAATGTTGGCGAGCTTGGGCAGACGGCGCTCCGCGAAGGGATCGCCATCGCGCGAAGTCTTACGGCGCTGCCTGGCAGGCTGGATCGCGTGTTGACGCGCGCAGAGCGTGGCGAGCTTCGGCTGATCATCGAAGCGCCCGATCTCCACAGAGCGCGCACGCAAGTCAGGCTGGGTGGGCGTATGGCGCACAATACGCTGAACCGCCCGGCGCCGCTGTGGACGGTGCTTGGGTTGGCTGGCGCGGTTGGCGCCATCGGCGCCACGCTGGCTGCGGTGATTCTGCGCAACCGCAAGAGCCTAGACAAGAGCCTAGAATAGCAGCCGGATCCAGCTTCCGCCCTTCTCATCAAACAGAGGGGCAGAGATGGTACCGGTTGCGTTTCGCGCGCATCGCCCGTATAATGAGGGCGAAGATGATATACCTTCCCGCTCTGTCACGATACCACGATACTCGGAGGATCCTCTATGACAACGAACGTCACCTCGCCTGCGGCGCTCACCGACGCGCGTACGCTCGATCCCGTCGAGTTGCTTCGCACGATGACGCTTGCCCGTGTGATGAACGACACACTCAAAGCGCGCAAGACGCAGGGCAAGTTCCCGTTTTACATTGGCTGCGCGGGCCACGAATCGGTGGCCGCTATCGTCGCTGCTCTCAACGACGACGACTGGCTCTCGCTCTATTACCGCGACCTGGCAGGCTGGTTGCAACGCACAAAGGATGTGAAAGGCCCCCTGCGCACTGCTTATTCCCGCACGACCGATCCAATGGGCAGCGGGCGCAACATGCCCTCACACTACAGCAGCCGCAACTATCACATCCTGCCGACCTTTAGCGAGGTCGCCGGGCTGGCGCCGTTCGCGGCTGGTGTGGGTTGGGCGTTCAAGCGCGACAACAGCAACCGCGTCTGCGCCTTTTTGACGGGCGACGGTGGCGCGGCCACCAATGACTTCAACGCCATGTTGCGCGCGGCCACGGTACATAAGCTCCCGCTGCTGATGGTCGTCTGCAACAACCATTGGGCAATCATGACGGAGCAGCAGGCGCAATGGGCAGGCGACCTCACCGCGCAGGTGCGTGCGATGGACGCTATCGCCGTTGACGTGAACGGCGTTGACCCCATCGAGACGTACAACACCACGCGCGAACTGGTGGCCCGCCTGCGCGCGGGCGAGGGGCCCGCCTTTATGCACCTCCACGTTGGCCTGCTCGATCCCCATTCCAGCAGCACTGACATCCGTCGCTATCGCACGCGCGAAGAGATCGCCGAGACCACCCGCACCAAAGACCCGGTGAAGCATCTCGCCGAGACGTTGATCGCTCAGGGCATGCTGACGGAGGCCGATGTCGAACGCATCCGCGATGAGGCCAAGGAGCAGATCTCCCAGGCAGAAGATGAGGTGCTGGCCGAGCCGGAGGTTCCGGCGTCGCGTGTCACCGAGCGCGTCATCGCAATTCCCCCCTATCAGCCGCAGCCGACCCCTGGCCAGACGAAGCCCATGCTGATGATCGAGGCGCTCAACGACGGTCTGGTGGAGATCGTCAAGCGCGATCCCGGCTTCTTCGTCTTCGGGCAGGATGTCGGTAGCGCGACTGGCGGCGTCTTCAACGTGACGCAGCGGCTCGTCAAGGAGTATCCCGGCTCGGCGATCAGCAGCGCGCTCAATGAGCAACTGATCACGGGCGTAGCGGCTGGCTGTGGCATGGCCGACAACCGCGCCCGCTGTGGCGAGGTGCAGTTCGTAGACTACCATCAGTCGGCGACACAGACCATCCGGCTGGCGGCGCGCATCTACTATCAGTCGTTCGGCGACTGGAACTGTCCAGTCATTATGCGTATGAAGTCAGGCTCAGGCGGCGGCGGCCCTATCTCGGATAGCGGTTCGGGTGGCGGCGCGTTTGGTCACTCGAATGCCGGTGAGCAGTGGTTCACCAATGTGCCAGGGCTGATCACCATCTGCCCGGCGACGCCCTACGACGCCAAAGGGCTGCTGATTCAGGCATCGCAGTCGCAATCGCCGGTTGTCTTCCTGGAGCGTGGGCGCCTCTACCGCGCCGACGCACCCGCAGCGCACAAAGGCGGCGCGCCCATCGAGGCGCTGGCGCAGTATTGGAATGTGCCGGAAGGCTATTACACGGAGCCAATCGGCAAAGCGCGGCGACTGCGCATCGGCCAGCAGAATGGCGCCGCTTTCGCGACGGTGGTCAGCTGGGGGACGATGCTGCTGGAGTCGGCCATCGCGGCGGCGCGCTTCGTGGAGGCGACTGGTGGCGCGGTGGATGTGATCGATCTGCGCACACTTGCGCCGTTCGATACGGAGACCATCGCCAATTCCGTGCGCGAGACGAACCGAGCTATCGTCGTCACGGAAGAGCCGGATCTCACCAGCTTCGGGCGACACATCCACTCGTGGATCAGCGAAAACTTCTTCTGGTCGCTGGATAATGCTCCCGTGCTGATCTCCGCCGTCGCTGCGCCCGCCGCGCCCTACGACGGCCCGGAGGAAGTCGCGTTCTATCCCACAGCGGAGAACATCCAGCAGGCGTTGGAGCATATGACGCGCGAGTAAGCGACCTCACCCACTGTCTCAATACCCCCTCTCCATTCGATAGAGAGGGGGTTCTATCATTCTACTGCTCCGGCGACACCTCAATATAGGTGCGGCCAATCTCAGCCTCGCTGCCCTGTCGAGCCAGAATCTGCTCGAATCGCTCGCCGTACTTCCCTTGCAACGCGCCCTCGGCAAGTGGGTATTCTTCGGTGGAGAGCATGCGCGCCTGGGCGTGAATGGTTGGCCCGTGGGTGGCGCCGCGCGCATCGCTGGCTGTTAGCGTCACATTTGGATTGTTGCGAATACGCTTGGCTTTGCCGGTTGATTGGTGTGTTGTGATATATAGCTTGCCGTCCTTTTCAGCAAACCAGACTGTTGTGGGCACACCTTCGCCCGACTGCCGGTAGGTGGTCAACACAAGAAATTGTTCACCCGCCAGTGGCGCAAACGGATTGATTGTTTCGTTACTCATAAGCTGATTTTGCTTGCCTTTCAGAAAGACACTGAGAAAGACACAGTGGATAAGGGCTCATTCATGCCTCTGGTCTTCCCTTCTCGTGTTTGCCGTTTTCTTTGCTGGCTCTGCTCGCTCTGTTAGCTCTGTTAGCTTTGTTAGCTCTGCGCTTCCGGGCTGTCGAGCTCGCGGAAACGATAGCCAACGCCGCGCTCCGTCAGAATATATTTGGGGTGGGCGGGGTCGCGTTCCAGCTTTTGGCGCAGGTAGTTGATATACAGCCGCAGATAATGCGACTCATCGCGGTACTCCGGCCCCCACACCTTCGAGAGCAACGCATCATGGGTCATCAGCCGCCCGGCGTTGTTCACCAGATGGTAGAGCAGGCGATACTCCGTCGGGCGAAGCGTCACCTTCTGCCCGCGCACCCACACCTCGTGCTTGCCAAAATCAATCGTCAGGTCGTCGTCTACGACGATGCGAGTTTTACGGGCTGGGGCAGGCGTAAACGAACGGCGCAGCAGCGCCTTGATGCGTGATTGCAGTTCGCGTGGGCTATAGGGCTTCGTCAGGTAGTCATCGGCGCCGATCTCCAATCCCCGGATACGGTCGCTTTCCTCCTGGCGCACGGTCAGCATAATCACTGGCACGTTGGAGACTTCGCGAATCCGTTCGAGCGTGGTGAAGCCATCCATATCAGGCATCATCACATCGAGCGCCACCAGATCGGGCAGGTCTTCTTTCAGCCGGTCGAGCGCCTCGTAGCCGTTCGACGCTGTGACCACGCGATAACCCTCAACCTCAAGATTCATCCGCATCACGTCAAGCAAGCGCGGCTCATCATCCACCACCAACACGGTGATGTTGCGCGGGTCAATGTGCTGTTGTTGTCGTCTCTCCATTGCGTTACGCTCGCTTGTTAGCATGCTCGGCGCCTTCAGGTAGGGATAGCCGCTTCTTCGTTTCGTGATCGATATGCGCGCTGATTCTTAATTCTCGTGAACAGCTAGATCATCCTCTGCGTCATCCGCAGGCGCGCCAAAGATCACCCCTGGCAGCGGACTATGTTCTTCTCGCGGCAGGCTGAATGAAAAGGTGGAACCCTGCCCAAGCTCACTCTCCACCCAGATTCGTCCACCGTGCGCCTCGACAATCGCCCGGCAAATATAGAGGCCCAAACCTGCTCCCTGGGTACGACGGGTCGAGGCGCTCTCCACCCGTTGGAAACGCTCAAAGATGCGCTCGCGCTCGCGCAGGGGTATCCCTTTGCCTCTATCGGCGACACTGATGATCACTTCATCGCCATTGGCTTTGCCCTGGACGACGATGCGCGTTCCCTTCGACGAGTATTTTATCGCATTATCCAGCAGGTTCATCAACACCTCTTCGATGCGCTCGCGATCCGCCAGCACAAGCGGCAGATGGCGTGGCAGGTGTGTCTGTATGGTCAGATCAGGACTACGCGCCAGCATCCGCCGCACCACTGAACGCGCGACCTCGGCCACATCGAGTTCGGCGCGTTCCATGTTGAGGCCGCCTACCTGGATGCGCGAGGCATAGAGGATGTTGCCCACCAGATGATTGAGCCGGTCGGCTTCTTCCTGAATGGCGACGAGCCGCTCACGCAGGGTGGCGGCGTCCCAATGGGCATCGGCGCGGGCCAGTGTTTCGGCATAGCCTTTGATGATGGCGATTGGCGTCTGAAGTTCGTGCGAGACCACAGAAACAAATGTCGTGCGCAGTTCATCGGCCTCACGCGACTTGGTGATGTCACGCACGTTCAAGACGCCGCTGATTGGTTGGCCGTGCGTGGACTGTACGGCGGCTGCCGTCACGCTGACATAGACCCGTTCGCCGTCGCGCGTCAGGAGGATCATCTCACGGTCAACCACTGCCTTGCCGCTGGCCACCGCCTGGGCCAGCGGATCCACCCCCAGTGGCTTACCCTGTGGCGACTGCGGACGCAAGACATCCGAGTAAAACCTTCCCACCGCCTCATGCTGGCGCCAACCGGTCATCGCCTCCATCGCCGGGTTGAAGCTGGTGATGCGCAACCCCGCGTCTACCGTGACAATACCATCTCCGCTGAAGTGCAGGATCGAGTTGAGTTGGCGGTTTTCCTGACGGAGGCGCGTCTCTTCCTGTTGCAGGCGCGCCGCCGTGACCAACGTGGCTACCAGCGCCCTGCGCCGTGTGGGGTCGGCCAACGGGCGACGCGCCGCGAAGCCATGCGCGCCCAGGAAGTGTACCCTGCCCACGGCTCCCTGGGCGTCGCGCAGGGTGAGAGTAGCGATCTCACCCCCCCAGAGCTCCGACTCTGTGCTCACCAGCGGACGGCCATCCACCGGCTCAGGTGTAGGGTCTTGCGCGCGAGCTTCGGCGAGATGACGCGCGTCCGCCAGCGAGATCCCCCAGGCGATAAGCGTCGCGTCAGGCCCCTCCTCAGTGCCCTTCTCTGCGCGCTCTGGTTTCTCGGATTTGCGCGCGCGCGTCTCGTCGTCGTCGCGCAAGGTAAGCAGCCCTGCGCTGGCCTCCGCCAAGGTGACGGCATGACCAAGCATACGGCGCAACGCCTCGTCTGCGGCGTGTGGATCATCCTGAAGAAAGGTTGGCCAGAGTGTCATCATATGGGGCTAAGGCGCAGATGGACGCCTGCGCGAACGTACGTGAGTAGAGTTAAGCAGGAATCGCCTGGGAAAGCGCCGGTTCCTTTCACAACGGTAGAGGTGATAGAGGGATAGAGGCGCTGTCAGTCCAGTATTATATCATTCTCCATGCTTCAGACGCCAGCGATGATTGCTTGCCTTGTCTCGCTGCCTGCGCCTGTTTTTGCCGGATGAAGTTTCCCTTGGTAAACGCCCGCTTACAGAGTTGTGTAGGCGAACGTCCTGCGTTTTACTGATTTGACATGCTCTAGCTTGACATGCTCTGGATAGAGGGATACTATTGTAGCACATGAATCGGTGAACCATCTGTGAGCGCGTTCAAGGGGAATGTATGGCGACAAATAGCTATCGCAGACCGGCATCCTGGCTTATTGGTGACGACTTCGGATTGAGCAACATACTCACCCAAATATTCAAAACTCCAGAGGGGAAGGCGTCTGACGCAGCTACCTCGATAAAGGAGGAACTTGCTTCAAGTAGTAAACTTTTTCTGCTGACGCATGATGAGCTTCCACTTGTGCGGCTGGTTGATACTCCAGAGTGGAAACTGACCAACGCTGCAACAATCGAGCAAGAGGTCAGACACATCTTACGAGCATGCCAGACTCCGCCTACTCCCGGAAAGGAGTTTCATAGCATATGGATCGTTACTGCGGACGCTACGTCTGCTGGGCAAGTGATAGCTATGCTCGATACGGCATTCGTCGAGCTTCCAGTGGTGGTGATCGTTCGTCAGTGTGGCCAAACAGCCCTCGATGGATTGCGCGCCAAACTGGCAGCGCATCCAAAGGCCAGAATCAAGCGGGTAGTGTTAGCCCCACCAGACAGCAACATCAAAGTGGAAGCTGACGGATTGTGGGTAGCGACTCTTGATATTATCAATGTGCATTCCTTGGAGATGCTCACCCAGGCGCACAAGGATGGGATCGATCCCGATCCGTTAGACGAGCGAAACAAGCTGACCGCACAGGCTTCTGCTGAAATCGCCAAGACTGTAGCTGCTATCCAGGCTCCGGCTCTGCCTTCCAACGCGACTATCGCAAATAATCAGCATCTTGCGACGGTGTACGTGGCTATGCTCATCAGGCTTGCGGGCATATTTGGCATCACCTTATCCCAGGATGATGCAGAAGAAATTTGGAAGCTTGCTTATGCGCGCATGATGACCGAAAACATCCTCGCAATCCAACCGAAACAAGCGGTGGTGAAAGGCACTATTGGAGGACCGGTGTGGCAAAATAGGGCTGATGGAATCACGCACCCTTTTAACGCAGCGCACCACCCTGCTAACGTACAGGATATCGGCGACACTTACGCCTGGCTGTTTAGATTTCTCAAGGAGCTCGATGAGCAGACTCCCGTGCTGGTGGAAAAGGAGTGGCTACAGTCTGCCTTTCCCATTGGGTTGATAGCGAGAAAACTCTCTTAAAATTCGGTCTTTGCAGATACACCAAAACGTTGCATTGTGTGTATACGTATGCGCATACTGAAAGGACGATGACACATGGCCTCTGCGGTTTCCAATCTTATCCGTGTCTTTATTAGCCATAGCAGCTCCGACAATGAGTTTTGCCGTGCGTTTGCCTCACAGCTACGCCATGACATAGGAGTTTCGACGCACAGTAGCAACCGATCTACAGCGCCCTATGACGATTCGATCTGGTTTGATGAGCGACACGACTTGATGAAGCTCGATTTTTGGATGGATCATGTGCTGAATGAGATCAAGAATCGTCGGCACTTTGTCGTTGTTCTTAGCCCGGCGGCTGTTGCATCACCCTGGGTCAGACGAGAGATCGATCTTGCCGCTGCGTTGGAGCGAGATGATAAATTGCTCACACTTCATCCTGTTATCGCTCAGCCTTGCACGATCCCGCAAGCGTTACGCAACTATAAGATCATTGCCTCAGACAATGGCAAACCGTTATCGGCAAGCGAGGCCGCTGACGAAGTATCTGCTGATATGCAAGCGTCAGCTACTAGAGAGGGTGTAAGACACTCACACATTTTGCGCGTTCATTCAAACTTACCTCGTGCGAGACATCAGGATTCCCATCCTGCGTCAGAACCTTCCATCACCCAACGGCTTAGCGAATTAGGATTTCAAGAATGGGAGACTGGGAATGTGAAGTTTATTCTGCCGCCAGTAACTGATCCTATTCGACAGAGTGATTTTACGTTGGGGAGCAATGAGCCGCAGGGAGCGGAGCCAGATGAAACGCCGAGAACTCGCCATGTAGCCACTTTTTCTATTGCCCAACATCCCGTGACCGTCGCTGAATATGCGTATGCCCTGGCAGCAACACAAACGGAAACACCTGCAAGAAAAATGAGGAGTCCCATTGCTGGGACTGCGCAGGTGGGCGAAGACTGGGCTGAACAACATCTCTATCAAAATCGCCCCGTCGTCGGCATCTCCTGGAACGATGCGGTGAAATACGCGAAATGGCTGTCCCGCGTCTCCGGCTTATCCTGGCGATTGCCCACAGAAGATGAATGGGAGAAAGCCGCCAGAGTAGACACTAACCCCAATGCTATCCACCATATCTATCCCTGGGGGGATGACTTTAACCCTGCCTTCTGTAATACGCGCGAAGGTGGGCGGCAGAGGCCAACATCAGTGGGGCACTATCCAGAGGGAGCCAGCCCCACAGGTGTCTACGATATGGCCGGGAATGTGTGGGAATGGACGAGCAGTATCTATACCGCTGATCCCTCACAACCCGCTGCCTCGGAAGCGAGCGAAAGCACTGGCCTTGTCTATCGCGTGCTGCGCGGCGGCTCTTGGTACTATCCGGCGCATCTTGCCCGTGCCACCTATCGTCAGCCGCTGTGGGAGTCGTTCTTTCTTGCTGATAGCGGCTTCCGGCTGGTGCTTGATACGTAGAATCGCAGCCTTCCTTGAGAAGGTATGATGGCAACACGTGAAGAAAACAGCAAGTGATATTTTCTGGCGCGACTGGCGCCACGCGACTGCTGTTAGGCGTGGCGCCAGTCGCGTTATAGGTTGCTACTGATTCAGCGTCACCACGGTGATGCCGTCGCCGCCTTCTTTTGGGGGGGCCGACGCCATTGACTTCACCATTGGATTGCTCCGTAACTGCTCGCGAATCGCCTGACGCAGCGCGCCCGTTCCCTTGCCGTGCAAAATGCGCACATAGGGCAGGCTTGCCAGATAGGCGTCGTTGATGTAGGTATCCACCTCGCTCAGTGCGTCCTCCACGCGCCAGCCGCGCAGATCAAGCTGCAACTCTGGCGGTGGTGTGTCGTCGCGTGGCGGTAGCGTCACCAGCACAGGCGCATCCGCATAGGCGCTACGCTTGCCGCGTCCCCCCTCGGCCTGCTCTTCGGCGCGCGCCTGCCGACGGCTGAGGCGTTCCAGATTGGCGACGCCCACTCGCAGCTTGAGCGCGCCCATCTGCACCTCCACATCGCCCTGCGCGTTGGGCAGCGAGAGCACCTCGGCGCGCTGGTTCATCGAGCGGATGCGCACGGTATCGCCAACCGCCAGTGGGCCATCCTCCACCGTCTCGCTCTCGGCGCTTTCCTGGCTTACCTGACCGGTCCGCAGCTCGCGCGTGCGCAGGGGAACCGGCGCGGCGCGTTGTTCCACCTTTTGGGCGCGGGCGCGCAACTGCTCCAGACGTTCCTCGGTGAGCCGCGCACGCATCTGTGTACGAATGCGCGCCAGCTCGGCCTGCGCCTGTTCCGCCTCGCGCCGGGCCTGGGCGCGCGCCTCGTTGAGGATGCGTACACGCTCTTCCTCCGTCTCGCGGCGCAATCGCTCAAGCTCGCTCCGCTGGTATTCGGCCTCGGCGCGCTCCATGCTCAGGCGATAGCGTTCGTCGGCGGCCACCCGCCGATCCTCCGCAAGCTCGGTAAGCAGGCTCTCCATCTCCACGCCTGCTGTCCCCAGAAACTCACGCGCGCGCGTGATGATCTCTTCCGGCAGGCCCAGCCGCGTGGCGATGGCCAGCGCGTTGCTGCGCCCAGGAACGCCGATGCTCAGCTTATAGGTTGGCGAAAGCGTCTCCACGTCGAACTCGACCGAGGCGTTCATCACGCCGGGCTGCTCGTGCGCGAAGGCTTTGAGTTCAGAGTAGTGCGTGGTGGCAACCGTTGAAACATGGCGCTCAAGCAGCGTGGTGAGGATCGCCCTTGCCAGCGCCGAACCTTCGCTGGGGTCGGTGCCTGCGCCAAGCTCATCCAGCAGGACGAGCGCATCCGGCGTCACCTCACGTAGAATCTCGACGATGCGGCTGAGATGCGAGGAGAATGTGCTGAGGCTCTGCTCAATGCTCTGCTCATCGCCAATATCGGCGAAGACGTTCGCGTACACTGGCACGTCGGAGCCATCCTCCGCCGGGATGTGTAGCCCCGCCAGCGCCATCAGCGAGAGCAGCCCCACCGTTTTCAGGGCGACGGTTTTGCCGCCCGTGTTAGGGCCAGTGATCACCACCATGCGCGGCACATCGTCAGGGGTCATCTTACCCGTCTTGTCCTGCGTGGGATCGCCCAGCCAGAAGTCAATCGGAACCACTTTGCCTGTCAGCAGCGGATGCCGGGCCTGGCGCAGATGCAGCCGTCCCTCGGTGTTCAGATGTGGGGCGCTGGCGCGGGTCAGGCTGGCGTAGCGTGCCTTGGCGAAGCAGAGATCGATCTCCGCCAGCAAGTCTACCGCCAGCGTGAGATATGGCCCCTCGCGCGCCACCAGATCGGAGAGTTCGGCCAGGATGCGGTCAATCTCCTCGCGTTCGGCAAGTTGCAACTGACGCAGCCTGTTGTTCATTTCCACGACTACCAGCGGCTCGACGAAGATTGTGGCCCCGCTGCCGGATTGATCGTGTACGATGCCTTTTACCTGGCTGCGCGCCTCGGCCCGCACTGGGATCACGTAGCGGTCGTTGCGCATGGTCACAATTGGCTCTTGCAGCGCGCTACGAAAGTCGTTGACGAGCGTATTCAGCCGCTCTTGTAGGCGTTGCTGCGCGCCACGTATCTCCAGCCGCAGTCGCCGCAACTCTGGCGAGGCGCTATCCAACACATCGCCCTCTTCGCCGATGCTTTCGGCGATGCGCCCCTCAAGTTGAGGGCGTATCGGCAGGTCTACAGCCAGCGCCTTCAACAGCGGTAAATCGGTCTCCTGGCGGCCTATCAGCCGCGAAACATACGCCGAGGAGCGTGTGGTGGCCAACACGTCGAGCAGGTCAGCCGGGCTGAGGATGGCGCCGCGCTCTGCAGCTTTCACCTGCTGGCGAATGTCACGCGCGCCGCGCACACCAGCGTCCGGGCGCAGGTCGAGCAGTTTGCGCGCTTCGGCGGTATACGCCTGTCGGCGGCGCGCCTCATCAGGGTCGCCGGTCGGCTCCAGCGCAAGGGCCAGCGCCTTGCTCGCGGAGAAGGCTGCTTCGTCAGCCAGCCGCGAGATAATCTTGGGGTACTCGAGCGTACCCAAACTTTTCGTGTGCATCTCTATTTCTTTATCTCTCCTAGAGAGGAAGGTGAAGTTACTCTTTTTCTCCCATGAGGATATATGCTTCCCAGAAGGCGGCCCGCACAGCCTCCACCTGCGGCGTCAGTCCGGCGTGGGCCAATGCCTCCGCCAGCGGATTGCGTGCGTTGTTTTGCCAGCGCGCGCGTGTGGCCTGCGTCGCGCGGCTGCCGTATACCAGCGATTGGAAGATCGCCAGTGGAGCCAGCGCCAGCCGCGTTGGTAGCAGTTGCGCGCCCATCACGATGATCAAACGCCCGTGTGGCCTTAGCACGCGGTGTATCTCGCTCAGGGTATTGGGATCGTAGATATACTCCGTCGGGAATGTGCTCACTACCGAGTCAAACGAGGCGTCGGCGAAGGGAAGCGCCTGCGCGTCTGCCTGCACAACGGGAGTCTCGCTAAGAGGGAGACCCCGGCGACGTAGTTCGGCGCGCGCTGCTTCTACCATCGCAGGTGAGCGATCCACGGCTGCGCAGGTATACCCATCCTCTACCATGTCGGCCAGAAGTGTACCGATGCCGCAGCCGATCTCCAGCACATAGGAGCCAACCAGCCGCGCGATAGCCAGTCGTTGCCAGACACGCCACTGCCCCGCGAAGGGAATCGTGCTGGCTAGCCAGTAGAGGGTACGGTTGCGATAGAGCAGCCCAAAGAGGAAGCGCAACACCCGCATACGAGTTGTCGCCAGCCAATCTACACGATTGTTTGGGCCATTGCTTGGGTGGCTATGTGGCTGCCGCTCACTTTGGCGCTGGCGTGTATTGTCTCCCGGTCGTCTGATTTCGTCAGGGCGTGTAGGCTCTTGTGGATGCTCGTCAGGCGCGCGATAGCGAAAGGCGCGGGATGCGCTGCTTGTTCCGCGCGCGCCAGTACCGTTATAGTTATGCCTTGATGTCTCCATTGGTCTCGTCTCCTGTATCCATCCATCGCGCCGTCCCATTCGGCGGCTGTACGCAGGGTCGCGCACACAAGAAAAGCCCTGGGAACGTTCATATGACGCCCCAGGGCCACTCTACCTTACTTCGCTACTACACGGCTCATCCCCATGTATGTAGGGATGCTTGCGCCAGAGCGGTTCTTCCCCATGTTGTGGGGACAACATGCGCTAGCTCTTGCTCGCATCCTCAGAATCGCTAGGAAGAAGTACCTCGTCAATGAGGCCATACTGTACAGCGGATTCCGCGCTCAGGTAGTAGTTACGGTCGGAGTCGGCTTTGATGCGGTCAAGCGACTGGCCGGTATGCTTCGACAGGATGTTATACAGCGCATCGCGTAGGCGGATGATCTCACGCGCCGTGATCTCGATGTCGGCTGCCTGGCCCTCCGCGCCGCCGAGCGGCTGGTGGATCAGGATCGTCGAGTGCGGAAGCGCATATCGCTTGCCCTTGGCGCCTGCCGCCAGAATGACGGCCCCCATGCTCATGGACATGCCCATGCAATAGGTGGCTACATCGGGCTTGATGAACTGCATCGTGTCGTAGATCGCCAGACCGGCATAGATGCTGCCGCCGGGGCTGTTGATATACATGCTGATGTCTTTGTTGGCGTCTACGCTCTGCAAGAAGAGCAGTTGCGCCACGACAGCGTTGGCCACCGTGTCATCAATCGGTGTGCCGATGAAAATTATCCGCTCCTGGAAGAGGCGGGTATAAATATCCATTGAACGCTCGATGCCGCGAGGGGTGCTCTCGATCACGCCCGGAATGTGCACATCCGTGGGGGTGACGAGGCCATGCTGCCCCTCTTGCCATCGTAGCGCATTTGGATCGGAAATACTTATTGGATCGAACCGTTGCGCCATGCTACGCTCCCTTTTCTGCGGTCAGCCGCCAGATTCAGCTAAAGAGTTGACGGCCGCCGTAGGGTGGTGTTTATTTGGACGACGCGCGCCTGCTTGCCTGCCAGCCTGAGCGTGTGACACTAATGAAGCGCCATAGAACCCATTAGCATGTGGTAGCAGCCGCGTATCGTTACCCATACGATACCACAATTCTGGCCGCCATGCCACAACAAGAGAAGCGGAGAAACCGATGGACATACCACCATTTCAGACGGCCATCCCCGTCTTCGAGGAGCTACGCGGCCCGCGTGTGCTCGTGCGACCCTATCGCACAAGCGACGCCGACGACGTGTACGCCGCCGTTGAAGCCTCGCGCGATCACCTGCGCCCGTGGATGCCTTTCGCCGATGAAACCGCCGACGAGCTACGCGACTGGCTGGCGCACGCGATGGCGCGCTGGCTGCTACGCGAGGAGCTACCTGCCGGTGTGTGGGAGGCCGCCAGTGGGCGTTACCTGGGCGGCTCCGGCTTGATGATACGCGACTGGCGCATCGGCTACTTCGAGATTGGCTATTGGCTGCGTGCCGACGCCGAGGGCAAGGGCTATATGGCCGAGACGGTGCGCCTGCTCACCGACTACGCCTTCACCTCGCTGGGGGCCAACCGTGTGGAGATTCGCTGCGACGCGCGCAACACTCGTAGCTCCGCCGTGGCCGAGCGGCTTGGCTTCGTGCGCGAGGGCCGCCTGCGCAACAACGCCCACGCGCCCGACGGCCTGCGTGATACGCTGATCTTCGCCCGCACACCTGACGACCCGCCAATGGGATAATAGGTTGAAAATCGCGTCATGCTCTCCCATTGGTCTCAACTTCTGGGCGCCCACTTTTCCTTCTTGTGAGTCTATGGTACACTGCCCATACATTGGTTGAGAACGTCCATCCACAGATAGAGAACGTACATACATTCATAACGTACATAGAGAGCGTGGGCGACAACGCCAAGGAGGCCAGTGATGGCACAGTACCACTCGTTCCCGCACGACGATCTTCCCTTCGAGGCTTTTGCGGATCGTCAGGAACCTGATCCCAGGCGACAGGCCGGACAAGCTTCTCAACCTGAGCAGCAGGGAGTGGAGTTGGAGTACAGACAAGGGCCTACCTACTACCCGCTGGATGACGTGTATCAGGTCTATGAGCCGCGCGGCTACGACGGAAGCGACCGAGGAGACGATGGCCAGCCGGGACAGAATAATGGCCATGGCGGCTTGACGGGTGGCACGACGGAGGCGATCAACCAGCAGGCTGCCCCGCTGATGCAAGGCACCCAGCTCGATCATGGCCGCTACCTTGTGGAAGGCGTGCTGGGATCAGGTGGCATGGGAAAAGTCTATCGCGTGATTGATCAACGCCTGCGCGTTGTGCGCGCGATGAAAGAGATGAACATGCGCATGAGCGACCCCAATGCGCGGCTGGTCAACTTCCGTCGTGAGGCGCGCATGCTCATGGGACAGGATCATCCCGGCATCCCAAAAGTCTACGACATCTTCAGCAATGCGCAACGTTCATATCTGGTGATGGATTACATCGAGGGCGATACCTTACAGAACATCCTCTACCAGACACGCGATGCAGGGAACTGGTTGCCGGAAGATCAGGTTGGCGCGTGGATGATCCAACTGGCCGCCATCGTCGCCTATCTGCATTCACAACAACCACCAGTGATCTTCCGCGATCTGAAGCCCGCCAACATTATGCTGAAGCAGAACAATAAGATTGTGTTGATTGACTTTGGCATCGCCAAACCCTATGAGGCCGGACACAAGCACACCACCGTTGGCACCGAGGGATTCGCTGCCCCGGAACAGCGTGAGGGCAAGGCTGAGCCGCGCTCCGATATTTACGCGATGGGCGCTGTCATGTATAATCTGCTGACCGGCGAGCTTCCGCCGAACCTGTTGCGGAGCGCACAGCCACGCGCGGTCAACCCAACTATCTCACCTGAAATGGAAGAGATCATTCTGCGTTGCGGTGAGAAAAATCCAGCGTTGCGCTATCAGACCGCGCAGGAGTTCGCCGAGGCCCTGCAGCAGGCGCTAGGCCTGCCAGTGCGCCCACTCGCCTTCGCAGCCGAGCCTGGCATGGCGGCTGGTGGTATGAGCGGCCAGCTCTTCGCCGACGCACAGCCGCGCATGGGCGATGAGGCTACGTCGCTCTGGTCGTTCCGCACCGAGGGCGAGATCTATAGCACGCCAACTATTGTCGTCATGAAGTCGGCGAACGCCGCCCAGGCGGATGCGCCAAGCGATGCGTTTTTGCTGATTGGTTCAAACGACAACAATATGCGGGCAATTGACCTGCGGCGTCGCTCGCAACGCTGGCAGTTCTCCACCACCGGAATCATTTGTGGCAAGGCGGTCGTCTGGCGGAATATGGCGTTATTTGGCTCAGCGGATCATTTCCTCTACGGAGTGAATGTGCAGACAGGGGAACTGATCTGGCGCTTCAAGACCCAGGGGCCAATCCTGGCCTCGCCGCGCATTGTGAACGACATGCTCTATGTTGGTTCGAGCGATGGCAACCTGTATGCGATTGACCTGCAATCCAGGCGCGAGGTCTGGCGCTACCCGACCTATGGGAAAGTGCAGACCACCCCGACGTATGGCAATGGCTGGGTGTACTTTGGCGCGTCGAATGGGAAGTTGTACGCCGTTGATGCGCTGACGCATGACCTCCGCTGGACGTTTACCTCGCAGCAAGGCATTTTCTCGTCGCCCGCCTTCGCCGATAACCATGTCATCTTTGGCTCCAATGACCACCAGATTCACTGCCTGGAGGCGCGTTCCGGCTGGACAGCCTGGACACGTTCCACCGACCGCCTGGTGGCCTCGTCGCCGTTGATCGTTGATGATCGGCTCTATATCGGGTCTGGCGACAAGAACCTCTATTGCCTGGATGTGCGCACTGGCAACGTGTACTGGCGCTACACCACGCAAGGGCAGATCGCCAGCACGCCCGCCTACGCGGATGGCGTCGTCTACGTTGGGAGCGCCGATCACCGACTCTATGCGATTGACGCGAAGGCCGGGAAGCGCATCTGGTTTTTTGAGGGACGCGAGATCATGAGTTCGCCAACCGTGTACAATGGTGTGGTATATGTGGGGAATCTCGATTGGACTCTGTATGCGCTACGAGCCGCCAAAGCGTATGGCTCCTACGGCTCCTAGATCGGCGTCTGAGTCTGTACAGTCGTGAGGTAATCTTCCGTAGCAGGACAAAAGTGAGGCAAGCGCCGCCACAAAGGCGACTCTATACGAAAGAACCAACCAACGGTGATGTGAGAACGTGGTTGAGAGATGCAGGGGGCTTGTGTGCAACACAATGATTACGCCGATATGGCAGAGACACTCGACGCTCGTGAGCAGGCGTCAGCGACGCACGCGGAGCACAGCGAGCCAACCGAGGAGACCGCCCAGGCAGAGACAACGCCCCTTGCGGCTTCCGGCAGGGCCACCGACGCCTCAGAGATCACAGAGACCACAGAGACCACAGAGACCTCACCTGCGGAACCTGCGGAGCAGCCTGCCTCAATCGAATCAACCGAATCAACCGAAGCAGCTAAAGCAGGCTCCTCAGCCAAGATAACCGAAGCCACTGCACATGGAGACGCCGCACATGGAGACACCGCGCCGGGTGAGCAGCCGCATGAAGCGGCTGAAGCGGCTCATGTGACCGGTGAGGCTGTGCCCACTGGCGCTGGCGTCACATCCCCTGGTGGCGGACAACATGAACCCAATGAGGCCAAGGCTCCGACCCAACAGCGTTTCGAGCCGCCGCAGCAGCCGACAGCGCCGTTAGGAGCGGGCGCCGTGCTTGGCGAGTATCGCATTGTGCAGACGCTGAGCGCAACCCCAGGCTCCGCGCGCTATCTGGCTACGCTAGCCTCGCAGCCAGAGGTGGCGCCCACCCCTGATACTAATGGCGCCAACGACACAGAGGCTACAGAGGCTACAGACGCCGCAGAGCCACAACCGGCATGGTTTACCATCATTGAGCAACCCGAAACGCCCTCCGCCCGCCTGTTCGATCTCGTGACCCTGGGCCTGCGGCATCCCCGCCTCATGGCGCCCGAGGCCATTGTGACCGAGGGCGGTCGGTTCTATCTGGTGATGCAGTCACTCCACGATACCCCCGACGCTCCCGTGTTGTCGGTTGGGCAGGGCGCGCGCCTGGGGGCTGTCGAAACGCTGCGCGCAGGCGTTGGGCTAGCCGACGCCCTGAGCTATCTGCATCGTAATGGCGTCGCGCATCTGCATGTCTCCCCTGAGACGCTGCTGACGCAACAGGGGCGCGCCTACCTGACGGGCCTCGAAGAGGCGACCCTGCTGGATTGGGACACTGCGGAATCCCAACAGTTGTTTGCGCGCGATGCGAACTTTCTGGCGCGCACGCTTGGCGCACTGCGCGGCTTCACTACCTCCTTGAACAGTGAAGAAGCGCCAACAGGCGAAGCGACCAGCGAAGCGGCGAATGACACAAGTGACACAAGCGACGCGACCGCCGAGCGCCAGGTGCGCGCCATTGCCATCAAGGGCGAGACGGAGGGGTTTGAGACGCCCGATGAGGTGCGTCTCGCCTGCGCAAATGCGCTGCGTGCGCTTGGCGTGGCCGTTGACGCGCTCGATTCCCTGGGAACAGCCGCGCCGCCAACCCGCCTGGTGTTCATGACAGGTTCCGCGACGACGGTGGGGCGAGTGCGCTCAGAAAACCAGGACGCCCTGGCGACCACCCTCTTTGATCTGCAAGACGACGTGACCAAAGGCGGCCTGGATGCGCCAATGGGCGTCTTTCTCGTTTCGGATGGTATGGGCGGCGAGGCGCATGGCGAGATCGCCAGCCGCATCACCGCGCGCGCAGTGACCGTTGAGATGGCGCGCCACTTTACTCTCCCCAGGATGCTCTGGCCCATCCTGACAATCTCGCCCGATTCACCAGGGGAGAGCGCCACGCCGCCACGCGAAGAGAAATCGCCTGAACGCCCGACTGATGACGAGGCGCCAACCGGCGAAAAGGCCGAACAGGAACAGAAAGAAGAAAACAAGACCGCTGGCGAAGAAAAAATAGGCGATCTGGCGCAGGCGCTGGCGCTGGCCGTGGCCGAGGCCAACCGGCAGACACGCATCTTCGCCCGCCAGCTTGGCGCGGCGACTGGCGCTACCCTGACGGCCATCGCCACCTCAGGCGCGCGGGCGGCGCTGGCCCACCTGGGCGACAGCCGGGCGTATCTCCTGCGCGAGATGCAGTTCATCCGCCTGACGGAAGACCACTCGCTGCTTGCCCGTATGGAGGCGATGGATCATCCGCTGCTGAGCGATCCCAATTTCCTGATGCCTCGCAGCGTGCTCTATCGCTCGATTGGCCAGGATGACGAGGCGCCGCCCGACATGCTGGAGTTTACACTCAACCCCGGAGATCGTTTGTTATTATGTAGCGATGGGTTGTGGGATGAACTGAGCGATCAGACGCTCGGCCAGGAGGTGGCCGCCGCGACCGATCCGCAGGTCTGCGCCGAGCGACTGGTCGCGTTGGCCAATGCCGCCGGTGGACACGACAACAGCACAGCCGTCGTGGTCTTTGTCTCCGCTGCGGTTCCGGTTGAGCTGGCAGATGAGAACGCCGCGACCGAGGCTGCGCCCGATCTCGCCGAGGTGGCTGGCGCGGAGCCTGCGCAGGGTGAGTCGCTGGCGCAAGGCGGGCAGGATCAGGAGACCGCTGGCGCGAACGGCTCACACGAGGCTGACGATCTGGCGAACGTCTACGCCAGCGCAAGCGATGAATAACATACCTTAGAAATGAATAACTATACTGTAGAGCGCGTGTAAAGGCGTCGGGCGAGAGAGGATGTGGTTATGCGGAGAGATTTTTATGCTGTATTGGGCGTCGCGCCAACGGCATCCGCAGAGGAGATTCGCCAGGCATATCGTATACGTGCACGCGAGTCGCACCCCGACGCCAATCCGGGCGACCTTGCCGCCGCCGCACAGTTCAAGGTGATCAACGAGGCCTATCGTGTGCTAGGCTCGCCACAACTGCGCAGCGCCTATGATAGCGCGCTGGCGTTGCTTCAGTCGCGCCCGGACGATTTTAGCGTCTCGTCGGGGGGACTCCGCTTTCGCCCCCAGGCGGATCAACCCACCGATCCGCTCGTTCAGGCAGCGCGGCCAAGCGATCCCAATCGGCAGGGCCAGCCGAACAACGCCCCCCCATTTATCGGCGCTGACGACATGGCGGAGCCGGGACTCACCCTGACGCTCAGTGTGACGCCGGGCGAACCGAGTATCGTCGCGCCGCATGGTCTGACGCGCTTTTACCTGCTCAGCGAGCTTGGCTCGGCGCGTGAACAGGCCGTGCTCGATCCCCTGCCGCTCGATCTAGTTATCTTGATTGATCGCTCAAACTCGATGGAAGGTGAGAAACTCTTTGAGGCCAAAGAGGCCGTGCGCAACATGCTGCGCCATCTGCGCCCCGATGATCTGCTGACGGTGATCTTTTTCGACGATCACATCGAGACCATCGCCGACGGGATCACACGTGCGGATCGAGCAAGCGTGGAGATGGCGCTCGAACGCATCTTCACACGCGGCAGCACCCAACTGGCGAATGGCCTTGAAACGGCGCTGAACCTGCTTGGCAAACGCCAGCCGCAGAGCGTGCGTATTCCCAGCCTGATCCTGTTGACCGACGGCCAGACCTTCGGCGATGAAAAATCGTGCCTGCACTACGCGATGGAGGCCCGCCAGCGTGGTATCTCGATCACCGCGCTGGGCCTTGGCTCGGACTGGAACCGCGAACTGCTCGACAGGCTCGCCGCAATCAGTGGCGGCAGCAGCAACTTCATCGAACAGCCCCGCGCCACCCGCGCGATTTTCGAGGCGGTGGTCTCACGGCTGCGGGCGACCCTTGCCGCAGATATGCGCCTGACCTTCACGCCAGCGCAAGGAGTGGGTATCGTGCGGGCGACACGCGTCGCGCCGGAGATCGCCGAGGCGTTCAGCATGCCCACCGCCGGGCGCGATATGATTGACGCCACAAACGAGCCGATCACCGTTGATCTGGGTTCGCTCGTAGGGCGACCAGATGTTGAGAGCGCGGTGGTGCTGTGGGAAGTGTTGTTCGACCCAGAGGTCTTTACGCCATCGCGTGGCGCCTACACGCTGGGGCAGTTCTCCTCCACCTATTGGGCCCCGCGCAATGCGGGCGGGCGGCGTGAGCGGGTGGAGCGTGAGGTCTCTCTGCCGGTGAACACGACAGGCCAGCATAGCGAGATCACATCGGATGTGCGGCTGGCGCTGGAACTGATCACCGCGTTTCGTCTGCAAACCTTCGCCGACCAACAGGCGGCCACCGGCAACAACGCTGAGGCCATCACGCACCTCAACACCTCGGCGCTCAGGCTCCGTTCTGCAGGCGAATATGAACTGGCCGACGCCACCGAACGCGCCGCCATCACGCTTTCCAACTCCGCCGAACGTGGGCGCACGGCCACGCTACGCGTGAAGTACGATACAAAGAACCTCAGCCTCTACCACCGCCTGCGCCGCAAGCTCGCTATGCGCAGGAGTTAGTCATCTTCACATCGTCTTCGCAATGACGCATTGACATCTCTGCCAATGTGTGGCATGTTCCTGGCAAGAGGTTGCGCGCCAGACGAGCGCGCGGCGCCGACATAGCCAGCCATACAAGCGCGTGAGGAGGCAAGTTTCGATGGATACGGCAGATGCGAACGCGAATCCACAGGCGACCGCCGTGACGACCCAGACGACCGTCGTCGAGACCGGCGGGCCATCGGGTGAGCCAATCATCGTCAGCGATTACGAGGCGCTGGCCGCCCAGCGCGTGGAGCGCACCGCGTGGGACTACTATCGCAGCGGAGCGGATGACGAGGTAACATTGCGCGCCAACCGCGCCGCCTTCGAACGCTGGCGGTTCCGTCCGCGTGTGCTGGTGGATGTCAGCAAGATTGACACGACAACGACCGTGCTGGGAACACCGGTGAGCATGCCCATCCTTGTCGCGCCGACCGCCTACCATTGCCTGGCGCATGAGGAGGGCGAGTGCGCCACCGCCCGCGCGGCAGGACGCGCCGCAACGATCATGACACTCAGCACGCTTGCCACGCGCAATATCGAAGACGTGGCCGACGCGGCGACCGGCCTCCTCTGGTTCCAACTCTATGTCTACAAAGACCGCGCGGTCTCTGAGATGCTCATACGGCGTGTCGAGAAGAAGGGCTACCGTGCGCTCGTCCTCACGGTGGATACGCCGCGCCTGGGCAACCGCGACCGTGACCGCCGCAACGGCTTCGCGCTCCCTCCGCATCTGCGCATGGCCCACTTCTCCTCCGATGATCCCAACCAGACCGACATCGAAACACGCAAGAGCGTCGTGGGCACCTCCGGTTTGGCGCGCCAGGCTGCCACCATGTTCGACGCCTCACTTACCTGGGAGGCGGTAGACTGGCTGCGCTCGATCACCAATCTGCCCATCCTGGTGAAGGGTATTTTGACGGGCGAAGACGCTGCGCTGGCGGTGGAGCATGGCGTCAAGGGGGTGATTGTCTCGAACCACGGCGGGCGTCAGCTCGATGGCTCGCTGGCGACGCTGGAGGCGCTGCCTGAGGTGGTGGCGGCAGTCAACGGGCGTGTCGAGGTGATCCTGGACGGCGGCATACGGCGTGGCACGGACGTATTGAAGGCGCTGGCGCTTGGCGCGCGGGCCGTGCAGGTGGGCAGGCCGATCCTCTGGGGGCTGGCGGCGCGCGGCGAGGAGGGCGTGGCGCATGTGCTGGAGATTTTGCGCGCCGAGCTTGAGCTGGCGATGACGCTCGCCGGTCGGCCAACACTGGCTAGCATAGATGCCTCGCTGGTGCAGCGCGCGCCATAGGAAGAAACCTCTCCCGTCCCGCCGCCGTCTCTGGCAGCGAGTGTGGCAGGCGGTACGGGAGCTTGCGCCCAACGCTGCGTCGCTCGCCCGCCGCGATCCCGCTTTCCCTACTTGAGTCCGCGCGGGCGGACTTTGTGGCGCTAGCCCTTCGGCACGGTTTTAACCGCCCGCCCCCGCGCCCTACAATCCCTCTCCCAATGGGGGAGGAGCAGGGGTGGGCGTCGCCTCATGCACATAGGCCACCAGCCGTTCCAGGTTCTCTACCGGCGTGGTCGGCAGCACGCCATGGCCCAGGTTGAAGATGTGGCCGGGGCGACTGGCCGCGCGACGCAGCACATCGTCGGCTTCCTCGCGTAGCGCCTCCCAATTCGCTGTCAGCGCGACGGGATCGAGGTTGCCCTGGATGGCCACGCGCTCCGATCCGCCCAGCCGCGCCCAGCCCTCATCCAGCGGGACACGCCAGTCCAGCCCGATCACATCGCCACCCGCCTCCGCCATCAGTTCAAGCAGCGTCGCCGTTCCCACGCCAAAATGGATGCGTGGCGTCTGTGGTTTGCCGTCAGGCGCACTCAGACCGTCGAACAGACGGCCCATATGCGGCTGCACATGGCGGGCGTAATCGCGCGGACTGAGCGCGCCCACCCAGCTATCAAAGACCTGGATTGCCTGTGCGCCAGCCGCGATCTGTCCCTGCGCATAGGTCAGCGCGATCTCGGTCAGCCGCGCCATCAGCGCATCCCACAAGTCGGGCGTTTCCAGCATCATCCGTTTCGTCGTGATGAAGTCGCGCGAGGGCCTACCCTCCACCAGATAGCCCGCCAGCGTGAAGGGCGCGCCCACGAAGCCGATCAGCGCGACATCCTTGCCTGCCAGTTCGCGCCGCACCATGCGCAATGTCTCCTGCATGGCGCGCATGTCCGTCTCCGGCTCCAACGGGCGCAGCGCCTTCAGGTCATCGTGCGTGCGGAGGGGATGGGCGACGACCGGCCCGACGCCCTCCTTGAGGTCAATCTCCATCCCGATGTTGACCAGCGGCGCGATGATGTCCGAGACGATGATGGCGGCGTCTACCCCCAGGCGGCGCACCGGCTGTAACGTCACCTCGGCGCAGAGTTCTGGCTGCGCGATGATCTCCAGCAGCGAATGATGTTTGCGTACCTCGCGAAACTCCGGCAACGCGCGGCCCGCCTGGCGCATCAGCCAGATGGGCGTGTGTTCGGTTGGCTGGCGTCGGCATGCGCGCTCAAAGGTGGTCAACTCACTTGTAGGCGCTACAATCACAAAAGTCTCCTAGCAGAACCAGGCGTTTTCCGCGCCTGCGGGCAATGCTTCAAGGGGTGGGCGCGCCTCGAGGCAGGATACGCCTGGGGGGAAGAGTTTGTCGGGGTTGAAGAGTTCGCGCGGATCGAAGCAACTGCGCAACCGGGCCATCGCCGCCAGATCGCGCGGCGTGAAGACATAGGTGAGCGCGTCGCGTTTTTCCAGGCCGATGCCATGCTCACCAGAGACCGTGCCACCGAGGTCAACGCAGGCCCGTAGCAGATCATTACCCGCCGCAATCACCCGCTCGATGTCGCCGTTGCGCCGTCTATCAAACAGCATCGCCGGATGCAGGTTGCCGTCACCTGCGTGGAAGACATTGGGGATGGTCAGGCCATACTCCTGTCCGATCTCACCGATACGCGCCATGATCTGCGGCAGCCGCGAACGCGGCACAACCGCGTCTTGCAGATAGTAGCTTGGCGCAAGTTGGCCAATCGCGCCCGCCGCGCCCTTACGTCCCGCCCACAGCGCCGCGCGTTCAGCCGCCGACTGCGCCAGCCGTACCTCGCGCGCGCCCTGCGCCCGGCAGATCGCCGCGATGCGCTCACTCTGCGCCTCTACAGCCTCGCGTGCGCCGTCCACCTCGATCAGTAGCACGCTTCCCGCGTCTTCGGGATAGCCCGCGTGGTAGTGACGCTCCACCGCCTGGCAGATCGTCTGATCCATCATCTCAAGCGCGCTCGGTACGATGCCCGCGCCAATGATGGCCGAGACCGAGGCCGAGCCGGTCGCCACATCAGGATAGACCGCCAGCAGGGTGCGTGTCGCCTCGGGCAGGCGCATCAGCCGGACGACGATGCGCGTCACAATTGCCAGCGTCCCCTCCGAGCCAACTAGCGTCCCCAACAGGTCATACCCCGGCGCATCGAGGATGCCTTCTTCACCGCCCCCCAGCCAGACCAGTTCGCCGCTGGCCAGCGCCACCTGCACGGCAAGCACATGGTTCGAGGTCACACCCAACGCCAGGCAGTGTGGCCCACCCGCGTTCGTCGCGACGTTGCCGCCGATGGTGGAGATACGCTGGCTGGCCGGGTCGGGCGCGTAGTACAGCCCATACGGCTCGGCGGCCTGCGAGAGCGTCACGTTGATCACCCCCGGCTCGACAACCGCCCGCAGGTTGCGTGCGTCAATACGCAGGATGCGATTCATCCGTGTGGTGGCGATGACCACGCCGCCGCGCGTGGGGATTGAGCCACCGCACAGCCCCGTGCCCGATCCGCGCGCTACAATGGGGACGCCCGCAGCCGTCGCCAGCCGCACGACGTTCGCCACAGCCTCGGCGCTGGTAGGCAGCGTCACGATGTCGGGCGTCCCCTCCAAAAAGCCTCCATCGTAGCTATAGCTGAGCAACGCATCGGAGGCGGTCAGCACGTTCGCCGCGCCAATCGCATCCTGAAGCTCGGCGATGAGTCGTTCGCGAGCGGCTCCTGCCAGGACGGGCGCGTGTGATGTTGGCGCCGGGTGTGGCGTGGTTGGCGCGGATGGTGTGGTAGGGGTGGATGTCATAAGCGTGGGCCTTACGCTATGCGGCGACGTTCATGCTGTCTATTATAACGCGATCTTTCTGAAGAGGCCGCGCAGGCGGCCTTGATGGCGCTGGCGTCTCGAGGCGCGCGTTCATGCGCCCGCGCCCATGCCTCACGGCGCGCGTTCAGACCCCTACCCCCGCGTTCTCCATGAGCGGGTTTACCCGACTGCTGCCCATACGAAGACGCCCATCCGGCCATCCTGATTGACGCCCTATCATACGCGCCGCTATAATTCCATGGTTGACATGTGCAAATACCGTGTTATCAGGATACATCATCTCTATGCCGAAACTCTATGGCTGGGTACGCGAGGTCGTGCCCGATAGCCCCGCCGACCTGGCGGGCCTTCAATCAGGCGACCTGATCAAGACGATCAATGGGCGACCCGTCCGCGACCTGGTGGACTATCAGTTTTACGCCGCCGACGAGGAACTGACGCTTGGCGTGGAGCGCAACGGACGCGAGATACAAACGCTGGTAGCCAAAACACCTGATGAAGAGCTTGGCGTGCTCTTTGGTGAGGAGCCTGCCCCGTTCATTCGCATCTGCGCCAACAAGTGCGTCTTCTGCTTCATCAAAGGCCTGCCGGAGCGCCATCAGCCGCAGCGTGGCCTGCCGCTTGGCATGCGCGAGTCGCTGTACATCAAAGACGACGACTACCGCTATAGCTTCCTGTTCGGCAACTTCATCACCCTGACGAACCTCAAAGAGCAGGACTGGCAGCGCCTCGAAGAGCAGCATCTCACGCCGGTCTACGTCTCCGTGCATACGACGAATCCTGAGCTACGCCGCAAGATGGTGGATGGCCCGCGCTCCGGCGAGATCGTCGAGCAGATACAGCGGCTTGGCTCCATTGGGATCACCTGCCATACGCAGCTTGTGCTCTGCCCGGAGATCAACGATGGCAAGGAGCTTGACCGCAGCATCGCCGATCTTGCGGCGTTGCGTCCCATCGTCGAATCCATCTCCGTCGTGCCGGTCGGCCTGACGAAGTACAACAATATGATCCGTGTGAACGACCTGCCGCCGATGCGCTCGTTCACACGCGAGGAGTCGATTGCGGTGATCGAGCGCGTCACAGGCTGGCAGCGCCGCTTCGCCGCCGAGCCGGGCGCGCATGGTCTGCCTTTCGTCTACCTTTCGGACGAATGGTATTACGTGACGCAGACACCCTTCCCGCCCGCGCGCCACTACGGCGGCTATGCGCAGATCGAGAACGGTGTCGGTATGACCCGCAAGCTGCTTGACGACTGGCGCGCGGCGAAACGTATGCTGCCCGCAAAGACCATAACAGAGCCACGCCCAAAGGTCGCCATCCTGACCAGTACGATGGCCGAGCCGATCATCAAGCGCATCTCTGGCGATATTTCCCACGCGACTGAGCTTGACGTGCGGGTTGTTCCAGTGGCCAACCGGTTCTTTGGCGAGCAGGTCACAGTGGCCGGGCTGATCTGCGGGCAGGATGCGCTCGATGAGATCGCGCGTTCGTGCGCCGATCTGGGCGAAGATGATCTGCTGTTGGCGCCCCGCGTGATGCTCGATACGCCGGGCAATCGCTTCCTCGACGACATCACGGTGGAGGCGTTCCGCTCGCAGGTGCGCCCGCAGGTGGTCTTCGCGAAGACGGCTGACGACATATGCGCGGCGCTGGCAAGCCTGCTGCAAACACCAAACCAAGGATAGTGCGATCATGCGACATCCACGAACATACATCACCCTGGCGACGTTGCTCCTCACGCTGACAGTGGCGCTGGCGGCGTGCGGCTCACAGGGCTACGCGCCGCCGCTGGGCAAGAACGCGCATGCCACATTGACAGGCGCTTTCAGCGGAACGGCAACCTTTACTCCTGCCTACGCGACACACATCGTCACGTACTACGAGGGCAAGGCGCTCCCCTACGCCAGCGCCACGCTTCCTGTAGAGTTACGCAACGATAGCTGCGACGGGCCAATCCTCGCCAATCTGACGAAGGCCAGCGATCCCGCCTCTGCGCCGACGACAACGCCCCTGGCGGGCGCAACTTCCACCACGCAATCTGAAAGTGCGCAATCCACCGTCGTGCAGGTTGATCCGCAAGGCGGCGTTGACGTTTCGCTACCCCAAAGTATGTCGCTCTGGGTGACGGTGCGCGCAAAGGCAAACGATCCCAACGCGGCGATCCTGGCCTGCGGACAGCCGCTTTCGGGACGACGGCAATACTTTGATCTGTATCCGCCGACGGAGGGCAGCAACGGCATGGCGCTGGGCCTCGCGCTGATGGAGCCTATCGTCGCGACGCAGGTAAAGATTGCGCTGAACCAATCCACTGACGCGCCGGTCGCATGGGCCGTGCGAGCGGACGCCTGCGAGGGTGCGCCAGTGGCCGGTGGGCAGATTGCGGCGGGCGCAACGCAGACGACGGGCTATATCTTCAAGCCGCTTGACTCTCACTGGCGTCTCACCCTCACGCCAGGCGGCGGCGCGCCCTCATGTTATACACTGGGATGAGTGATGATGTTTCCTTCCATGTGAGGGAGGCGGAGTACCAAAGGAGGAATCGCTCATGCCACGCATCCGACCCCTGAATCCCGAAGAGGCCACCCCTGAGGCGCGCGCCGTGCTTGAAGAGTTCAAGCGGCAGCGCGGCAATATTCCCAATATGTTTCGCACGATGGCGCTGCGGCCTGAGATTATGGAGACGGCGGCGGCCCACATGCGCGCCATCTTCAACACGGGCACGGTTGACCAGCGGCTGAAAGAGATGCTGGCGGTACGGGTCTCGCAGATCAATCATTGCGCCTATTGAATGGCCTCACATACTGCTTTGGCAAAGCAGCTAGGGGCGACCGAGGAGTTGTTAAACGCGATGTACCACATTGACGAGCATCGCGACGAGTTTACGCCTGCGGAACTGGCGGCGCTGACCTTGGCCGAGCGCATGACCACCGACGCGCACGGCGTGGATGAGGAGGTCTGGGCCGAACTGCGCGCCCACTTCGATGAGGGGCAGATCATCGAGCTGGCGTCGGTCATTGGCCTGTTCAACTATTTTAACCGCTTCAATGATGCCTTAGCTGTGGAAGTAACTTCTTGAAAAATTCCTCTGCGCTGGCGGACTCTTGCCGCTCGACATTGTTGCTATAGCAACAATGTCGAGCGGAAGCCACTTAGACGTTCGAAGCGATTGATGGCAATGGGTTGCCAGGGCCGGTAAATGACAGGAACTTGATCTTCTCTCCATGCTGCTCTCTCTATGGCATAGGGCGCAGGTAGATTGCCTCCGCCGTACTTGCCACGCTGGATTTTCTGTTTTCGTGTGTCTTGCATGTAGGCAACCTATGTAGCGATGTAGCTATAGGCTTCTTGCATCTCCCGCTGGAAGGCTTGTAGGTCTTTGGTCTTAGTGAAGTCGTAGATAGTTCTGCCAGGAACGACAAGCATTATCCGTTGCTTTTCGGCGATCTCGGTGAACCTACTGACGTTTCTGAAGTGTTTATCGCGGAATAAGCGGTCAGCACGAGCTACAACAATGCTGCCGATCACGCCGTTTGCAATGTCTATGTAGAGCCTTGACAACTGAAGCCACTTGTCATAACCTTTGGTTCCGCTGATGCCTGATCCTTCATCCTATAGGATGACATTGGAATCGTCTGTATCTCCACGTAAGGCTATAGCTGTTGGAACGAGTGCTTCTTGGCGTAATCGTGGTTCGCGAGAGTCAATATCGGCTCCTTATCAGTACCCCTGTCTTTCTGGTGAGATCGAGAGTAATACCATGCAGGTCATACTCAGGAATTGTCGTCGTCTTTACGATCTTGATGCTCGTGCCGGTTGCTCTCCTGGTTCGTTGAATGTTCCATGATAAACGCTTGCAATGCCCAAATGATTTCCCCGTTCAGTGAGCGGGTATCTTGGCGTGCAAGCTCTTTCATGGCTTCCACCATCTCCGGTGGGAACCGCACGTTAATATTTGTGAATATTCGTGGTGCGCTGCTTTTTTTCATGCTACTATTATAGTATAGCACCATAACGGCTACTCTGTCGAGTAAATGGCGCCTTTTGTCGCACGGGTCAGCAGTCTAAGCCTCCTGGCTGGTGCGGGCGGCTCCCCCCAGCCAGGCTGGCAAGACGCTCGGCCCGCGACGGAAGGAGTCAGCAGGTTAGCACAAGGCAGCGATTCTGCTTACTTGCTTTACCCTCGTAGAGGAGGGTATTTCTGATGGTTGGCCCAGGTGGTCAGCCGTCCCTCGTTGTCATAGCCGGGATGCTGGTCGGTAAATGACGAAGGATTGCCCGCACACGTCTGGCTACTCGTCGGGGCGCGATAGGTCATATTGCCTGCCGCATCGTAGGCGGCGGTGTAGCCACTCGCGATGCTGGTCACGGCGTCCAGGTGGTGGCTATCGCCGTAGGTGTAGGCATGGCCTGGCCCGGTGGTCAGCAGCCGGTCAAGCGTGTCGGAGGAGAAGGACTGCGTATAGTTGGCGCTGGTGAGCGTGCCTTGGGTGATGCTGCCACCACAGGGCGGGTTCCCGCTTGCCCCTGCCCAATTCAGCCGTTCTAGCGCGTCGTAGCAGAACGCCTGGTTGTCAGTTCCTGGGGTAAGGTTGTTGTGTCATTGCTGTCGCCTTCGCCGCACTGCCCACTCAGTAGCGTTCACAACGAAATCCCTACGCATTCAGCGAATGGGCCACTAAGCGAGGCTTTGGGTGACTTTACTTTTAGGAGGCAGCTTCTCGATATAGAAAAGAATTCGCCACTACCAACTTGTTTTGACTGCCGACCGTCCAAAAAAACTCGCGGCAATGTTAACCTTGCCAAAGGAACTTAGCGCGCTCACCACTCTCCGATAAAAAGACATATCCGACACCGCTATCACCAAAGTTTAATTCATTCGGCAATAGGGTTGAAGCGAGCTGAGCAATTAGTACCCACTTTCCTGCATCAGGATATTCAGGGTACTGGAGAAAAGCTGGAGTACCACCTATTTTGCTCTCATAAACTTTCGAGAGGAAGCTTTTCCAATCACCACGCTGGCGATACTCTTCTTCATCAAGATAGTCAGGATCTTCATCGGGGTGAAGTATGACCTCATATTCAGTCAGGTAATGTTCTTCCTGATGTGGCATATCATCAGTGATAATAGCCATAGAATCATCCCACCTATCGGGCTGTAAAATGACAGCATTTTCTTCGCCATCTGGCAACCATGTACCATCAACATAAGTCTCTTCGTCCGTCATAAAAACATATGCCATCTGTACACTCAAGTCGCCAAATAGCTCTGGAGCGAGAGAAAATTGCGCTATAAAACGCATTGGATGGCCTGTTGCCTTACTCAATGGCCATTGAACTCCGCTGATCCAAGTAGGTCTTCCACCAAACTTAGTGGTGCATCCGCCAAGTTTATGCTATCATGAAGCATCTCAGGTGAGGAGGTGGTTCATGGGCAAACGGCTGGAGGTGACGCAGATACGCGCCGTCACGGAG